>NZ_JBLRVZ010000019.1:85835-258105 GCF_048159505.1 Streptomyces sp. T028
CCCGACGGCTCGGCCAGCGTCGAGGGCGTCGGATTTTCATGTCGTCGAGGCTGGTGGCGGTTCCGCGCAGCGCGCTGTGTCGGATTCCGAGGTTGGCCAGGTAGGCAGCTGCCCTGTCGCAGGCCCGTTGGACCGCCGCTGCGCCGTCGGCGTCGGCGGGTTGCCGGACGACGCAGCGGAAAGTGAAGTTGCGGAGCGGCAGTTCGTAGATGAGGGTTCCCTCGTCGGTCAACGCGGCGTTGAGAATGTTGTGTTCGGCGGCGCTGGCGATGAGTGCGGCACGTTGAGCCTCGTCGAGGTCGGCGAACGTGCCGCGGACGATGACGCGGTAGGTACGGTCACTCATGTGGCGGGGGCTTCCCCTCAAGGGGTGCGGGTTCGGCTTTCGGGTGTGCATGGTTCTCGGCGAGCAGGGCTGCCAGTCCGTCGAGGAGACGTTCGAGACCGAAGGCGAAGCGGTCCTCCATGGACGGGGCGGTGAGGTCGCCGGCCAGGGCGACGAGGTTCGGGAACTGTGCTTCCGGCAGTCCCCGCAGCCGGTCGGCCGCCATCTGGGCGACCTCGGAACGACTGGCGCCCTCGGTCTCGGATGCGGAGATCGGCGCCTGCTCCTGGAGGACGAAGCCCTGGACGAAGGCACCGAGAAGGTGGTTGGCCAGGGCGGCGTCGGCATCAGCGAAACCGGCCTCCCGAAGCCGGTCCAGTTGCTCCTCCATGAGACGCAGCAGGTTGGGGCCGAGCGCCAGGCGCCCCGCGACGACCTTGGCGGCATCCCGCTTCGCCAGCAGTTGCTGTCGGTAGCGCAGTGAGTACTCGCGGAGCTGCTCCCGCCAGTCGCCCCGCCTGGGCGGCGGCTCGGCATCAGCCATGAGTTCGTCGGCGAGCAGGTCCAGCAGTTGTTCCTTGTTGCGGACGTGCCAGTACAGGGAGGCCGCTTTCACCCCCAATTCGGCGCCGACCTTGCGCATCGACAACCCGGCGATTCCCTCACGTTCCAGCACCCGCAGAGCCGCCGCCACGAGCGTCTGGCGGGTCAGCCCGGGCTGTGCACGGTCCTCGGGTGCGCTGTCGTCCGTCACCGGCCACCTCCGTCTGAACCAGCCTGCAATCTAACGCCGTTAGGGAGAGTCTGGCACGGTGAGAGAGGCGGCAACAGTGAGTCGAAGCCCCAGTTGGTGAAGGTGCCGGTCAAGGACGGAGCAGCCGCACGATCATTTCCACGGTGTGTTCCACAGACCGACGGCGTGAGGTGGCGCCAGGCAGCAGGACGCGGACGAGGACGGCGCCGAGGAGCATGTCGAAGACGTCGTCGGGGTCCACATGGGGATCGACGCTGCCAGGAGCGGCGGCGTCAAGGATGTCGCGGAACTGGGGTCGCGCCGACACACGCAGGATCAGTTCCTGCGAGCGTGGAGCGGTCGAAGTCCGGTTGTGCGCCAGGAGGCCGGGCGCGGCCGCGCGCGCCGCGGGAGTGGTGAGGGCGGCCGTGTAGGCGCTGGTGAACCGGTGAAGGTCGCCGCGAAGGTCCCCGGTCGGCTCGACGCTGAGAGGGTCGAGGCCGGGGAACGTGGCCTCGCTGATCAGCTCGATCCGTGACGGCCAGCGCCGGTAGATGGCGGAGGCGTGCACGCCCGAGCGTTCGGCGACGGCCTGGATGGTCGTGCCCTCGAAGCCGCGCTGCTCCAGGAGTTCGCGAGTCGCCGCGAGAGCTCGTTCGCTGATGGTCGGGTCAACTGGGCGGCCCGGGCGCCGTCGGGGCTTGTCCACGTCGCCGATCGTAATCGTCCGCCATCGCCGGACGTTCGGCTCTCCCGCTAATTTTAGGAGACTGTCTTCTATAAATGGTGGCTCGTCGCTACAGTCGCATGGCGGGTGGTGCGTTCGCCGCCCCCGCCCACCCTCGTCACGAGGAGATGCTGATGCGCGCTGCCGTGCTGCGGGACGGGACGGTGCGGACCGGGACCGTCGACGATCCGGTTCCCGGTCCGGGCCAGCTCCTGGTCCGTACGCTTGCCTGCGGGATCTGCGCCTCGGATCTGCACTTCATGGATCACCCTGAGGCAGGCCTGCACGACGACTCCGCAATGTCGACCTATGACCAGGACGTCGACATCGTCATGGGACACGAGTACTGCGCCGAAGTCGTCGGCCACGGTCCCGGCACCGACCGCCGGATACCGGTCGGCACACGGGTGAGTTCCCTGCCGATCCTGGTCGTCCCCGGAGGCCGGAAGATCATCGGGCAGAATCCCGAGTCACCTGGTGGATTCGGCGAATACCTGCTCCTCACCGAGGCCCTCACCCGGGTCGTGGCTTCGGATCTGCCCAGCGAGGTCGTATGCGTCGCGGACGCGATCGCGGTCGGCTGGTCCGCCGCGGTCCGCGCCGCGGTGACGGCGGAGGAGGTACCGCTGGTCATCGGCTGCGGTGCCGTCGGGCTGGCGACGGTCGCCGCGCTCAGGCTGCTCGGCGTCGGGCCGATCGTGGCAGTCGACTTCATGGCGTCCCGGCGGGCGACCGCCCTGGCCATGGGGGCCGATGTGGCCGTCGATCCCGCCGAGTGCTCACCGCTCCTGGCGTGGCGTGACCTGGCCCGTGCGGACGCGGAACAGGCGAAGGACGTGATGCCGGCGGCCACGGCGTCCGGCGGTGTCGTCTTCGAGTGTGTCGGGGTCCGCGGCGTGCTGGACTCGATCGTCCGGGCGGCGGAGCGCGGAACCCGGATCTTCTCGATGGGCGGCCCACCCGAGGGCGATGTGCTCAACACGATGATCGCCAAGCGCAAGGGCATCAACATCCAGTTCGGCGGCGGCCCTTCGCCCGCTCACTGGGACGAGGCGTTCGAGGCCGTCTGCTCAGGAGACCTCGATGTCCGGCCGATGCTCGGGCGGACCGTCGGACTCGACGAGGTGCCCGAGGCCCTCGACGCCGCCCGTGGCGCGAACGGGCCGGCGCGCATCGTCGTCGTCCCCTGAACGAGGCGGCGCCACCGGGCTGCCGTTCGCCGACCGTGGAGCTGTCGGCTCATGAGCGGTCGCAGTGTACCTCGTCACCGAACCGATGGAAGGGGCTGCGAGAGATGAGCGAGGCCGACGACCTTCGGGTCGCCGTCGAGGCGCTGGCCACGAAGGTCCGCGATCTGGAGGACCAGCTGGAGATCATGCAACTGGTCGCCCGGTACGGGCCGGCGGTCGACAGTGGCTCCGGCGAGGCCGCGGCCGCGCTGTGGACCGAGGACGGCACCTTCGATGTCGCCGGCCACCTGCGGATGAAGGGGCGGGAGGACATCGCCGCGATGGTGCACGGGGCCGGCCACCAGAGCCTCGTCCGCGCCGGCTGCGCCCATGTGCTGACCGTGCCGCACATCGTGGTCGACGGCGACCGGGCGACCGGGCGCAGTTACGCGCTCAACATCCGCTGGGACCCCGCGGCCGACGGGTTCAGGGTGGCCCGGGTGTCGGCCAACACCTGGCGGTGGGTGCGGACCGAGCAGGGCTGGCGCGTCGCGGAGCGGATCAACGCCAACCTCGACGGTTCCGCGGAACACCGCCGGATGCTGGCGCCGCCCGCTGACCGTTCGCCCGACACAGGCCGGCGGCCGGGTGGTTGAGCATGTCCTGCGCCAGGGAGGAAGCGTGAGGATCGGATTCATCGGACGCGGCCGTATGGGCCGCCCGATGCTCGACCGGCTGGCGGAGGCGGGGCACGACATCACCGTCCTGGTGCGTCGGGCCGACATCCGAGCCGATGCGGAGGCGGAAGGGCTGAGGTGCGCCGCGACCGTCGAGGAAGCCGTACGCGAGGCCGACGCCGTGTTCGTCGTCGTACTGACGGACGACCAGGTGAGGTCGGTCTGCCTCGGGCCCGAAGGTGCCCTCGCCGGCATGCGGCCGGGAGCGGCCCTCGTCCAGCACACGACCTGCGCACCCGACACCGTTCAGCTGCTCGCGCAGAAGGGCGCCGAACGCGGAGTGGAGGTGCTCGACGCGGCGCTCTCGGGTGGCCCGCACGACATCGCCGCGAGCCGGCTCACGCTGTGGGTGGGGGGCGACGGGGCTCTTCTGGCACGACTGCGTCCCGTCCTGGAGACGTACGCCTCGCCGATCGTCCCCGTGGGTCCGGTCGGCAACGGCCAACGGGTCAAGCTCGTCAACAACGCGCTGTTCGTGGCCCAGGTGGGGCTCGTGGCCGACGCGGTGCGCCTGGCCCGCTCCCTGGGGATCGAGGAGCGCACGATCCTGGAGGCCGTCCAGCAGGGCAGCGGCTCCAGCCGCGCCCTGGACGTCGTCGCCAGAGGCGGATCGGTCGACGCGGTCGCCGAACGCCTGGCGGACCTGATGAGCAAGGACGTCGCCGTGGTACGCGAGGCCGCGCGGCGCGCGGGCGTGGACCTCGGTCTCGTCGGGTCGGTTCTCTCCTCGGACACGGTTGTGGGCAGGGTGCTCGGCACGGGCCGACCGCCCGGCCCGAGGGCCTTCCCGAACCCCTCTCCACCATCGCTGAGTTCTACCGCACGCACCATCCAGGAGGCACGGCATGAACGACCCTGACGCGATCGACTTCTTCACGGACGGCTCTGTCATCGAAGACCCCTACCCCTACTTCGACTCTTTGCGGGCCAAGTGCCCGGTGCACCGCGAGCCGCACCACGGCGTGGTGGCGGTGTCCGGGTACGACGAGGCCGTCGAGGTCTACCGGGACACCACGACGTACTCCTCGTGCAACGCGGTGACCGGTCCCTTTCCCGGACTCCCGTTCCAGCCCGAGGGCGATGACATCGGCGCCCAGATCGAGGAGCACCGCGGCCTGTTCCCCTCGAACGAGCACCTTGTCACCTTCGATCCACCGAAGCACACCGAACACCGGGTACTGCTGCGGCAGTTGATGACGCCGAGGCGGCTCAAGGAGAACGAGGCGTTCATGTGGCGCCTGGCCGACCTTCAGATCGACTCGTTCCTCGAACGGGGCCGTTGCGAGTTCATCGGTCACTACGCCCAGCCCTTCGCCCTGCTGGTCATCGCCGATCTCCTCGGCGTGCCCGAAGAGGACCACGGCCTGTTCCGGTCCCTGCTGCAGACGGAGTCGAGGACTCCCGGTCTGCTCGGCGACGAGGGTCGGGCCCCGATCGATCCTCTGCAGTTCCTCCGGGAACGGTTCACGGCCTACGTCGAGGACCGCCGGCGCGAACCTCGTGACGACGTGCTGACCAAACTGGCCACGGCGAAATTCCCCGACGGATCGACCCCGGATGTCATCGACGTGGTCCGCATCGCCTCCTTCCTCTTCGCCGCGGGCCAGGAGACGACGGCCCGCCTGCTGGCCACGGCTCTGCGCGTCATCGCCGAGGAACCCGGTCTGCAGCAACAGTTGCGCGACGAACGCCACCGCATTCCGGTCTTCGTCGAGGAGGCGCAGCGGGTGGAGAGCCCGGTCAAGAGCGACTTCCGGCTGGCCCGTACCTCGACGGAACTGGCCGGCGTCGACATCCCGGCCGGCACCACGGTCATGGTGATGCCCGGCGCGGTCAACCGCGACCCCCGTCGCTTCGAGGACCCGGCCGTCTTCCGTATGGACCGGGCCAACGTGCGTGATCACATGGCGTTCGGCCGCGGCGTCCACACCTGCCCCGGCGCCCCCCTCGCCCGGGTCGAGGCCCGCATCAGCATCGAACGCCTCCTCGACCGAATGGACGACATCCGGATTTCCGAAGCCGCACACGGCCCGGCGGACGCGCGCCGCTACGCGTACGAACCCACCTTCATCCTGCGCGGTCTCAACGCCCTGCACCTTGAGTACACCCCGCTTCCCGCCGGCTGAGCGATGCCGGGGACATCCAGGAACACGAAGGAGACCGCCGTGGACAGTGCGGCGAACAGCGCCCCGGGACCGGCGCGTGTGGCCGTGGTCACCGGGGCCGCGTCCGGGATCGGGCTGTCGATCGCCCGGCACCTGGCCGACCGAGGCCACTCCCTCGCCCTGTTCGACCGCGACGGGGACGAGGTACGGCGGGCGGTGAAGGAGGTGCGGGCCGACGGCGTCCGGGCTCTGGCGTACGAGGTCGACGTCACCGACCGCGCCGCGGTGGACACCGCACTGGAGACGGCCCGTGAGGCGCTGGGACCGGTGGAGATCATGGTCACCAGTGCCGGTGTCGACGCCTTCGCCCCCGTCACCGACATCACCGCCCAGGAGTGGGACCGCGTCCTCGCGGTCAATCTCACCGGGACCTTCCACTGCGTCCAGGCCGTCGTCCCCGACATGCTGGCCGCCGGCTGGGGACGGATCGTGACGATCTCCTCCTCCTCCGCGCAGTCGGGTGCGCCCCGTATGGCGCACTACGTGGCGTCGAAGGGCGGAGTCATCGCGCTCACCAAGGCACTGGCCTTCGAACTCGCACCCCATGGCATCACCGTCAACACCATCCCACCGTCGATCATCGACACTCCCATGGCGCGTCAGGCCGAGCGGGACGGCGACCACCCCGGCATCGACGCGACCGCCGCCCTCACCCCCGTACGCCGGGTGGGCACGCCTGAAGACGTAGCCGCAGCCTGCGCGTTCCTCTGCTCCGAGAGCGCGGGGTTCATCACCGGCCAGATCATCGGAGTCAACGGCGGCTGGTACATCTGACACCACAGGAAGGACTCCGCGATGAGTTCCGCCAGGTCCTTCGCCGAGCGCTACGGCCCCTGGGCCCTGGTACTCGGCGGCTCGGAAGGGGTCGGCGCGGCGTACGCCCGTGCCATGGCCGAACGCGGGCTGAAGGTCTTCCTCCTGGCCCGCCGCCAGGGGAAGCTCGACGAGGTGGCCGCCGACATCCGTGGGCACACGGGTGCGGAGGTCCGGACGGCGGCTGTCGACCTCTCTCTGCCCGACGCGACGGCAGACGTCATCAAGGCCGTCGACGGGCTGGATGTCGGCATGGTCATGTACTGCGCCGGAGCGGACCCGAACTACCAGCCGTTCCTGGCGGGCGCGGTCGAGATCGCGCAGCCCCTGATCCACCGCAACTGCGTGGTGCCGATGCAGATCTGTCATCACTTCGCCGCACCCATGGTGGCCCGGGGCACGGGAGGCATCGTGCTGGTCTCCTCGGCGGCCGGTCTGCACGGCACGCCCAACACCGCGGTCTACGGCGCCACCAAGGCCTTCGACATGCTGCTGGCCGAAGGACTGTGGGCGGAGCTGCACGAACAAGGGGTCGACATCCTGTCCCTGGTGCTGGGGGCCACCGACACTCCCGCACTGCGCCGGACCCTGGTCCGGCGAGGCCACCTGCCCGACGACACCACTCCGGTCCCCGGCGCCTCGACCCCCGAGGAGGCCGTGGCCGAGGCGCTCACCCACCTCGCCGACGGCCCGACCCGCATCGTCGGGGAACGGCTGCGCGAAACCATCCGGCAACTCGCCGCCATGGACCGCGGTGACGCGGCCAGAGCGATCGCGCGGCGCTCCGGCGGGGTCATGGACTCCGGACGACAGGAGAAAACCTTCCGATGACGGCACCGACCGCCGGACATGACGTCCGAAGCGACATCGCCTACGGCGACATAGGCCGCTGGCACGACGCGGACGCCCTCACGGCGTACATGGAACACGCGCACGCCCGTTGCGGCCACCTCATGCACCGTGTCACGAACACCGAGGTCACCCTGGACGGCGACACCGCGACCGCACGCAGCTACTGCGACGCCCTCGTCCTGGGCCCCGACAACGACGGCGGGATGCAGGCGTCCGGCTGTTTCGACGACGATCTCGTCCGCACCGATCAGGGCTGGAGGATCACCCACCGCCGTTACACCCTGGTGCTGCTCCGGGCGGTGCGGAACGCGGCCCGACCCCATGGAGACAGCGGAGACAGCCATGCACCACGATGACCGCACGCGTGCCGGGGTCCTCGGTCCGGCGGACACGGCGAAGCCTCTTCGTGTCGTCCAATGGGCCACGGGAAACATCGGCACCCGCTCCCTGCGCGCAGTACTGGAGCATCCACACCTGACGCTGGCAGGCGTACACGTCCACACACCGGACAAGACCGGCCTCGACGCGGGCAAACTGTGCGGCCTGGACCCCGTCGGGGTCACCACCACCGACGACATCGACGACATCCTCGCCCTCGGCGCCGACTGCGTGCTGTACATGCCGCGAGCCGGCGACATCGACGAGTTGTGCCGGCTGCTCGGCTCGGGGGCGAACGTCGTGACCACCCGAAGCGACTTCCACCACCCGCCCAGCATGGACCCCGCCGTACGCGAGCGCGTCGAGGAAGCCTGCGCGCGGGGCGGCACTTCCGTCCACAGCACCGGCAGCAGCCCCGGCTTCATCACCGAGGCCGTCCCGCTGGTCCTGGTCTCCGTCCAGCGACGGTTGGAGACCCTGATCGTCCACGAGTTCGCCGACCTGTCCCGACGCGACTCACCGGGCCTCCTCTTCGACGTGATGGGATTCGGCCGGGCCCCGGCCGGTGAGTTCGACGAACGCCATCTGTCGCATGTACGAAGCAGTTTCGGGCCGTCCCTGCGCCTGGTCGCCGACGCCCTCGCGCTGCCGCTCGACTCGGTCGAGGCGAGCGGAGAGGTGGCCGTCGCCGCCCGGACGGCCACCATCGCCGCCGGAACACTGCCTGCCGGAACCGTGGCCGCGCAGCGGATGACCGTCTCCGGCATGCGGGCAGGTCGTCCGCTCCTGCAGTTCATGGCCACCTGGTACTGCACCACCGATCTCGACCCCGCCTGGACCGTCCGTCCCACCGGCTGGCACCTGACCGTCGACGGAGACACGCCACTGGACATCGACATGCGCTTCCCGGTGCCTCTGGAGCGCATGGGCGAGGTCTCACCCGGATACACCGCCCACCGCGCCGTCAACGCCGTTCATTCCGTCTGCGCCGCTCCCCCCGGCATCCGTACGACCATCGACCTGCCCCCCTTCACGGCAACGCTGGCCTGACGGCTGGGCTTGCAGATCATCAAGAGGCTGCCTCCCGTCCCGCTTGCAGGGGGTGTTGAAGGCATCGGCGAGTGCGTTGTCCGCTGAGCTGCCGACGGCGCTCATGCTCTGGAGTGTCCAGGACGAGCGTCCCGGGGGTCGGCGAGGTCTTCCTCGGCTGGCCACGGCGACGCCGCACCGGGCCGCGGCCTTTGGAAGGCAGGCGCATGGCGCCGAGGCCCAGCAGGTCGGCCCGGGGCGAGAGTCCGGTGGACGGTGTGCGGCTCTGCCGGACCGGGTCAGTCGAGCGCACCCTCCGCGACCAGCATGCTCGGGGCTCCGTTGTCGTGATGAATGGACGTGCTGGTGCGGGTCAGTGGGACGCTTGTTCCGCCGTGCCGGGCCGCGACGATCTCCGCGGCGATGGAGAGGGCGGTCTCCTCGGGCGTACGGCCACCGAGGTCGAGGCCGACGGGGGATCGCAGCCGCCTCAACTCCCGTTCCGCCAGCCCGACTTCGCGTAGCCGTCGCTCCCGGTCGGCGTGTGTGCGGCGCGAGCCCAGGGCGCCGACATACGCGACCGGCATCCGTAGGGCCTCGGTGAGCAGGGGCATGTCGAACTTGGCGTCATGGGTGAGCACGCACAGGACGGTGCGAGCATCGGTCTCCGTATGCCGCAGGTATCGGTGCGGCCAGTCGACCACGATGTCGTCGGCTTCCGGAAAGCGGGCCCGCGTGGCGAAGACGGGCCGGGCGTCGCAGACGGTGACGTGGTAGCCAAGGAACTTGCCGACCTGGACGAGTGCCGACGCGAAATCGATCGCGCCGAACACGATCATGCGGGGCGGCGGGACGGACGACTCGACGAGCAGTGTGAGGCCCCCGGGACAAAGGGAGCCGTCCTCCGAGAGCTCGATCGTGCCTGTGCGGCCGGCATCCAGCAGGGCGCGGGCCTCGGCAGCCGCCGTGCGATCCAGGTCAGGATGCTCGCCGAGCCCGCCCTTGTACGAGCCGTCGGTGCGCACGAAGAGGGCGGTGCCGAGGAGCCGGGCAGGGCCGCGGATCACCCGTGCGAGGGCCGCCGGTTCACCGCGCGCGGCAGCCGCCAGAGCTTCGCGGAGTTCCGGGGCCGGGCCGGTGACCGGCGTGACCAGGATGTCGATCACCCCGCCGCAGGTCAGCCCGACGGCGAAAGCGTCCTCGTCGCTGTACCCGAACCGCTGCAGGACCGTCTCGCCGTCCTGGAGCGCCTGGACGCACAGGTCGTACACGGCTGCTTCCACGCAGCCGCCGGAGACCGACCCGACGACGCCCTCCTCGACGTCGAGCGCGGCGTACGAGGCACGCTCGCGCACCTCCCGGTAGCGGGAGCCCGCGGCCGCGGGGACCGGCGGCAGCGCGACGCCGGTGATCAGCGCACCCGGAGGCAGCGCGCTATCACTGCCCGGCAGGCGCTTGTTGCAGGGCTTGCTCAGGTCGGCGAAATAGCCGCAGCGTGTGCGCTGGAGCAGGTTCCCGCCGACGGTGGCCGTGGTGCGCAGCTGCCCGGAGGCGCCGGCCGGCACTGCCTGCGCCAACGCCGGGTTGCGGCGGCGCACTTCTGGATGGGCGGCAAGGTCCCTGTCGGTGACGGTGGCACCGATGCGCAGGCCACCGTCCGGCGCCAACTGGGTCTCGTCCAGCGGCAGTTCGCGCATGTCGACCCGCCGGGTGGGGCGCTCGACACCGGTCTTCATCAGATCGTGGGCGCGTCGGTAGTCGAACTCCCTCACACCGTGGCCTCCTCCGCCGCAGCGGTGACTGCCTCGACGATGAACACCCCCTGAGCCCCGCAGCGGCACAGGTTGCCGCTCATCCGTTCCCGCATTTCCTCCGGGGTCAGCGGCGGCGGCCCTGACTCGGGCCTGACATCGGCGGTGACGGCGCTCGGCCAGCCGGCCGGGTGCCGCTCGATCACCGCGATCGTGGAACGGATCTGACCGGGTGTGCAGTAGCCGCACTGATAGCCGTCGAGGTCGAGGAACGCCCTGCTGCACCGGATGGAGCCGGTCCCTTTCGGCCAAGCCCTCGACGGTAGTGACCTCCCGACCCTCGGCGGCCACTGCGAGCTGCGGACAGGACGCGGCCCGCCGCCCGTCCAGGAGAACGGTGCAGGCGCCGCACTGTCCCTGGTCACAGCCCTTTCTGGTGCCGGTCGGATCGAGGTGTTCACGCACGGCGTCGAGCAGCGTGGTGCGGTGGTCGACGGGCAGGGCGTGTTTCTCGCCGCTGACGGGCACGGTGACGGTGCTGGTGGCCGTTGGAGCCATGCGTCAGCTTCTTTCACGGATCCGGGGTGGAGTGGGGCGTGGGGGGATCCGGCAGGCGGGTGACGGGGGCCGCATCAGAAGCGGGACGGCACCCGATCGTGAACGGGGGAGTGCAGCGAGTCGTGGACAGCGCAGCTCAGTTGCTGCCGGTCGATGCGCCACATCAGGCCGTCGGCTCCTTCTCCTGGTAGCGGGCGGCGGGTGAGGGCCCACTGCCGCCCGCCATCAGCGCGGTCTCGGCGGCCAGGAGCGCGTCCAGCGCGGCAGTCTGGTCCACCAGGGCCGGGGAACAGATCGACTCCCCCAGGCGCAGTCCGGCGAGGCTGGACCGCACCATGTCCTCGGCGGTCATGGCGGTGGGGTTGCCGTTGCCGTAGCCGCCGTAGAACTCCGTGGCCACCAGTCCCGGACACACGACCTGGGTGCGGACGCCGGTGCCGGCGATTTCGAGGGAGAGCGTCCGCATGAAGGCGAGGGTGGCGGACTTCGCCGCCGTGTACAGGGTTCGCGGCACCGGCGGGTTCTTCTGCCCGGCGCTGAAGGCCAGCAGGGACGCGATCGTGATGACGGTCCCCTCGTCGGCGTCCAGCATCCCGGGAAGGGCCGCCCGGACGAGTTGGACGGGGGCGACGGCGTTGAGGCGGAGCATGCGGTCGATCTCGTCCGGGTCGATCTCGGTGAGCCGCGTGTAGCCGGCGGCCCCGGCGTTGCAGATCAGCAGCCGGATGTCTCCGACGGCCGCGCGTTTCGCCACGGTGCCGAGGCCTTCCGGGGTGGCCAGATCGGCCGGCAGGACCTCCACCGTGGCCCCGGCGCTCCGCAGTTCATCGGCGAGATCGTCGAGTCGGTCCTTGCGCCGGGCCACGAGGACGAAGTCGTGGTCGACGGCCAGCTGTCGGGCGTAGGCGGTGCCGATGCCGGAGGAGGCGCCGGTGATCAGGGCAAGGGTTCGCGACATGTTGATGACGTTCCGTTCTGTTGCTGGTGTCGGGTTGCTGGTGTCGGCGTTGAGACTGTCGGTATGTCTGCCGGGGGTGAGTCCCGGTCGCCGGGGTCAGACCTTCGCGAGTTCCCGCCGGACGACCTCGGCGAAGGTGGCCGGAGGTCGGCCGAGCAGCATTCCCAGGACACGGGGGTTTCCGCGGTAGCCGTGCTGGTCGTAGTGGGCGAAGGTGGAGATCATGTCGGCTGCGGACAAAGGGTGTGCGGCGGCGGACGGTGGCAACGGGCCGGCCGCCACCGGTACCTGACGTACGTTCAGGGGTACACCTCGGGCCGCGGAGATCTCGGCGGCCATCTTCTCCAGGGTCGTCAGCGGCCCGGCGAGGTCGTAGGTCGCGTAGTCGTGGCCGTCCTCGGTCAGCACCCGTGCCGCGACATCGGCCAGGTCGAGCAGGTCGATCACCGAGATGGGGGCCTCCGGGCTGAACGGGACGACTATCTCTCCGTCGACGACGCGGCCGAGCAGGGGCAACACGACCTGGGCGAACATCGACGGCTGGAGGATCGTCCACCGAAGGCCGCTCTCGCGCACGGCGACTTCGGCCCGCGACTTGCGCATGTGGTTGCGCAGCGTGGGCGTGTGCGGATGCATCACGGAGTGGTAGACCAGGCGTGGCACACCGGCCGCCTCGGCCGCCTGCACGGCGTTCTCGACCAGGACGTCCTCGCGGGGGTGGAGCGAGGGAGGTATCACGTGTACGGCCTGCGCACCGGCGAACGCGTCCCGCAACTGTGCCGCGTGCGCCAGGTCGGCGCGGACAACGACCGCGCCCGTGTCACGCAGACGTTGCTCGCCCGCGTCGCTGTGGCTGAGCGCGACGACCTTGACGTCCCGCGACCTCAGGGCGGCGATCAGGCTTTGGCCCGCTGCCCCAGAGGCTCCTGTGATGACGATGCTCATGGGAAGACCTTCCGGACGGTTCGGGGTTCCGCTTTGGCGTTTATTATTCAACACGGTCGTCAATGATGTCCATCTCGTGGAGGTCGGGCGGTCCGTGGAGTCTTCAGGTCGGTGAGGTGAGCGGCCGTGGTCCAAGGGCCGGGTCGTGAGCCGTAGCCGTCCGCCCCGGCAGGGTTGACCGCCCGTCCATGTCGGCGTGAGCTGCTGTGTCATGGGCCGTGATGCGGACGGCCTCCGGGGTTCGGCGTGGTGCGACCATGCGGTCGCTTCGGCATGGTGGGTTCGGGTCTTGAGGCATTCGTGGAGGATGCCGACGAGGCGGTTGCCGACGTGCCGCAGTGCGGGGTTGTAGTCGACGTCGCGGGCGTGTTGCTTGTCGTAGTGGCGGCGGGCGCCGGGCGATGCCCGCCGGACGCAGAACGCCTGGCTCAGCTCCTCGGTATCAGCGACCAGACGATCCATGTCTGGCGCCGTCGGCACCTCATCGATACGGGGCAGTTGCCCGGCGCGAACAGCAGCGACCTGTCCGGGCTCGCTGCGGCCCGCAAGCGCATCGCCGAGTCGGAGGCCGAGTTGGCCATCCACCGGTGGGCTGCCGAACCGCTGGGCGAGGTGACGTCCCCCCCAAAGGCGCTTCGAAGCCATCCGCGTGATGGCCCGTGAGTATCTGCCGGTGCGGCTGGCCTGCGGGTGCTGCACGTCGCCGAATCCGGCTACTGCGCCTGGCGGGATCGTCCGCCCTCGAACGTCGTCTGGGCCTGAGCATCCATGTCAGCCATGGCACCGTGGAACTGCTGATGCAGCGCGCCGGCCTGCACGGCCTGCCCGGCAACCGGCGCTCCCGCGCCCAGCACGTGACCCCGTCCGTGACCGACCTGGTGGAGCGCAACTTCACCCGCCACGCCAGGGACCAGCTATGGGTCACGGACATCACCGAGCACCCCACTCTGGAGGGCAAGGTGTACTGCGCGGTCGTCCTGGACACGTTCTCGCGACGTGTGGTGGGCCGGTCGGTCGATGCCGCGCCCAATGAAGTCCTTCTGGGCCCGGCTCCAGGTCGAACTGCTCAACCGAAGACGGTGGCGGACGCGTCTGGAACCGTCCACCGCGCAGGCACTCCGCGCCGGGCATGCTCAGCCCGGTGGAGTACGAACTCCGCACCCTGCCAGTAGCCTGAAACCAAGCAACTCGACTCCACCACCTCGGGACAGTCCGATGTCTCCATCGAACCCGGGCGATTCACAGTGTGGACACAGTCGCAGACCTGCTGCGGAGGAAGTCGCGTGCCGACCGACGGGTGATGTCGGGAGCTCCGGCGATTTGTGTCACGTCGGACATCACGGAAGGTCCTGGGGCGAAGCCGCGTCGCCGAGCACCTCCTTCAGCCCGCCGAACAGGCCGAAGAGGTCGCGCCGTGGGGCGATGTGGAGTTCGTCCAGTTGCCAGACGGCGTAGGCGACGGCAGGGTGCGCGGTCAGGGCCTCGATGTCGGCGGCTTCCGGGTCGCGCAGGCGGAAGCGGAGGCGGACGAAGCAGTGGGTCAGGCGTGTGACGTTTTCCTGGCCTCCGACGGCTCGGAGGATCGCTGCTGCGGCCTGGTCGTCGCTAGGTGCCGGCATGGGTGCCCTCCGCTGTGTCGTCCCGTGCTGTCAGTCGGCTGACGTGCAGGGCGAGATAGAGGATCTCCTCGCTGCCGACGCTCCAGGCGAACATCTCCTCCATCTTGTGCGCCAGGCGTTCGGCGGTGGCGTACTGGAGCGGTTTGGCCTGTCTGACCGCCTCGCCGATCCCGTCGCCGACTTCCGGGGTCGGCTCGCCGTCCCGGGCGCGCAGGAAGAGGTAGCGCAGGTGGCTGATGAAGCGTGCCGCCGCCAGGGAGTGCTGGTCGATCTCGACGCCGAAGTCCTCGCCTGTCGTCTCCAGCGCGACCCTCAGCCATTGCGTCATCTGCATGGTCGCCGCGATGTCGCCGGAGCCCGACCCGATCTGGGCGTTGACGAAGTGCAGGGCGAGGGGGAGTGCCTCGTCCTCGTCCATGCGGATGCCGAGCCGCCGCTCGATGACGTCCAGGGCGGCTCGGCCGGTGGCCGCCTCCGCCGGGTAGAGGCCCCATTTTTCGCCGGATCGACGGCAGTAACCTGTGGCGGCCGACCCGTTGACGTCGCGCTCTCCCTGCGGTTACGGTGCGGTTCACGGATTGTTACCGGCGTCAGCCGGGCAAGACCTGGGACGAGCTGTCACGAGGCAGCCGCGCCCCGGGTCCATCCGGACCGTCGGTGTGATGATCGAGGTCCCGGCAGCGGCCCTCCAGGCGGCGGCGATCCTCGCAGAGGTCGACTTCGTCTCCGTCGGCACCAACGACCTCGCCCAGTACACGATGGCCACCGACCGTCTCCGCGGTGAACTCACGGACCTGCTGGACCCGTGGCAGCCGGCGGTGCTCGTACTCGTCGCCGCGACCGCCCGCGCGGGGACGGCCGCGGGCAAACCTGTCGGTGTGTGCGGCGAATCGGCGTCGGATCCGCTGATGACTCTGGCGCTGACCGGCATGGGCGTCACCAGTCTCTCGATGTCCCCTCCGGCGCTGCCCGCAGTGCGTCACGCACTGCGCCGTCACAGTCTCGCCCAGTGCGAGGCGATCGCCGAAGCCGTGCTCGCCGCGCCGAGCGCGGAGGAGGCCCGCAAGGCCGCCCGTGCTCTCGCCGACGGGGAGGTGGTGGCGCGGCTCGGTCTCTGACGCTCGGCGCGGAGGGAGGCACGCGCCTTGAGGCGGTGCCTCTCAGCCGAGGCGGGCGTTCACAGCCGGCTGATGGTCTCGGGGGGCATGGTGATCGAGATGCTGCTGGACGGGCCGATAGGTCTGCTCCACGATCCCCATGGCGGCGGCAGCTGCACTCGCCACCGCCGAGCGCTCCCGCGTCGGTGCGAGGTCCACCAGCCAGGTTCCGCCGGGAAAGGCCTTCCTGGCCGTGGCGGCGGCATCCAGCGCCGGCCGCGTCACCAGCCGTGCCGAGCCGAGGAGGCGCCGCCGATGGTGCCGCCGCGTTTGCGGGCGGACTTTTGGCCTTCGGGGGTGCGGTCGCGGATGTACTCGCTCCATGCCGGAGATCGCGGTGAGCAGTGAGCCCGATGCCGGAGGGGGTGCGAGCCCTTGAGCTCCCCGGTGACGAACTTCAGGCCGACGTTGCCCGGCCTTCAGTTCTTCGGCAGGCATGGTGAGTTCGATGACGCGGCCGAGCCGTTTGTGCTTGAGCACGACAAACATGACGGCGACGCCAGAGGCCCGGCTCTCGCGGCGAGCTTCACGGCCGAGTCCAACGCGGGGCATGCGGTGGGCACGGGGGGAGATCGGGACGGCGCAGGTGGACATCGGGGAAGGGGCGGACCAGGAGTAGCGCCGCGTCGTAGTCGGACTTCTGAGCTGCGTCAGACCTTGGCCGATGCCCCGGGTACGCGGGTACGGGACGTACGAGCCTGTCGGTGAAGAACACCATGGGATGAAAGCCCTCAAGGCAGCGTAGGGGTGAGAGCCGCATATAGGGCTTGACCTGCACGAACGCCCTCTGATGCGCGTAGCCTGCGGAAGGCACCCACGCGGCCCCATGGATCAAGTGCTCACGCCCCACGGGGCGGGCACTCCACCCCATCAGCGGTCTGGCCTCCCGGCCACCAGCAGGGGCACGGTCTGACACCAGAACTCGACTGCTTCCGGCAGCCAGGGTCCTAGCCTGCCCGCGGCTACGGAACCGAGCATTCCCGGCCCCGTAGCTCCCATTACGCGGCCGGGGCAAGACGGCCCGCGCGGATGGCCGCCACGACGCCGCCGTCCACGAGCAGGTCGTTTCCGGTGATAAAGGTGGCGCCGGGTCCCAGCAGGAAGGCTGCGGCCTCGGCAATGTCGTCGGGAGTACCCAGGCGGCCGCTTCCTGACGCGGCGATCAGGGCGCGCATCATCTGGCCGTTTTCCCCGTCGAGTTCCTGCTGTCCCATGGGAGTGGCAATCACGCCGGGGCTGATGGAGTTGATTCGGGCTCCCCGCTCGCCCCAGGGTGCGCTGGCGGCCTGGACGCGCAGCCGGTTGCCGTACTTGGCCAGCCCGTAGGCGCCCTGGCCTGCGACCTCCGGGTCGGTGAAGGGCAGGTCCAGCAGATCGTCGGCGGGCGTGTGGGCGAGGGCGTGCTCCTGCTCCGCGCTCAGGGGGGCGGGCAGCATGTAGCCGGCCATGCTGGAGATCACGAGGCCTGATCCGCCAGGTGCGATGACCCGCTCGAATACTTCCAGGACCAGCGCCGTGCCGAGCAGGTCCACTTTCAGGACCGCGGCGGCGGGGGCCTGAACAGGGGAGAGTCCCGCGGTGTGCACGAGCTGGGCGACGGAGCCGAGCTGCGCAGCCATGTCCGCGAGAGCGGCGACCGAAGAGCGTGAGGAGACGTCGACCGTCTGCGTGATGATGTCGTGTCCCTGCCCGCTCAGTAGATCTGCGGCGACGGCGAGAGTCTCCTCGTTGAAGTCGGCGAGCAGCACCTTGTTGCCCGTGCCCTGGCGCCGGGCGATGGCCTGTCCCATTCCGCCCACGCCGATGACGACCACCACGTTCGCGCCCATGAGCACCTCCATATCGTTACGATACGTTTCGTAATGCGAGTGTACCTCTCGTAGGATGAGCCGCCATGGATGAGGCACGGCTGCCTGGACGGCCCCGGGATGCGAGCAGGGACGAGGCCATCCTCGGCGCAGCCCGGGAAGTCCTCCTGCGCGAGGGCTACGCCGGTCTGTCGATGGAGAAGGTCGCCGCCGCGGCCGGGGTCGGCAAGCCCACGCTCTACCGCCGCTGGTCCTCCAAAGCGGCTCTCGTCGGCGACGCCGTGCTGCACAGCTTTCTCGCTGTCGTGCCCGACATCCGCCTGCCCTGGACTGGCGTCACGGGCAGTGCCGCTCAGCAGCTGACCGACTGGTTCCGCGCCTACGCCACCTCGGTCGGCGATCCACGCCACGCAGCCATGATTCTCGCTTTGACCGCTGCGGCCGCTGAGAGCCCGCACGACGCCGAAAGCCTCTATCGTCACCACACCAGTGCGCAGCACGCCGCCGTCGTGAGCTGCCTGCGCTCGGGGGTGTCGAGCGGCGAGTTCCGCGCCGATGCCGACCTCGAAGCGGTTGCTGACGCCCTCATCGGCTCGGTCCTCTATCAGCTCCTCACCCGCACAAGCGACGTCTCACTCCAACGGACCGAGCACCTGCTCGAGATTCTGCTGGCAGGGCTGCGCACCGCTGGTCACTGACCTCGAAAGGCGCGGCTGGGCTGCTTGGCGTTGCTGTCCCCGTGGTGCTGGGAGAGGCAGACCCACGGGACCCGGAGGCGTACGGCAAACGGCACGCGCGCGGGCAGAGCGCGAGCGGAGTTCTACGAGAGGTCCGCCTCGGTCAGCGCTCCGTTTCGGACTGCACGGCAACGTCGGCCGGGGTCCGGGTGGCTGCCCAACTGGCCAGGAGCTGCAACGCGTCAGCGGCCGGCGTGCCGGATTCCGCGTTGTAGACGGTGAGGGACAGACCCGCGTCGCCGGGCAGGGCCAGCGTCTCGTGGGCCAGCTCCAGCTCGCCCACCACCGGGTGACGGAACCGCTTGGTGCCGTCGGTGTGGACGTGCACGTCGTGCGCGCCCCACATGGTGCGGAAGGCGTCACTGCGGGTGGACAGTTCACCGATCAGGTTCTGGAGCTCGCGGTCGTAGGGGCTCCTGGCGGCCTCGACCCGCAGTACCCCCACCCCGTCGCGGGCCACGCGCTCCCAGTCTCGGTAGAACGCAGGCGCCCGCGGGTCGAGGAAGACGAACCGGCATGGGTTCACGGGCTCGTGCTCGAACGCCTGGCAGTGCAGAGCGCGGGCGAGCGGGTTGGCCGCCAGGATGTCCAGTCGGTTGTTGCGCACGTAGGCGGGCTGGTCGTGCAGGCCCTCGATGATGCGCAGCACGCTGGGGCGCACGGTGGCCTTCATGGGCCGACGCCGGCCGCGGACGGGTCCCGCGTTGGCCGCACGGGCCAGGGCGAAGAGGTGATCCCGCTCGGTGTCATCGAGCCGCAGGGCCTGGGCGAGCGCGTCCAGGACACTGTCCGAGGCGCTGCGGAGGTCGCCACGCTCCAGACGCGTGTAGTAGTCCACGCTGACTCCTGCCAGCATCGCGACCTCCGCGCGGCGCAGCCCAGCCACCCGCCGCCGCCCATACACCGGCAGCCCCATCTGCTCCGGCGTGATCTTGTCGCGGCGAGACCTCAGGAATGCGCTGACCTCGGCCCGATTGTTCATGGATCCAGTGTAGAAAGACCATGCGGCGGCTGGGGGTCCCTGTCAGTACCTCTCACAAGAGGGATCCGCACATGCGGCGCGGAACCGAGGTCGGTGCCGTCGATCTTTGCACCACGTGTCTCACGGACCTAAAGGGATGTTTTCGCAGTCTCCACTCGCGGGTCGGAAGGGTCGTCCGGAGAGCTGGTGTCCTCAAGACGGCCGCGACTGGCGGCCCAGACGGCAAGGCCGACGAGTGTGATGGCCAAGGAGGCGACCATGGTCGCTGTCCAGCCGCCGAGCGCCCACAAGGGGCCGGCGGCCGCCGATCCGACCGCGCCGCAGAGGAAGTTGCTGACGACCAGTCCCGTGTTCAGTCGGCTGTGCGCGGCCCCGGGCAGGGCGAACAGCCGGGTCTGACTCAGCACGAATACATGCTGAGCGGCGATGTCGAGCACGATGACAGCGACGGTCAACGCGATGATCGAGCCCCGGGAGGCCCAGGCGGCGACCAAGGCCAGCCCCAGCACCGCGAGCGAGGCGCCGGTGGCCGGCACGGACCAGCCCCTGTCGTGCAGTGCGCCCGCGCGCCGGGCCGCGACGGCACCGGCAAGGCCCGCCAGGCCCAGCAGGCCGATCTGACTGGTCGAATAGGAGAACGGTGCGGCCGTCAACAGGTAGGTCGTCGACGTCCAGAACAACGAGAACACTGCGAAGACCGAGGCGCAGAGGATCAGTGTCGGAGGAGCCGCGCGATGGCGTGCCACGCTGGTGAAGACCGACCCCAGCAGGCGTAGGTAGGGAACGGCAGCACGGGGTTCAAGGGTCGGAATGACCGCGCGGAGTACGCCGGCCAGGGCGATCGCCACCGCGGCAGCGATCACGTATATGGCCCTCCAGCCGAGGAGATCGGCGACGAGACCGCTGATCGTGCGTGAGAGCAGGATGCCGATCAGGATTCCGGAGGCGACCGCGCCGACGACTCGCCCGCGCCGCTCGGGGTCGGCGAGCTCGCTGGCCAGCGGTACCAGCAGCTGCGCGCCGACCGTCGTCAGTCCTACGCCGCCGAGCGCCGCGAGGAGCACTGAGAACGTAGGGGCCAGGGCGGCGCCCAAGAGCATCACGGCGGACAGGGCCAGAACGAGGGGAATGAGGCGACGCCGGTCAAGGACATCACCGAGCGGCACAAGGAGGAAGATGCCGAGCGCGTATCCGACCTGCGTGGCCGTCACGAGGGTTGCGGCGCTGGAGGGCGAGACACCGAGGGACGCCGCGATGGTCTCGATGAGCGGCTGGGCCCAGTAGAGATTGCCGATGACCAGACCGGAGGCGATCGCGAAAACGGCGGTGCGCGCCGGGGGCATCCCGCCATGGGACACAGAGGTCACAACAGGTCCTTGTCTTCTGCAGGGTGGGGCTGCACCGCGAGGCGTCGAGTCTGCGGAGTTCGCGCGGTAGCGCGTCATGGGCCCGCCTTGACGCGCCAGAAGGAGCGCGAACTCGGACAGAGGCTTCCCACACCGTTGCCGGGGTTTCCGGGGCCATCCAATGGGACGCAGCCGGGACGTGGGAGTCCCTGCCGTGAGGGGTACTGGCAGAACCCCCGACATCACCGGTCTTCGCCGTACGCCGCGCGAGCTGTCGTCAGTTCAGGCCAGGGCTGATGCCACCGCTGACCGGGATGACGACGCCCGTGACCAAGGCGGCCGCGGACGCGAGCCAGCCGACCACGTCCGCCACGTCGTCCGCACTGCCGAGTTTGCCCAGGGGGACGTCCTTGACCGCTGCCTCGGTGGCATCCTCGACCGAGGTGCCCGCCTCCTCGGCCATCCTCTCCAGCTCCGCCGCCCCCCATGTCGGTGTGGATGAAGCCCGGGGCTACGGCGTTGACCCGGATGCGCTGAGGGCCGAGTTTCGGCGGCGAGGAGGCGAGTCAGGCCGACGACAGCGTGTTGGTGACGTTGACGACGGCGCCGGGGCCGCGGGCGGCGAGGTGGGGTGCGGCGAGGCGGCAGAGTCGGGCCATGCCGAGGACGTTGACCTGCCAGGACAGGTTCCAGTCGGCGTCGGTGCCGGAGAGGAGGTCGCCGACTCCCACTGTCCCCCGTCCCCAGAACGCCTCCGGAAAGCTCGACAAGGTCAGCATCCGGCGCCTGGCCGACGAGGGGAACTGACGATGCTCACGGTGCCGGCCCTGCCGCCGCTCGACGTCCCCGGCTCCCGGCGGACCACCGTGGAGTCCTGGACGCGCTTCACGGGCCGTCTGCGATTGCGCGGGCCGGACGGCACCGAGGCCGTCTCGGTGCGGAGCGCTGCGCGGCGGGCCGGCTGCGCGAGGCCTACCCGGTCGGTGCCCGGGACGTGGAACTTCTCGTCGACTCCGGCACGCCGGGGCTTCTCGGGTCCCTCCTGCACGCTGTCCGCGCGGCGGACCCCGGCTGCCGACGGGTGGTCCACGCCGTGCCGGAGGGCGACCGGACGTCCCTCGAGGCTGCGGAGGCCGCCGGCTTCGGGTACGCGGTCGACGTCGATCTCCAGGACAAGCAGCCGAGTCTGCCGGTGGCCGAACCCGACTGGGTCACCGCCACCGCCACCGGCATGCACCTGGCCCACGTGCCTGGGAGCAGACGGCGGCTTCAGTTCTCCTCGAGGAACCGCTGCGCGATCGGCAGCAGTTGGGCCCGCAGGGTGTCGTCGTCGAGACTCTCCACCAGCGGGTGTACGGCCCCCCGCTGACCGCGGCGACGAACAGCGCCGTCCGGGCCGAGCCGTCGGGCCCGGCGACGCTGCCCACCAGTAGCCGGTTCATCCGGCCCATGACCCGCCGGCACGACGTCATCTTCGGAGCGAACCTGATGATCCTGGGTTCCATCAGGACGGCCCGCATGGTCCGGCGGCGCTCGATGGCGAGGGTGACCATGGTGTTCGTCGGCCGTTCGCGGGCCGCCGCCCAGGATTCCTCCTCTCCGGCGGGGTCGATCAAGGCCTCCATGCGGACCGAGTTCGGCCTCGGCGACGGCATTCGGTAGAGCGAGGCGAGCGAAGGGGATTTGCCTGGCCGGGTTGATGCACTCGGTCGCCCTTATGATCTTCGGGTCGGCTCGCTCCTCGAAGCACACGTCACCAGCAGCGCAGAGAATGAGTCCGCACGTGATGGTGCTCCGCACGGGTTGTCCTCAGCGGTGGGTTCTGGCGCGTGGGCCGCCGTACTCGTCGTCGCTGACGTGTTCGAGCCAGTCGACCTCGTCGGTCTCCCACAGTGCGATGTGTGTCATGAAGTGGTCCGGGGCGGCACCGTGCCAGTGGTCCTCGCCCGGCGGCGTCCAGATCACGTCGCCCGGATGGGCCTGGAGGATCTCGCCGCCGCGGGACTGGATCAGGGCGATGCCCTCGACGATATAGAGGGTTTGGCCCAGGCCATGGCGGTGCCAGGCGGTCCGGGCGCCGGGTGCGAAGCGCACCGCGTTCGCTCGGGCGCGGGAGGGTTCCTCACCTCGGTAGATCACGTCCGCCCACGCGTCCCCGGTGAACCACTGGGCGGGCAACTTCATCGTCGGCTGCTTGTTCAACAATTCCATGAGTGGTGCCTTTCTTGTCGCAGGTGGCGTGGTCAGGCGGCGGCCTGCTCGTCGGCGATCTGCTTGAGCAGGGTGATCGCGGTCATCGCGTTGGGCCAGCCGGCGTAGAAGGCGAGGTGCGTGATCGCCTCGGACAGCTCCTCCACACTCAGCCCGTTCTCCAGCGCCACGCGCAGGTGGTAGCCGAGTTGCTCGCTGCGGTACAGCGCGGCGAGCACGCTCACGGTGACCAGGCTGCGATCCCGCGGGGAGAGCCCGGGCCGCTCCCAGACGTCGCCGAAGAGGACCTCGTTGGTGACCTCGACGAGTTTGGGCGCGATGCCGGCCAGCTCCTGGGGTGCGGACTGCTTCGCCATAGGACAACTCCTTCGCTCACGAACGGCGTGTAACCGGGCACTCCCGTCCCGGGACCAGGTGCCCGCCCTGGCAGCCCGAAGCTCTCGTCCGAGGTGGCCCGGCCGGGAGCCGCAGCAGCGGCCACCACCGAGGGAACCGCAGGTCCCGCGAGTGCGGAAGGTACGGCCGTTCCAGGTACTGACAGAACCCCCCTCGCCTACGCCGGCCCGCCTAGCCTGAAGGGCGTGAGTACCGAGAGCGACATCCGCGAGTTCCTCGCCTCCCGCCGCGCCAAGATCACCCCCCAGCAGGCCGGGCTGCCCGCCTACGGCGGCAACCGGCGCGTGCCCGGGCTGCGCCGCGAGGAAGTCGCGATGCTCGCCGGCGTCAGCGTCGACTATTACGTCCGCCTCGAACGCGGCCACCTCGCCGGAGCCTCCGAGGAAGTCCTCGACGCGGTCGCGGGTGCCCTGCAACTCGACGAGGCCGAACACACCCACCTCTACGACCTCGCCCGCGCCGTCGCCCGACGCCCCACCCGCCGGACCAAACGCACCCGCGGCCCGCTCCCGCACAGCGTCCTGCGCGTCCTTGACTCCATGACCGACTCCCCGGCCTTCATCCGCAACGGCCGCCTCGACATCCTCGCCGTCAACCGCCTCGGCCGCGCCCTGTACTCTCCGCTGTTCACCGAGGGCGCACCACGCCCGGTCAATATCGCCCGCTTCCAGTTCCTGGACCCGCACGGCCGGGACTTCTTCCCCGACTGGGAGCAGTCCGTGAACACGACCGTCTCCCTGTTGCGCACCGCGGCCGGACGGGCTCCCGGCGACAGAGACCTGACCGGGCTGATCGGCGAGCTCGTCACCCGCAGCGAGGAGTTCCGCAACGCGTGGGCCAAGCACAACGTGCGCCTGCACCACACTGGCCGCAAAGGCTTCCGTCACCCAGTCGTCGGCGACATCACCCTCGACTTCGACGCCATGGAACTGCCCGCACAGCCCGGCCTGACCCTGACCGCCTACAGCACCGGACCTCATACCCCGGCGCAGGACGCACTGCAGCTCTTGGCCGCCTGGGCCGCCACCGAAGACGCCTCCGCAACCGCAGACCCGGACCGTACCGGCAGCCACTGAACCGTGCCCCTCGCCGCCGGACCTCGATCACCGCAAGGAGCCACCACAATGCACACGCGTATCCTCGGTCAGGGCCTCAAGGTCTCGGCCATCGGCCTGGGCTGCATGGGCATGTCCCAGAGCTACGGCCCCAATCCCGGCAACCGGCAGGACATGATCGCCGTGCTCCGTGGCGCCGTCGACCGCGGCATCACCTTCTTCGACACCGCCGAGGTCTACGGCCCCTACGCCAACGAAGAGCTCGTGGGCGAAGCACTCGCCCCTGTGCGTGACCAGGTCGTCATCGCGACCAAGTTCGGCTGGCGCATCGAAGACGGCAAGGCCGTCGGTCTCGACAGCCGGCCGGAGCAGATCAAGCGGGTGGCGGACGCCTCGCTGCGCCGGCTGCGCACGGACACGATCGACCTCTTCTACCAGCACCGGGTCGACCCCGACGTGCCGATCGAGGACGTCGCGGGCGCCGTGGCAGAGCTGGTGCAGGCCGGCAAGGTGCGGCACTTCGGCCTGTCAGAGGCGGGTGCCGCGACGATCCGCCGTGCGCACGCCGTCCATCCCGTGACGGCGGTACAAAGCGAGTACTCTCTGTGGACCCGCGACCCCGAACCCGAAGTCCTGCCCACGCTCGCCGAACTCGGCATCGGATTCGTACCGTTCAGCCCGCTCGGCAAGGGCTTCCTCACCGGCACCGTCGACACCACGACCGCGTTCACCGACGACGACATCCGCACCACCATCCCACGGTTCGACCAGAACAACCTCGCCGCCAACCAGGCACTGATCGACCACGTAGCCGCCCTTGCGCGCGCGAAGAACGCCACACCCGGACAGGTGGCCCTGGCCTGGCTGCTCGCCCAGCACCCGTCGATCGTGCCGATCCCCGGCACACGCCGCATCGCACGGGTGGAGGAGAACGCCGCCGCCACGCAGCTCGCCCTGTCCGCGGACGAGCAGGCGGACCTGGACGCGCTGGCGGCCCGCGTCGGCGTCCGCGGCGACCGCTACAACGAGGTCCACATGAGTCTGGTCGACAAGTAAACGGACCGCGCCCCAACAGTGCGGCCGTGGCCGGCCTGGAGGTACCGGCCACCGGCGCACCAGCGCCATCAATCAACTCCCGATCGGCCAACTGCGGGCCGACAAAATGGCCAACTACAACGCCTTCTTCACGAAGTACTGGGGGCTCGGGGCGGCATTCCTGGTGCCGAGGGGCTATGAAGCGCAGGCTGTCGACCGAACTGACAATGCGGCTTCTTCACAGAATGACTGAAATAACACGGCATCCGCCAGGAGCCGGGAGGGCGGCCGGGTCTCCGGCAGCTCCCAGGGCGGCGACGGAAACTCCGCGGACTCCCCGGCCCTCGACGACGGCCGCGAAACCCCGCCGCCCTTCCAGCAGCTCCGCCGCCCGGGAGCCCTTCTCGCAGGAGCGGATGAAGTCGCTCTACGGCAGCAAGGCGTCGTACGTGAAACGGGTCGTCCGGGAGGCGAACCGGTTGGAGCGCCAGGGCTGGCTGCTGCCCGGTGCGACGCACGGGTGAGTGAGGTCGCCGTCGCCCTCGGCTCGCCCCAGCCGGGGTTGCGGTGGTAGCGCGGGAAGGCGCCGCTCGGGGGACGACGTCGGCGCCGGTGAGGCTGACCAGGCCGTCGCACACATTATCGGGCGTGACCCCTGAGGCCGCGGGGGACTTCCTTGAATGCGGGAGTGGTACTGCGGTACCAAGGGGGACCAGCCTCAGGTCCGGGTCAGGTCCGGGTCAGGACGAGCCCAGACGGTCCAGGTGGCCAGGTTCTGGCTCGGGTGCTGGGCGGTGAAGGCGTCGAACGGGACACCCGCGTCCCCGGCGGGGGACGTCCAGCGGATCCATCGCCCGTCCACGGTGTGCTTCGATCCGCTCCGGAGAGGGGCTGAGTGGCCGTGGTGACCAGCTTCTCGCCCACCGGTGCGCCGATGGCGGTTTCCCAGCCGTCGCTGCCGGCGAGGTGGTCCAGCAGTTCCTGCAGCACTGGGAAGGGGCGGTGCCGGTCGCGGTGAGGACCCATATGCAGTCGGATACGGGCGCCTCGCAGGCGGCCAGGGTCCACGCTGTTTCGTGGGCGTGGGTTTCGTGGACGCGCTCGATACGCAGGGTCTGGGATTCGTGGATGGCGTGGGGTGTCTTGTCCGACCAGGTCCGCCATTTCTCCCATCCGCCGTGTGTATCGAGGAGGGAGTCGTGGTCGACGGCATCTGCCAGGTAGGCCGGAACGATCTCCGGCTGTGGGTGTACCGGTTCGGGCTTGGCCGCAGTGAGGGCGGGTGGGGTGTGGGCTTCGGCGGCTGCGCGTTCAGTGTCGGTCAGGGGCGCCGGGCCAGTGCGCATGTCGGCGTCGTGGATCTTCTGGAAGGTCAGCAGGGCCCCAGCGGGTGAGCCGAAAATTCGGCGACCTGGCTTTTGTTATCGATGTCGCATCGAGGATTGTCCGGACATGGAACCTCCGGCCGACTGTCGGGCAGGACAGGGCTCGGCCGGCGGCTGTTCGGGTGGGCTCGGTGCTGCGCGCGTCTCACCCGATGAGATCGAGGGCGGCCCGCACGACGCTGTCGGTGTCGATGTGGTGGTACCGGTACACGTCGTCGAGTGCCCCGGACTGACCGAACCGGCTGACGCCGAGGGTGGTCACCGGCACGTTGTTCACCGTGCCCAGGAAGGCCAGTGTGTGCGGATGCCCGTCGACGAGGGTGACCAGGGGGGTGGCGCGCTCCGCAGGGAGAACCTGGTCGAGGATCCAGCTGGGTGCGTCCTCCTGTCCCCGCCGGGCCCGCAGGGCCCGGAAGAGCAGGTCGGGGCTGGTGACGCAGAGGACATCGGCCGGGTGTCCGAGGGAGGCGAGCCGGTCGGCGGCGGCCAGGGCCTCGGGCACCAGGGCGCCCATCACGGCGATGGTGACCGCCGGGGTATGGGCGCGGCGTAGCGGATAGGCGCCGGCTACGGTCTGGCGACGGCGGCGTTCGCGCGCGGCCGGATCGGTCGGTACGGCCGCCAGGCTCTGGTCCACCGGCCTCGTCGACAGCCGCAGGTACGCCGAACTGCCGTCGGGCTTGCCGAGGTTGGACAGCGACTCCAGGAGGCACCACTCCGTGTCGATCCCGAACGCGGGCTCGTACGAGACGCATCCGGGTTGCTCGATGCCC
Source organism: Streptomyces sp. T028 (assembly GCF_048159505.1). Taxonomy (NCBI): domain Bacteria; kingdom Bacillati; phylum Actinomycetota; class Actinomycetes; order Kitasatosporales; family Streptomycetaceae; genus Streptomyces; species Streptomyces sp. T028. The sequence continues at coordinate 113,480 of NZ_JBLRVZ010000019.1, forward strand.
AACGACGGTGTGGTGATCGACTGGTGGGCGCCGCCCTCAGCGGCCAGGGTGACGCCGGAGGGGGTACCGACCAGGATGGACTGGCCGCCGGCGTAGATACCGTACGACCAGGGCTCCAGGGCACGGTTGACGAAGGGGTCGTAGACCACGCCGATGGGCAGCAGCGGTTGCTCCCAGCGGCTCCAGGTGGCGCCCAGTTCGCCGAGCAGCCCGACCAGGTTCGTCTCGGCGATGCCGAGTTCGAGGTGCTGGCCGGAGGGCTTCTCCCGCCAGTGCAGGATTGTCTCGGCGTCGTCGGCGAACCAGTTGGTGCGCTCGGTCGGTGACCAGACGCCGACCTTGTTCAGCCAGCCGCCCAGGTTGGTGGACGAGCTGACGTCCGGGCTCACGGTGACGATCCGGCCTGCCACCTCCGGTGCCTTGCGGGTCAGGTCCAGCAGGACGCGGCCGAGGGCCTGTTGGGTGTTTCCGACACCGCCGGGAGCCGCCCGGTCGAGGTCGGCGGGCACCGCTGGGGGAGTCAGCGCTTCTTGGCGCGGCCTGCGCAGCCGCTCGGCCGTCGCCGCGCACAGCGTCGCCTCCGGCGAGCCGTCGGCGAAGACCGACCAGGGAGCTTCGAGGTCCTCTCCCAGGCGGGCGGCGAACTCGGCCATCTGTTCGCCTGTCAGGAGGGAGGAGTGGTTCTGCGGATGGCCCTCGGTCGGCAGCCCGTGCCCCTTGACCGTGTACGCGAAGATCACGGTCGGCCGGGAGTCGTCGATGTCGTCGTAGGCCGTCAACAGCGCGCCGAGGTCGTGACCGCCGAGGTTGCGGACCGCGCGGTGCAGGGTGTCGTCGTCCAACTGGGTGATCAGCTCGGCCACGGCCGCCGACGAGGTGCCCGTGCCGGGCAACCGGTCCCGCAGCTGCTGCGGGGTGCAGCGCAGCAGCCGCTGGTATTCGGGGTTCTCCATGGTGTCCAGACGCAGGCGCAGTTCGGCGCCGCCGGGGCGGGCGAACAGTTCCTCCAGGAGCTGCCCGTACTTGAGGGTCAGGACCTGCCAGCCGGCGGCGGCGAACATGCCGCGCAGTCGCTCCGCCGCCGTTCCGGGGACCACCCGGTCCAGTGACTGGCGGTTGAGGTCGACGACCCAGACGATCTCGCCGAGGCCGGCCACCATGGGATCCTGCACGGCCTCCCAGATCGCGCCCTCGTCCAGTTCCGCGTCCCCGAGCAGCGAATACTGGCGGCCGCTGTCCGCGCCGCCGAATCGGCCGTCGACGTAGCGGCGGGCGATGGCTCCCCACAGAGGCGCGGTCGCGCCGATGCCCACGGATCCGGTGGAGTAGTCGACCGGATCGGGGTCCTTGGAACGGCTGGGGTAGCTCTGCAGGCCACCGAAGGACCGCAGTTGGGTGAGGAACTCCGGTGCGAGGTCGCCCAGCAGGTAGTTGATGGCGTGCAGGACGGGAGACGCGTGCGGCTTGACCGACACCCGGTCGTGCCGGGTGAGTTCATGGAACCACAGGGCGGTCATGATGGAGGTCATCGAAGCGCTCGACGCCTGGTGGCCACCGACCTTCAGCCCTGAGGGATTGGGCCGCACCCGGTTCGCGTGGTCGATGATCGCGGTGGCGAGCCACAACACGCGTTTCTCGACGATGCCGAGCGTGCGCAGCAGCTCCTTCCGGGAGCCGTCCCGGATGTCGGGGGTCGCCGAATCGACAGTGGTGACCATGAATTGCCTTTCTCCTCCCCGGATCGCGCGGAACGCGTCCGGGGTCACTGGTGTTGGCCGATGGCCTCCGGCCATGGGGTGCCCGCCGTAACCAGGCGCCGGGCCTTGGTGAACTGCCGTGGGTGGCCGCCGAATCCGACGGCACCCACGACCTTGTTGCCGTCGCCGAGAAGCGCGACGTAGGTCTCGTCCTCGGGGCTTCCGCTGAGGAAGTAGAGGTCCTCGGCGTGTGCCGTGCCGGCGAGCTGGAAGCGCTGCCCGAACTGGTCGGACCAGACGTACGGCACTCCGGCGTACGGCTCCGCGGACTGCGGGTCGATCAGGTTCAGGGCCGCTCGTCGTCCGTGCTCACGGGCGTTGGTCCAGTGTTCGACCCGGATCGTCCGGCCGTCCGGGCCGGTCCAGCGGGCCGCGTCGCCGACGGCGTAGACCCCGGGCGCGCTGGTCAGCAGCGTCGCGTCGGTGACGATCCCGTCGTCGAGGGCGAGCCCCGACCCCGTCAGCCACCCCGTGGCCGGCCGGGCGCCGACGCCGACCACGACGAGATCGGCGTCGAGGACGGTGCCGTCGGTGAGTTCGACCTTGTCGACCCGCCCCGACCCGACGAGCCGCGCCACTCCGACGCCGCACAACACACGTACTCCGCTGTCGCGGTGCAGGCGGACCACGGGCGCCGCCAGTGCCGCGGGCACCGCCCGCTGGAGTGGGGACGGCGCGGCTTCGACGACGGTGACGTCGAGACCGTGGTGGCGGGCGGCGGCGGCGATCTCCAGGCCGATGAAACCGGCCCCCACGATCGCTACGGACGGACTGCCGCTGTTCATGGCCTGATTGATGCGCCGGGCCTCGTCGAGACTGCGCAGGGTGTGGACTCCCTCGAGGTCGAACCAGCCGCGGGGGCGGACGGCCTCGGAGCCGGTGGCGATGATCAGCCCGTCGTAGGCCAGACGCGAAGGGCCGACGTGGACTTTGCGCTCCGTGAGGTCCAGGGCCTGCGCCGGTGTCCCGAGTCGCAGGTCCACCTGGAGATCCTCGTACTCCTCGTCCACCAGGAGGCGGACGTCGTCCTCGTCCATCTCCCCGGTGAGAAGTTCCTTCGACAACGGCGTGGGGTTGTACGGAAGTTCGGGGTCGGCGCCCACGAGGGTCAGTCGGCCGTCGTAACCGGAGGCCCGCAGGGTCTGCAGGGCCTGTACCCCGGCGACGCTGCCGCCGACCACGACGATGTTGCTCGGCATGTCGCTCCTGTCCTCAATCCGTGTCGGACTCGGCGCGCTTGGCGGCCGGTTCCCCCACGAACTCGCCGTCGAAGAGGTGGTCCATGAGTTCGGCTTCCACGAGTGGCATGTCTCAGCCCCTTCCGCCGAGCAGGCGCTCGGCGAACTCGTCGTCGAGCACGTGCTCCATGTCGGCGGGATCCACGTCCGTGCGACCGGTGATGTCACGGCCTTCGCCGTAGGCGAAGGCATAGCCCTGGGAGCGGCCGTGCAGCAGCTCCCACCAGTTCCCGTCCACGTCCCTGAAGTAGAAGGAGTAGGCGCCGTGCTGCTCCATGACGGGGTTGATGCGCTGGATCCCGTACTCGTCCTTGACCGAGTGCAGCGCCTCGTGGGCCGCGTCGACCGCTGCGCGGGAGGCGACGTCGATTCCGTTGTGGTCGAGCATCGACATCCTGCTCTGCTCACCGGTCTCGACCACGACGTAGGTGTGGTCGCTGCCCTTGCGCAGCAGTATCGAGACCGGGCTCAGCTGGATGACGTCGAAGCCGAGTACCTCCTCGTAGAACCGGCGTGAGACCTGCAGGTCGACCGACCCGAGCGTGCCGTGGGAGATCATGGTGATGTCGAGGAGAGGCTTGTCGGTCCGGTGACTTCTGGTGATCTGTGGCATGGTCGAACTCCGTTGTCCGGGTGATGCCTTGGCGGCAGTGGGTCGGGGTCAGCGGCGGGGGGCGACAGTCAGTTCCAGACCGTCGAGATCAGGCTGGTACTCGATCTGGCAGCTCAGACGGGAGAATTTCTGACGATTGCTCATCTCGGCGAGCATTTCCTCCTCGTACTCGTCCGGGGCTTCGAGGCGGTCGGCCCACTCGGGAGCGACGTACACGTGACAGGTCCCGCAGGCCGCGTTTCCGTTGCAGAGCCCGACGACTCCCGCTTTGAGGGGGCGGAGCTGCCACATGAGTGCCTGCCCCTTCTTGGCGTCGAATTCATGTCGTGCCCCGTCCTGGCCATTCACGATGATCACGGCTGGTTCCCGCTTTCTTTCACAGATGTGGAGACGGCTCGAAAAAGTGTGCGCAAGAGGCCTGTCATGGTCGCTCGACGACCGGCATGGTGAGCTCGCCGACGCCCTCGACGGTGAGGACCACCTGGTCTCCGGGGGAGATGGGTCCCACACCCTCGGGTGTTCCGGTGGCGATGATGTCCCCGGGCTCCAGCGTCATGGCCTCGGAGTAGAGCTCGATCAGGCGCGGGATGTCATAGATCAGATGACGGGTCGTGGATTTCTGCCGTTCCTGTCCGTTGACGCTCAGCCGGAACGCGATGTCGGCGGGATCGGGGATCTCGTCGGCGGTCACGATGGCGGGACCGATCGGGGTGAAGGTGTCGAAGCTCTTGCGGTAGGACCGGTCCTCCTCGCCGCGGATGGTGATGTCGAGCAGCGGCACGTAGCCGAAGACATGGTCGAGTGCCCGCTCGCGCGGAACCCGGGAGGCACGGCGCCCGATCACGACGCCGACCTCGGCCTCGTGGTCGACGCGCCGGTCCGGGAAGGGGATCTCGATGGCTCCGTCAGGGCCCGTGATCGACGAACTCGCCTTCACGAAGCCGGCGTACGACGCGATCGTCTTGATGTCGGCGTCGGCGTACACACCGCCGTCGCCGCCCATCTCGGCCTGGTGGCGCAGGTAGTTCACCGGCGCGGCGAGGAGGGTGCGGGGCCTGGGCTGCGGGGCGCGGACCGTGACGTCAAAGAGGGCCGGGCCGGACGGCGATCGCACGGCTCCTCGCACCTGAGAGGCGAGTCGATCCCAGTGCGTGATCAGCGCCGTCATGCGGTCGCGCGGGGCGATGTCAGCGCTGACGAGGTCGGTGATGTCGGCCAGTCGGCCGTCGTCGGCCTGTGCGCCGAGGCGGTAGTCGTCGAACGTGTACAGCCGCATCAGTGGATCTCCTCGTCGACGGCGCTCTCCCGTGACAGGCCGAGCGCGTCCAGGACGGGCGCGTCGGAGAAGGAGAAGAGAAGGGCGTCCCCGTTGGTCGGATTGGCGTGCCGGTGCGGTACCCAGCAGGGGACGGCGAAGGTGTCGCCCCGGGTCCACTCGAAGCGCTGTCCGCCGATGGTCGACCACCCCGATCCGGCGGCCACGTGATACACGACGCTGTGGGTGTGCCGGTGTGCCGCGGTGCGTACGCCCGGGCGCAGCAGCTGTATGGCCGCCGAGATGGTGGGCATGACCGGGCCGGAGGTCTCCGGGTGGAGGTATTCGATCAGGATGTCGTCGTACGGATCGCCCGGCTCGTCGCGGCGGGCTTCGAGTGCGGCCCGCATCTCCGCGAAGGGAAACGCGTGGGTTCTGGCCGGGCCGGCCGGAGAGGCGGCGGGCCGCCTCGCCTCGGCAGGGGGGAACTCGGCGAAGACGGTGTGCAGCGCGTGCGAGAGCGGAAGATCCAGCCCGTCCAGCCACAGCATGGGCGCGCCGCCGGTGTGGCCGTGACTGTGCCAGGACCAGTTCGGGGTCAGGATGAGGTCACCGGGGCGCATGTCGTATCGCTCGTCGTTCACCGTCGTGTAGCCGCCTTCGCCCTCGATGACGAAGCGCAGGGCGGCCGGGGTGTGCCGGTGGGCGGGGGCCACCTCACCGGGCAGGACGAGCTGGATCGCGGCCCACAGGGTGTCGGTCGCCCTGGCCACCTCGTGGGTGGCCGTGCCGGGGTTCTTGAGAGCCAGAACCCGTCGTTCGGCTTCCTCGGCGGTGATCAGGTCGCCCGCCTCCATGATCAGCGGGCGTACCTCGTCGTAGCGCCACAGGTGGGGCACCATCGCGGTGACCGGCTCGAGGGGGAGGGCGCCCCGCATCCGCCACAGCGGCTCGTAGTGCAACGGGCCGAGACGGTCGTAGAAGCCGGCCGGGTCGTGTGTCAGGCTGGTGGTGGTCATGCGTTGACTCCCACGTCCAGCGGGAGGCTGTTCAGGCCCCGGAAGCGGACGTTCTCGTTGAAGGCCGGCGCTCCCGCTCGGGCGAGGGCCGGGAAACGGCGGGCCAGCTTGGGGAACACGATCTTCGCTTCCAGCCGGGCCAGTTGGTTGCCCAGGCAGGCGTGCACCCCGAGGCCGAACGAGACGTGCGCGTTCGACGTGCGCCTCAGGTCGAGCCGAGCCGGGTCGTCGAAGGCCCGCTCGTCGCGGTTGGCCGACGCCTGGCAGAGGATGACCTCCGTGCCGGCGGCCAGCGGACCGCTCGCGAGCTCCAGGTCCTTCGTCGTACGACGCCCCTGGAGCTGCAAGGGCGTCACGTAGCGGACCAGTTCCTCGACGGCGCCCGGCAGTTGCTCTTCCGTGAACTCCGGCAGCCGGGCGTACTCGTCGGGGTGATTCAGCAGGTGGTGCGTACCGACCGCGATGAGGTTGGTGGTGGTCTCGTGGCCGCCGTTGAACACGAGCAGGCACATCTGCACCACCTCCTCCTCGGACATCCTCCGGTCCTCGGCCTCGGCCGCGACCAGAGCTTCGATCACGCTCTCCGGTTCGCCGTCGACACCACGGCGCCGGACCCGGCGGACGTGTTCGAGGATGTAGTCGGAGAACTCGGCGGCCGCGGCGTTGCCGTCGTCGATGACCTCCTGGCTCACCCGCGGGTTGAGCGGGAAGAGCACCCGCAGCCCGAGCGAGCGCAGCAGGCCGCCGTCCTCGGGCGGGAAACCCACGATGCGGGTGATCAGGGAGATGGGGATCCGCCGGGCGAAGTCGGCGACGAAGTCCAGTTCGCCGCGGTCGGCGGCCTCGTCCAGCAGCCGGTCCGTCAGGTCGTTGATGAACGGGCGGAACCGCTCCACCTGGTCGGGGTCGAAGAACGGATTGACGATCATCCGAAGCCGGTCGTGGTCCGGCGGGTCGCGGAAGAGCATTCCGGTCGTGTGGTGACGCAGGAGCGGGCCCTCGCCGAACTTGCGGAGGAACATCTCACTCTTGTCGACGGACGCCGACAGGTCCCGCCAGACGCGGCGGACGTCGTGGTAGCGGGTCAGCAGCACCGTGCCGTCGGAATTGCTGTGGATCGGGTCGTGGTCACGCAGCAGCCTCAGCCAGCGCTGGGGATCGTCGAAGTACCCCTCGGGAACATCGAACAGGTCGAAGGAGCGAGCCTCGGCCGTCGTCTCCAGCGTCCCGCCTGTGGCGACATCAGGTGTACCCATGTCTCTCCTCCGTGCGTCTTGCCGGGTGCCAGTGCCCGAAGTCTGCGACGGAGAGGACATCGCGGATAAGCGGGAAGACCTGCATGTGCGTGGGGGAGAACCCGCAGCCTTGCCCGCGTGCGGTCAGTCGAGGGGCGCGCGCACCAGTCCGCGGCCGATCGCCAGGGCGACGAGGTGGGCCCGATTGCGGGCCCCGATCTTGCGGATCACCGTCGCGACGTGGCGTTCGATGGTCTTGGGCGCAAGATAGAGCTCCGCCGCGATCTCGGAGTTGGTGCGGCCCTCGGCGATCAGCTTCAGCACGTCCCACTCCCGGGAGTTCAGCGCGGAAGCACCCTGTGGCACGGCGTGGGCCGTCCATGTCCGTCGTTCCGGCGAATCCCCGCGCACCAGTCGCGTGATCGCCCCGAGAAGCTCGGCGCGCTCCAGATCCTGCGGGAGCACTCCGGCAGCGCCCGCCTTCAGGAGTTCGCCGTCCAGTGCCTTCCCCATACGGCTGGTCAGGCCCACCACGATCGAGTCCGGTGACACCTGGTGCACCTCACGGGTGGCCACGGGGGCGGTCTCGTCCTCCGCGTCGAGAAACACGATGTCGGGGCGCAGCCAGCCGATCGAGCGCCGGGCCTCGGAGATCGTCGCGGCGTTCCCCACCACCCGCAATTCGTGCTGGGCGTCGAGGAAGTGCCTCAGTCCGGCACCTCTCACCCCGTGGGGATCGAGTACGTACACCCGCAGCGACGGCGACGGCTCGCTGTCCGGCACGGCAGCCGGCCAGCGTTCGTCCTCCAGGTCGCGGCGCACGGGCTGGACCCGGGGCAGCTCCAGCACCAGGGTGGTACCCCGTTAGCGTTCTTTGAACCGGGCGACCTGTCGGGGGTTGATCGCGTAGACCTGGTAGCCGGAGGCGATCAGGGAGCGGTCCTGCACCCAGGAACCGCGGTCGGTCTCGATCCCCACCACCACCTCGGCCGGATCCAGGTCCTCACCACCGTGCCGGGCGACGAGCTCGTGCAGCTTCGCGATGCCCGCTGCGCCTTCGGGCAGCTGCATCGCGGCCAGCTGTCGGCCGGTCTCGTCCTGAAGCTCGGCATCGTGGTGGTCCTCGGCCCAGTCGTCACCGATCAGCAGCAAATCATCCTCCCGGTCAGGCAGTTCGCTTCCCATGGAGCCTGCGGAAGGCACGGACGCGGCCTAATGGATCCAGTGCTCACGCCCCATGGAGCGGGCACGCCACCCCATCAGCGGTCTGGCCTCCCGGCCGACCAGCAGGGGCACGGTCTGACAGCAGAACTCGAAAGTTCCGGCGAGGAAGGTGCTCACCTGCTGGTGGCTACGGCACCGAGTCTCAACGACCCGGCAGGTTCCGTTAGGCCAGGCCGAGTTGCTCCATCAGTGCGGGGGCATCCCACATGACGTATTCCTCGGCGATCTTGCCGTTGTCGTCCCAGCGGCACATGGTGGCGAAGTTGACCACGAAGGACTTGCCGGTCGGCGGGATGACCCGGCCGCCAGGGCCCTGTAGCGGTCCTGTGTGCGTGCCGCGCATCAGGCTCATCGCACATGTCCAGTCGCCGCCCCCGAACGTGGTGCGGTACGGGTCGTTGTCGACTCGGATGTCGGGGAATGCCGTGATGAGGGCTTCGGTGTCTGCGCGGTGGGTGTGGATGTCGGTCGTCGGCTCGGTGCGTCCGGTGAGGTACACCTTGACGTCGTCGGTGTGGAGCGCTTCGAAAGCCTGCATGTCGTGGGTGTTGAAGCCGTCATCGGCTGCCTTCTGCCGGGCGATGTTCGCCGTGACGAGGTCCTGCTCGGTGCCATTCTCAAGATCTGACATGTCTCTTTTCCTTCTGCGTTCACTTGGTCTTGCTTGCGATGGGTTCCGTTTCCGGGGCCGGGGTCAGGCCGCGGCGGTTCCGGTGACTGGGGCGCGGCCGGTGGCGTACTCGTAGGCGGCCGCGATGACCTTCCCGGCCACGGCGAGGTCGGCCTGGTCGCGAGGGGCGTACAACATGACGACGTTGACGCCGCGATGGTAGAGCGGGTGCTTCTCGCCCCAGCCGGAGGCCAGGAACGAGGCGTGGTCGGCTGGGTCCAGGGCCAGGTGGAGGCTGCCGTCGGCGTGCAGGTGGGCGAACTCCGCGTTCCAGCGGGGCGGGAAGAGCACGGCGTCCTTGGCCGGGGCGACGTCCTTGAGGAGAACCGCCCAGGTGTCGGGGGCGGAGATTTCGCTGCGGCCCGTGACGGTGCCGGGCAGTGTGCCGGCCATCCACTGCCGCAACTGTTCCCTGATCTGCGGCGGGCTGGTCTGGGTGAGCTGGAGGTGCGGGACCTCGGGGCCGGTCCGGGGCCGAGTGCCCTCGCGTTCGGGCAGTGCCGGGAATGTCATGGTGATACCTCCTTCGCGTCCAGGACCTGCCCGTGGCGGGGCGGGTCCGACGTGTCAGCGCCCCGGTGGGTGTTCCAGGCGCCGCTTCTTCTACCACCAGGCTACTATCTCCGATATAGTGGTTACCTTGAGGAAAGTGCCCGCGGTGGCGGGAATCCTGAGGCGAAGGAAAGACCATGACCGACGTGACTGAGCAGGCGTGCCCGATCAACCCGATGCTTGACCTGGTGTTCAGCCGCTGGACGACGCCGATCCTGTGGGCGCTGGCACACCACGGTCGGCTGCGCTTCAACGAGTTGCAAAGGGCCGTGCCCTCGATCACGCCGAAGGTTCTCACCCAGCGCCTGCGCCAACTCGAACGCGACGGCCTGGTCGTCCGCACCTACCACGCGGAGATCCCGCCACGCGTGGAATACGAGATCAGCGACCTGAGCCGCACCCTGATCCCAGTCTTCGACACCCTCACGAGCTGGTCCGGTGCGCATATGCAGCAGGTCGCCGCAGCCCGCCGCGCCTACGACACCGCGCAGGCAGAAGAGGCGGCCTGGGCCGAAGGCTGAGCTTGGTCTTTATAAAGAAGGTGCGTTGCGTAGCCTAGGTGGCCAGCTCAAGGCGGCCGCCCTGTGCGCTCGCGGCGGCTGCGGCGGCGATTGCGCGGCGAGAGCTGGTTCCGTGGCGCCGGTGGACGCCCCGGTGAATGCGGCTGTGCGCGCCTTCTTGGGGGTCATCCACAGGGACGGCCTCACCGCGCCGTCCACGAGGAAGGGCCCGCAGGCCAGCGCCCGTTGCGCGACTTCTCGTTCTGACCGGGATGTTCGAGTACCGCCTGCGCGGCGAACTCCGGTTTCGCTCACGGAAGGCATCCAGGCGCGCGGCACACCACTCACCGCGGTCCTGCCGTCCACGGGAACGCGGTCGCCTGCGATCGCACCCCTTGGGCTGACCGCGACCGGTTCGGCTCGCCCAGTTCGGACAGGAGGTCCTCGCCGAGTCGCGTCAGTTGTTCCAGGATCGACGGCGTCAGCCAGTGGGGGCGGAGCGCGAAGAGCAGGTCCTCAGTCGCGGTGTTTCCGCTGGCGCCGGGGGCGAAAGGGCACCCGCCGAGGCCGCCGAGCGCACCGTCCACCATGCTCGCGCCGGCTTCGACGGCGGCGAGAGTGTTGGCGACGCCCTGTCCCCAGGTGTCGTGTCCGTGGAACACGGTGCGGCGGGCAGGGGCCTCCGTCCGAAGCCTACGGATGAGCCGGGTCACCTCCGCCGGAACGGCCTGACCGAGGGTGTCGCAGACGACGATGTCCTCGGCGCCGGCCGTCCGGGGGTCCTGGGCGATCGAGATGACCCGGTTCGGGTCGACCGGGCCTTCGAAGGGGCACGTAAAGGCGGTGGCCAGGCACAACTGGATGCTGCCGCCGGCGCCGAGCGCGTTCTCCACGGCCTGGGGCATGGCGGCGAGACTCGCCTCGGTGTCTCTGCCGATGTTGGCCAGGTTGTGCGCGTCGGACACCGACAGGCAGTACTGGACGTGCCGGGCGCCGCCGTCCATCGCGCGCCGCACCTGGCCGGGTGTCGCCACCCAGATCCAGCACCGGTCGCGTTCCTCATCGGTGAGCTCGGCGAGGACCTCCAGGGTGTTCGCGAGCGGCGGCACAAGATCGGGGCGGGCCAGGGAGCCGACCTCCAGTGCCGGCAGGCCGATCCGGAGCAGTTCCCGCACCACCTGCACCTTGACGCCGACCGGTAGCGTCTTGCCGGTCAGCTGCAGTCCGTCGCGCAGTGTCACGTCCCGCACGAGTACGGTCATCGGGGCACCTCGATCCCGGCCCATTCGTCTGCCTCCGAGGCGGTGTCGCGGTCGGCGCTGTCGTGCTTGCGGAACTCTTCGAGGACCTCGGCGGTGTGTTCCCCGAGGTCCGGACCCAGACTCCGGACGGGAAGCGATGCCCCGCCCAGCACGGGCACGATCCCCGGGAAGCCGACCCGCTGCGGCTCGGCGGCCCCGGTGTCGACGTCGAAATACTGGATCATGTTGCGCGCCCGGTACTGGGCGTCGGTGACGATGTCGGCGGCTTTGTAGATGGGAGCGGCCGGCACCCCAGCGGTTGCGAGCGTTTCGAGTACCTGCCGCTGCGGAAGGGACGCGCTCCAGTGGGCGATCTGCTCGTCCAGTTCGTCTCGTCGTTCCCACCGCCCGGCGTTGTCCGTCAGATCGGGGCGCTCCGCGAGATCGGCTCGCCCGATGGCGCGCATCAGCCGACGAAAGATCTCGTCCCCGTTTCCGGCTATGACCACGCTGGTGCCATCGGCGCACGGATAGGCGTTGGAGGGGGCGATTCCTTCCACACGTCCGCCGACGCGGGTGCGTTCGACCCCGTGGGCAAGATGGTCGGGGACGAGCGACTCCGTCACCGAGAGCACCACTTCGTTGAGCGCCACATCGATCACCCGCTCGGCAAGCGGCGCGTGCGGGCGCCCACTCAAGGACTCGCGGCGGTAGAGCGCCATCACGGCGCCGAACGCGCCATAGAGGCCGGCGAGGGAGTCCCCGATGGAGATGCCGGTGCGGGATGGCGGACGGTCCGGTTCGCCGACCAGGTCACGGAGGCCGCCCACCGCCTCGGCGACGGCGGCGAAGCCAGGACGGTCCGACATCGGTCCGGTCTGACCGAAAGCGGAGATCCGCACCACGACGACGCCCGGACGCGCCGCGTCCAGCTCCGCAGGGCCGAGCCCCCAAGCCTCCAGTGTGCCGGGCCGGAAGTTCTCCAGGACCACATCGGAGCGGGCAACGAGGCCGAGTGCCGCCGCGCGACCGTCCGCCGTCTTCAGATCAAGGACCACCGACTTCTTGTTGCGGTTGATCGTCCGGTAGAGCATCGACGTGGTGCCGGCATAGAGCCGCCAGTTCCGCAGTTCGTCTCCAGTCTTCGGTCTCTCGATTTTTACGACCTCGGCTCCGAAATCGGCCAGCAACCGGCCTGCGGCCGGTGCGGCGATATAGTTGCCGAGCTCAAGTACTCGAATACCCGCCAGGGGTAGCGATACGTTCGTCGCCATGCCTGCAGTATCAATGAGATGTGGTGGCGTGAATACCAGCCGCCGGCCCAGGCTGGGACCGTTTCGTTTGGTTCGCGGGCCTCGTGACTCCGGTTATGGCGCCGCTTAGATTGGCGCCCGTCGCAGAATTCCAAGTGCGCAATTCTCTCTCGCTTTCGGGTGTATGCAAAGGAAGGGACGAGACGGATGACCTCTGAGGGGGCGACTGTCACCGGACCGGCCGATCAGGGCGGCAGCGTGCGGGCGGAACTCGGATCCGATCTGCGCCGGGTCATGGCGGAGTACCCGACGGGTGTTGTGCTCGGCACCGCCTATTCGGCGGACGGTCCGGTCGGAATGACCTGCAATTCCTTCACGTCGGTCTCGCTCGAGCCGAGACTGGTGTCGATCTGCGCGGTGCTCACGTCGTCAACCTGGCCGCTCATCCGCGCAGGCGGCCATTTCTGCGTCAACGTGGTCGCCAGCCATCATGCCGAGCTGACTCGGACCTTCGCCATGCGCGGGGTGGACCGCTTCGGGGCCGGCTCATGGGGACGCAGGCCGGGCGGACCATCCCTCAGCGACACCATGGCCTGGCTGGACTGCCGGATCTGGGCCGAACGCGAAGCCGGTGACCACGTGATCGTCATTGGTGAGGTGCAGTCGATGGAGGTGCACGCCCGGTCCGCTGAGCCACTGGTGTTCTGGCGCGGTGCCTATGGAACGGTCGCATGAACGGTCAGCGCCTCGTTCTCCAGGAACTGCATGACCGCCAACGCACAGCGAAGCTCCAGTTGACGGCTCTTGACGTGGTGGCCGAGGAGCCGTTCGGCCTTCGACAGCCGGTAGGCCACGGTGTTCCGGTTGACGTAGAGCCGGTTGCCCGCATGGACGAGGCTGCCGTTCTCGGCGAGATAGCAGGCGACGGTGTCGCGGACCTCGCGCATCTCGGCCGTCGGCTGTGCGAGCTCGCCCAGGGTGTCCTCGACGAAGCGTCGCGCCAGCTCCGGGTTCGCCGTGAGCAGGGCGACGACCTCGACGTCCGCGTAATCCACTTCGGCGGGTGCGGCCACGTCATGCCGGGCCAGCCGCATCGCCTCGAGGGCCTGCAGATGACTCATGCGGAAGCCCTCCGAACCCGGGCCGGGACGGCCACACGCTACCCGGATGGGCGGCGCACCGGTCCTGGCCGCAGCCGGAGGTCTTGGTTGCGCGGGCTCACCGGCGTACCAGATCCAGACCTCTTGTTCGTTCACAGGGACGACGAGCGTCGGCGCGGTGCCCAACTGCGTCGTGAAGGCCGCGGCCGCGCGCTGGAGCACGGCGGGGGCAGGAGGATCGGGGCAGAAAAGGATGTAGGCGCGATGTGTGCCCGCCAGCGCGTAGTCCAGGGTGACTGATGCCTGGGCGAGGTCGAGGCTGTGGCCGGCGACCAACTGACGGATCAGTTCCCGACGGTTGGCTGCGACGCCGGTGGCCCATTGGGCGCGTTCGGCCAGGTAGCGCTCCTGCATGTCGGTCGTGAAATCGGTGAACGCCGCCAGCACGATCGGGACGACGCGACGCATCTCCGCCGGGCGCTGGTCGGCCGGTGCGTGGATCTCGATCTGCTCCAGGAACGCGTCGACGAACCACGTGGGGCCGGTCCGGACTGCCTGGAGCACCGTGGGCAAGGGGATCCCCATACGGACGAACTCCTGATTCGCGAGCTGGTTCTCCCTCGTCATCAGTCCGCGCTGCTCGTTGAGTGCGACCGACAGCAAGACGCGGACCGCGCCTGCCTGAACGCCGTTGAGGAAGGTCGGTGCGGGACGGACCGGATCTCCGGGCAGGGCAAATTCCGGATGCAGCCGCGCGAGCTCGGTGGCTACCCGCCGGCCCATCTCGATCGCCCATCGCCAGGCCCCTTCGCCGACCCGATTGCGTGTCTCGACATCGTCGGTGAAGTGCCTCTGGGGTGTGGCGCTGTGGGTTGCCTGCGGCTTGAGCCGCCGAACCCACACGGGCGGCGCTGCAGACAGAATCGCGATATCCACGCTGTCCCCTCCATTGGGGTCGTGACGATCCCGGGCCCGAGCCGCTGGGTGCGGGTCCTACCCGGTCAGGTGCGGGCCATGGCCGGCACCTTCAGCTCGACTTCCGGACATCGCCGTAGCGGGTCAGCAGGGCGGTGCCATCGCCGTTGGCGTGGATCGGGTCGTATTCGCGCAACATCCGCAGCCAGTGGTGCGGATCGTCGAAGCAGGTCGGCGGCACGCTGAACATGTCGAAGGAGCGAGCCTGTGCCTCGGCGCTCGTGGGCTGCGGTGTGCTCATGGTCCTCCGCTCGGGGTACCACCCGAGTGTGTGGCCCACGACGCCGCGCAAGTAAGCGGGAGAACCCGATGCTGCGAGGGCAGATCCCGCAGGCTCGTCATGCTCGAGCGTCAGTCGGCCGCCGGGCGCACCATTCCCCGGCCGATCGCGACCGCCACCAGATGGACCCGGTTCCGGGCGCCGAGCTTGCGAACGATGGAGGCGACATGCCGCTCGATCGTCTTGGGGGCGAGGTAGAGCTTCGCGCCGATCTCGGCGTTCGTGAGTCCTTCGGCGATGAGCCTGAGGGTGGCCCATTCGCGCGAGTTGAGTGCGGCGTCGGCGGCCGTGTTCTCCCCCGGCGAGCCACTGTGGGTTTCCACTGTGCCCCCCGCGACCAGACTTGTGACGGACTCGAGGAGCTCAGCTCGTTCGAGGTTCTGCCGGAGAACGCCCGCCATGCCTGCCGCAGCGAGATCCTCTGTCAAGCCCGCGCCCGGGCGGCTCGTGAGGCCGATCACCACGGCTCCCGAGCAGGCCGCGCGGACCTCGCGCGTGGTGTCGGCGGCCGTCTCGTCCTCGGCGTCCACGAAGACGACATCGGGTTGCAGCCAACCCAGCGACCGTCGCGCCTCCTCGGCGGCCGCGGCGTGCCCGACGACCCGCAGCTCATGCTGGGCGTCGAGGAAGTGCGTGAGACCCGCTCGCCGGACGCCCTGCTGATCCAGAACGAACACCCGCAGGGAGCGGGTGGGCTCATTCTCCGGAACCGCAGCGAGCCACCGCTCGTCCTCAAGATCACGGCGGATCGGCTGGGTACGGGGCAGGTCGAGTACGAGCGTGGTGCCGCGCTCGGACTCGTACTCGGTGTAGACCCGGCCACCGAGCGCCTGGGCGCACTCCGCGATGGTCTGCAGTTCGCCGCGAGCAGCGGTCTGGATGTCGAGATGGCGCTGGCCACGTGCCCCATCGTCGGTCACGTTGAGCAGCAGGTCGTCGTCGACAGTGACCGAGACCCGGACGCGCCTGGCACCCGCCGCGTGCGCTGCGGCCAGCCCGGCACACATCACCCCGTGGCCCATCCGGCGGGCCGTCATCGAGAGCGTCGCGAGATCGCCGGCCAGCCGAACCTCCGCCGCGACACCGTACGTGGCGGTAAAGGATGCCACCGTCTCCCTCAGGACCCGCTCGAACGGCCGGGAGCGGAGCGGGGGCGGGGCGATGTCCGCGAGCGCCGCGTTGATCTCCGCACGCGCGGAGTCGAGGAGTTCGCCGATACCGGCCAGCGGGCCCTGGAGGCCGGGCACCGAGCCGTCGTAGGTGAGTAGGTCGCCGATTGCCTGGCGGGCGGAAACGAGCACGCCCTGCGAAACCCGACCGAGGTCACGCGCCAACCTGGTCCGCTCCGTCTCGATGGCCTCACGCAGCGCCGCCGGTCGCACCGACTCCTGTCGACGGAGATGATCGATGAAGGGTGCCGCGTGGTCCGCGATGTCCTGGGCGACCCGGATGTCGGGCCGGCAGTAGAAGCCGGCGGTCCGGCTGAGGAACTGCACCATCCCGAGCCGTTGATCGGCCAGCCGCAGCGGCACGCTCAGCGACGACCGGAAGCCGGCCCGCGCCAGGATCCGCGCCCCCCTGCTGTGCGGCGCGCGGTCACGAGCGATGTCCTCGGTCAACATCGGCAGGTCCCGCATCAGGCTGTCTCGGAGTCCGAATTCCGAGATGGGGAAGATCGTCTCCTCGTCCGGCAGCGGTACGGCGCCGGCAACCGCGAAGCGCTCGATCGCGCGATCCCCCGCCGTCAGGAGGAAAACCGTGAGACGGTCGTGCCGGAGGAGCGGTTGCAGCGCGGTCGAGAAGCCACGAACCGCCCGCGCCACCTCCTCCGTCCCGCGGTGCGCCGGCATGATACGGCCGTCCGGATCCGCCATGGCGAGGTAAGCCGCGCGCGACGCGACGACGCATGCCGCGTGCTCGACCGCAGACAGCTCCTCATCGGGGAAGCCGTGCAGCTCAAGAAGCATGGGCTGCACACCCAGCGACCGCAGTGGGACGAACACGGTTCCGTCCGGCCTACGGGCCACCTCGGAAGCTACGGCGGCAGTCGAGAGTACCTCGGTCGACTGGCTCGGCAACACCGCGTCAACCGGGAAGCGTGCCAGCTCAACGGTGTCGATCGAGCCCAGTACCCAGATGCGCCCACGGAACTCCGGAACGTTCTCGAACGCCTGACCAACGCAGAACAGCAACTGGGTCCAGTCGGACGCGGACAACAGACACTTCGCCAGCCGGAGCAGCCGGTCGGATCCCTCCACGACCCGAGGAACGGATGTCCGCACCCCGCCTGGAAGGGGCAGCAGGAGGTCATCAGCGACCATCGCACACCTCGGTTCAGATCGAGCCCCGCTCATGTTCCACGAAAGCGGCTTGCGGGGGAACCCCACCACCGTTGCGGGTATCGCCGCTTGTGGGAGCTGTCCTCAGCGATCCACGCTCCTATTCCGAACGAACGCTCCGGAGCCTGCACACACCGGAGTGTCAGCCCACGAGTCCGGGATTCGTCACTCGTCCTTACCGAACGAGAGGAAATGAACTCAGCATGATCGTCGTGAAAGGCCCTGACGGCTCCCGGCAAGAGTACGACGGGAAGACGGGCCAGGCGCTGATGTGGCAGCTGCGTCCGCACAAGATCGGAATCGTCGGACTCTGCAACGGGAACGCCACGCGCGATACCTGCCATGTCTACGTCGCACCGGAATGAGCTGAGCAGCTCGAAGAACCGGACGAGTACGAAACGGAAATGCTCGAGGAACTGGGGAGTCGCCGCGACAGCTCCCGGCTGAGCTGCCAGATCGAATACCAGCCCGAGCTTGATGGCCTGGAAGTGACGGTCGCGCCCAGAAACCAACCCCGCATCCCGCCGCAATCGTGTCACCGAAGAGCAAGGAATTCCGATGCCGCAGATCACCATCAGCCACCGTACGGACAAGCCGCTGCTCGACGTCGCCATGCTCTCGCACGGGACCCTGGCCAGTATCGACCTGCAGGCTTCTCGCGAATTCTACGAAGAGGTCTTCGGCCTCGAAGTCGTCCAGCTCAGCTCCGTCTCGATACTGCTGCGCAAGGGGACGGACCACACGTACGTCGTCGTCGAGACCGAGGCGCCGAGCACGATGACCATGCTCGACCACAACGGGATCGACGTCGCGTCGAGGGAGGCCGTCGATGCTGCCTACGAGACGCTCAACGAGGTCAAGGACAAGTACGGAATCAAGCGCGTCAACAAGATCATGGAACAGCACGGCTCCTATTCCTTCTACCTCCAGGACCGCGACGGGAACTGGTGGGAGGTCCAGCACGGCCGCCCGCACGGTTACGCCTTCACCTATGCGGAAGGCCGCGACATCACCGGCCGGACCGACATCGATCCCGACGCCGTGGAGCACGTCCTCGACGACGAGTTCGCGGCGCGGCTGCGCTCCACGAGGTGAACGCAGCCGGGCAACGCCCGGTCATGAGGACGAGACCCCGTAGAGGAGATCAGGTGACGCCGCGCAACGTCGTGGTCGTCGGCGCCAGTGTCGCCGGCGTCCATACCGTTCGGACCCTGCGTCGGCAGGGGTACGACGGTCGCCTGACGCTCCTGGACGCCGAACCCGAGCTGCCGTACGACCGCCCGCCGTTGTCCAAGCAACTCCTCGCCGACGACCTGGACGAGTCCGACATCCGGCTACTGACCGATGACCAACTCGTCGACTTCGACATCGAGGCGATGCTGGGAACGCCGGCGCGCAGCCTCGACATCGGCGGCCGCCGGATCGGCACCGACAACGGCGGGATCAGCTTCGACGGGTTGGTCATCGCCACCGGCTCGGTCCCGGTGCGTCCGCGAGGGTGGGGCTCCCTGGACGGCGTCCACGTGCTGCATTCACTGGGCGACGCCCGCGGCCTGCGGGCCGACCTGGCCCGCGGCAGGCCGCACGTGGTGATCGTGGGTGCCGGCTTCATCGGATGTGAGATCGCGTCCTCGGCACGAGCCCGCGGCCTCGACACGACGGTTGTCGAGATTCAACCACTGCCCCTGCAGCGCGCCTTGGGACCGGCGCTCGCGGCGCCGCTGATGCGTCTGCACCAAGATCACGGTGTGCGCATGCTCTGCGATGTCGGGGTCGCCCGACTACTCGGCCGCAACCGGGTGGAGGAGCTCGAACTGACCAACGGGACCCGGATCAGCGCCGACGTCGTCGTGCTCGGCGTCGGAACGGCACCGGCGACGGACTGGCTCGTGGCGTCCGGCCTGGAGATCACCGACGGCGTGGCGACCGACCGGATGCTGCGCACCGCCGTGCCGGGTGTCTACGCGGCCGGCGACGCCGCCCGCTGGCCTCATGGGCGGTCCTGCTCCCTTCGGGTCGAACTGTGGACCAATGCCCGAGAGCAGGGAGCGCGCGCCGCAGCGAACCTTCTACGGCCCGACGCCGCCGAGCCCTACAACGGCGTGCCCTACCGGTGGTCCGAGCAGCACGGCCGGCTACTGCAGATTGCCGGGTCGACCCACGGTGGGGACATTCGGTTTCTGCGGGGCGGTCCAGACGACGGTTCCTGGCTGGCGGTGCTGGTCGACGAGGAGCTGGTCGTCGGCGCGGTCGGGTTCGACCAGGGCGTCGCCTTCCGACAGTTCAGGCGATTGATCGCCGAGAGGATTTCGTGGTCAGCGCTACCCGACCACTACGACAGCCGGGCCTGACCCCGGCCGCACCCGCCACCTACACGAAGGACAGCCATGCGACTTGTGAC
Organism: Streptomyces sp. T028; assembly: GCF_048159505.1. NCBI lineage: Bacteria > Bacillati > Actinomycetota > Actinomycetes > Kitasatosporales > Streptomycetaceae > Streptomyces > Streptomyces sp. T028. The sequence goes on from NZ_JBLRVZ010000019.1 coordinate 133,132, forward strand.
GTACACCGCGTTCGGCGGGCCCCCGCTGCCCGGCGCCGAGTTGCCGGACGGCGCCGTGCTCAGCCTGCCCGCGATACTCGGTGACCGCACGCCACCCACCGTCGCGAGGCTCATGGGCGCCGATCGCGCCCTGTTCGAGGAGATCGACGCGGCGCTCGACGCCGCCGCTGCGGACCCGGCCGCTGCCGTGGCCGCGGGACGGCTCGTACCGGCGGGCAGTGCGCGGCTGCTGGCTCCTCTCGGCGAGCGGGTGCTGATGGTCTGCGCCGGCGCGAACTACCGGTCCCACCTCGCGGAGATGGGGGAGGAACCGGCCGAGGAACTGGCCTGGTTCGTCAAGAACCCCAACTCGGTCATCGGCACCGGCGAACCGATCCGGCTCCCCGCGCGGTTCCAGGACAAGGTCGACTTCGAGGGCGAGCTCTGCGTCGTCTTCGGCAGCACCTGTCATGCCGTGTCCGCCGAGGACGCCCTGTCGTACGTGGGCGGCTACACCCTCATGAACGACGTCTCGGCCCGGGACGCGCTCGACGGCCTGGCGGCGGCGCGGACACCCGCCGATGGCCGGTACGCCTGGATGAACATGCTGTTGGGCAAGCAGTTCCCGACCTTCTCCCCGCTCGGCCCGGCAGTCGTGACCGCCGACGAGATCGGCGATCCCGGAGACCTCGACCTCACCACCACGGTCAACGACACCGTGATGCAGAACGCCAACACGAGCGACCTGTTGGTGGGCATCCCCGAACTCATCGAACGCCTCTCCCGGTACTACACCTTCGAGCCCGGTGACGTGCTGAGCACCGGCACCCCGGCGGGGGTCGGCGCCGGCCACACGCCTCCGGTCTACCTCGCACCCGGCGACGTCGTGGCCGTACAGGTCAAGGGTCTCGGTGCGCTGATCAACCCGGTCGAGGCCGCCTCCACCCGGAAGGGCACCCGATGACCCAGAACCACGCCGACATCCTGTCGAAGTTCCCCGAGACCTTTCAGGGTCCGGTACTGCGGCCCGGCGAAGAGGGGTACACCGCCGCCCGGTCGATCTTCAACATGCGGTTGGCCCACGAAGACCCCGCGCTGATCGCGCGGGCCGTGGACGCCGACGACGTCGTCACCGCGGTGCGGTTCGCCGCCGACTCCGGAATCCCGCTCGCCATCCGCAGCGGTGGCCATGGCGTCGACGGGACAGCGATGCCCGGTGGTGGTCTGGTGCTCGACACCTCACTGCTCAAACGGATCGACGTCGACCCGCGGACCCGGGTGGCGAAGATCGACGCCGGAGTCCTCCTCGGGGAGCTGGACGGCGGGCTGCAGCGGTACGGACTGGTGGTGCCGGCCGGGACCGTGAGCACCACGGGCGTCGCGGGACTCACCCTCGGGGGCGGCGTCGGGTACCTGATGCGCCGGTTCGGAGCCACGGTCGACAACCTCCTGGCGTGCGACGTGGTCACCACCGACGGCAGGAAGGTGCGGGCCAGCGCGGAGGAGAATCCCGACCTGTTCTGGGGTCTGCGCGGTGGCGGCGCGAATCTGGGGGTTGTCACCCGCTTCGAGTACCGGGCGCACGAACTGGGGCCCGACGTGACCAGCGGCCTGCTCGTGTTCGGGATGGACGAAGCGGCGCAGGTGCTCGACGGGCTCGCGCACCACATGCGCACCGCTCCACGTGAGTTGGGCGTGATCGCCTCGATGGCGCCGTGTCCGCCGCTGCCGTCCGTCCCCGAACAGGCGCACGGCCAGTGGGTGCTGCTGCTGGTGGTCGTCTGGACGGGTGATCAGGCGCGTGCCGGTGACATCGTCGCGCCGCTCGTCGCGCTGGGCAGACCGCTGGCCAACCTCGTCCAGCCCACGACATGGGTGGAGACCAACCGGATGCTCGATGTGGTGGCGCCCTACGGCCACCGCGCGCACACCTGCGGTGGGTACTTGACCGATCTGACCGACGGCGCCGTGGCGGTCGCCCTGGAGCACACCCGGCTCGCGCCGCCACCCGCTGACGTGCTGCCGCCGACGATCATCAACTTCTGGGCGATGGGCGGGGCCATCAGCAACGACTTCGCCGAGGATTCCGTGGCCTTTTCGCGCGAGGGGGCCGGCTGGTTCTGGGAGACGCTCGGCCAGTGGGACGGCGAGGAGAACGATGCCGCCTACGTCGCCTGGGTCGACGGTGTGCGCACGGCGATGCGGCCGCACCTGCGGGCGAACGGCTACGTCAACCTCAGCGTCGACCAGGGGCCCAAGTGGCTTCGTGGGCTCTACGGCAGCCCGGCGAAGTTCGCTCGGCTCGCCGAGGCGAAGACCGCGTGGGATCCGGGAAACATGCTGCGTTTCAACAAGAACATCGCGCCGGCGAAGGCGGGCACATGACCGTCGAATTGACCGGGGACGACCTGGCGCTGCTCGGCGAGTCACACGTGGGCATCGTGGCGACCCTGATGCGCGACGGGTCCCCACAGCTGACCCCCGTCTGGGTCGATACCGACGGGGAGACGGTGCTGTTCAATACGGCGAAGGACCGGATCAAGTACCGCAATCTGCGGCGCAACCCGATGGTGTCGCCGGCCGTTGTGGACCCGGCGAACCACTGGCGGTGGCTCTCGGTGCGCGGCCGCGCCGAGATCGTCGAGGACGGCGCCCTCGAGCACGTCCACCGGCTGGCCAAGAAGTACCTCGGTGTGGAACAGGCCCGGGTGGTGGTCGCCGAGAACATCCAGGCGCTCCGTGACGCCGACCTGAACCACCTCGCCGTACCGAAGCGGTCCGGCGGTGCCCAACACAACCTGCGCACCTTAGTCGAGACGGTCGCCGAACTGGGCCGGGGCTGTGGGGCGACGGCGTGGGTCACCGCACTGAGCAACGGCAACGGCTTCCTCGCCGGCCTGTTCGGCGACCAGTGCCCATGAGCCACGTCGCCGGCATGCGGGGCACCGGGTCCAACACCCTGGTCGCGCACGACATCGTCGTGCCGGAACACCGAACCATCTCCGTAGTCAAGGCCGTCGGTGGAATCAACGGCAACGAGCACCCCGACGAAGCCCTGTACCGGTCGGCGTTCGTGCCGTACCTGTGCCTGATCGTGACCGCGCCGATGCTCGGCATGGTGCAGGGCGCCCTCAAGCACATCGACGAACTCCTCGCCAGGGACAAGGCGATGGCGTACGTGCTGGCACCGAGCGCCCGCGCGGTGGCCGGCGTGCAGCGCAGCCGGGCCGAGGCCCAGATCGCCTTCGACGACGCGTGGCTGCACGCTCGCCGGGTCGCCACGGTGGTGGACGAGGCGGCCGCCGCAGGCACCTACCCCGACTACGCCGAGCGTGCCCGCGCCAAGATGGACGTACGCAACATCCTGCGGCTGTTGCGTACGTCGATGCAGCACCTGCTGGACATCGGTGGCGCGAGCAGCTTCGCCGAATCCAGCCCACTGCAGCGGTTCTGGCGCGACCTCGAGGTCGCCAGCCGGCATGGAGTGCTCAACCCGCAGATCGCAGCCGAAGCGTACGGCCGGGTGCTCGTGGGCGTCGAGAAACCCATCACTCCTCTGGCCTGAGGTGGAACTCCGAACTCTTCGCTCTCGAAAGGCAGTGACCACGGGACAGATCGAGATCGCGCGGCGGGTGATCGACCGGCATCGCACGCTGTTCAGCACAGCGGCGTACGAAGGGGGCGCCGGCACTTCGAGCAGCTCTTCGACACCTTCGAGGCGCTCGGGGTGAAGGTCGTCCTGAACCCGGTGGACGTCATCGTGAACTGGCCGGAGGCCGCCGCCCGCATGGAGGTCGCACCGCAGACCTCAGCGGGACAGAAGAACCTCGACGCGATCCAGATCTTCACTCTCGCCGAGGACGGGGCCGGGTCGCGGGCTTTCGCACCTTCGTCGACGCGGAGGCGATGGCCGGCGCCTTCGCCGCCGCGTCCTGGGAGCAACAACTATGAAGAACGTCGTCGTCCCTCGGCGCCGGGGTGGCAGGGCTGCGCGCGGTGGACCCCCTCCGCGGCAAGGGAGTCGGCGCATCGCCCTGGCCTCGGCAGAGGGCGAAGAGCCCTACAACCCCCCGCCGTTGTCCAAGGAGTTGCTGACGGGCACGCTCGACGAGGCCGATATCCGGCTGCGCACCTTCAGCGAGTCGGAGTCCCTCGACGTCGAGATCGTGCTCAGGACCAAGACGGCCGCCTCTGCCAAAGGCGTTCACCGCACGCGGTATCCCGCCCCTGAGATTGTCTCGACCACCTGTGGCTCCCCGAGCTTCTTGCGCAGTTTCATCACGGTGACCCGGACGGTGTTGGTGAACGGGTCGGTGTTCTCGTCCCACGCCTTCTCCAGGAGCTGCTCGGCGGAGACCACCGCCCCTTCGGCCAGCAGCAGTTCGGTCAGGACGGCGAACTCCTTGTTCGCCAGCCGGACTTGGCTCCCTTCCCGGAAGACCTCGCGGCGAGCGGGGTCGAGCCGGACGCCGGACCGTTCCAATACCGGGGGAGCCGCGGGGCGGGCGCGGCGGGCGAGGGCGTGCACCCGGGCTGTCAGTTCCGCGAGGGCGAACGGCTTGGGCAGACAGTCGTCGGCACCGAGGGTCAGCCCCTCGACCCGGTCGTCGACGGTGGCCGCCGCGGTGACCATCAGTATCCGGGCGGTGCTCCGGGAGGCGACGATCGCCTGGCAGACGGCATCGCCGCGGATGCCGGACAGGTCGCGGTCCAGTACGACGACGTCGTACGCGTGCAGTTCGATCCGTTCCAGAGCGGCCGACCCGTCGGACACGAGGTCCACCGCGAACGCCGCCCGCCGCAGCCGCTCGGCGACCGAGTCGGCCAGGATCCGCTCGCCCTCGGCTATCAGAACGCGCACTCGCTACCTCTCCCTTCTGTGGTTACGACCTGGTTATGCGGGTCTGTATTGACTTGCGGTGACCTCGGGGACGGGAGAGAAGGAACCTGATGAGGACGTCCAAGAAGAGTGTGTGCGTGGTGATCGGGCTGGCCTGTCTGACGGTGGGTGTTCCAGTGACATCGGTGATGGGGGCGAACTCCACCGTGACGGGCGCGCCGGCGCCCACGCCGGTACCCACGCCCGTAGTGGCCGCCGCCACGGCCGCCCTGCCGACCGCGGTCACCGCACCTCCGGCGGGCAACGGCCAAGCCTTCTACCACAACCCGATCATCGACTACAGCGGCAAGCTCCAACTCCCCGACAACTACACGGAGAAGGAGTTCCTGGTCTCCGGCACGGCGAACGTCTACGAGCACGGCCCCGACGGCGAGGTGCGCGTCAAGCAGGCCGATGTGCCGTACACGACCCGGGTGTTGGTGCGGATGCCGAAGGACCCGCGGGACTTCACCGGCAAGGTGCACATGGAGGCGGGTCCCTCCGGGCTCGACGGCCTGTCCCGCTCCGCCGACAAGGTGTTCGCCGACGGAGACGCCTGGGTCACCGTGCTCACCCACGCGCTGTCGTCCTCCACGCAGCGCATGAAGACGGCCGACCCGGTCCGCTACGACGCCCTCAGCCTCCCGGAGTTCGGGCAGAACTGGGACATCCTCAGCCAGGTGGGAACCCTGCTGAAGACCCGCACCGCGGACAACCCGCTGAACGGCTACCGGGTCAAGGCGGTGTACGCCAACGGCTGGGCCTTCGCCGCCTCGGTCTGGCTGACGTACACGGGCGAGGGCTTCCACGACCGCATCCGCATGCCGAACGGGCGGCCCGTCTTCGACGGCTACCTGATCGGCAACCCCGGCGACTACCAGCCGATCAACTCCGCCGCACCGGCCGTCGCCAAGGACGACCCACGCCAGAAGGTCCGCGACCTCGACGTACCGGTCATCGTGCTCCTGACCGGGCCACAGGAGGAGCTTCGTCGCCGCCCGGACGGCCCCAACTACCGTGTCTACGAGGTCGCCGGCGCCTCCACCGCTTCCCCTCGCGCGGCCCGCGCCTACGGCCAGACACCGGAGGCCTTCCTCACCACCGGCCCCTTCGCCTGCGACTACGACGTCAGCCGCTTCCCCTTCAACCAGACCTTCCAGTCCTCGCTGACCCGCCTGGAGAACTGGTCCGAGAAGCGTGAGACCCCGCCGGCTTCCGCCCAGTTCGAGCGCAACACCGACGGCACCGCGAAGCTCGACGCGTACGGCATCCCCCTCGGCGGTGTCCGCACCACCTACAGCGACCTGCCGACCGCCCGCTACTTCGCCAACTCCACAGACCAGCGCTACTCGATCTGCACCAGCGCCGGCGCCCAGGAGCCCTTCTCCCAGGAGCGGATGAAGTCGCTCTACGGGAGCAAGACGTCGTACGTGAAGCAGATCGCCCGCGAGACGAACCGGCTGCAGCGCCAGGGCTGGCTGCTGCCCGGCGACGCACGGGAGCTCCGGCAGGAGGCGAAGGCCGTCGCCGACTTCTGACCACACGTCAGTCTCCCCGCCGCACCGGCAGGATCACCGACGAAGGGTGGTCCGGGTCATGGAAGACCAACTGGTCGGCGGGGACCAGCGCGGTCGCCGTCGCCCTCGGCTCGCCCGAGCCGGGGTTGCGGTTGTAGCGCGGGAAGGCGCCGCTGGAGACCTGCACCCGGATACGGTGACCGCGCCGGAAACGGTACGCCGTCGGCCACAGCCGCACCTCGGCCCGGGTGACGGCGTCGGCGCGGGTGAGGCTCACCAGGCCGTCGCACACATTGGTCGAGCGGCCCTTCTCGTCCACGTCGCAGAGGCGGACGAAGACATCGGCGTAGGGCAGTGAAGAGCTGAACCAGATCTCGGCGCCCACCTCTCCGACCACCTCGGTGTCCTCCTCCAGGACCGCGGTGGTGTACGTCAGCACGTCCTCCCTGGCCTCGAGTCGGCGGTTGTCGACCCGGCCTCCCCGGACACCCACCGCCATGCGGACACCGCCGACGGCCGGGGTAGGGTCGGCCGGGTCGTAGGGGTAGCCGTCCGGTGTGGAGGGCGGGGCCGGCTCGGCGGACAGCGTCCCGGCCGGCCGAAGGTACAGCCGTTCGGGTTCGTACCCGGGCGGCGGCCAGGACGGAAAGTCCCGCCACCGCTCTTCACCCATCACATACAGGCGTACGGCGGCCCGCTCCGCCGGCTCTTGGCCGCGTGCGAGGGGCAGCGCGAAGTCCAGGGCCTCGGCGGTCGACACCGCGCCCGCCCCCATGGACACGTGGGACCAGGGGCCGATGGTGAGCCGGGCGCGGGCTCGGCCGGCCTTCTGCAGAGCCTGGAAGTCGCGGAGCTGGCCGGGCAGGAAGATGTCGTACCAGCCGCCGACCGTGCTGACCGGCACCGTGATGTCGGCGACCCGGTCGCGGTGGTCGACCGGCTGCCAGAACGGGGAAGTGGCGTCATGGGCGAGGACGTTCTGGAAGTAGGAGGACGGGCGGCCCAGGACGGCCTTGTCGGCGTCCGTGAGCGGCAGTGTCGTCATCGCCCGGCGTACCCTGCCCGCACCCAGGAGCTGCCCGAGCCGTGAGCCCTGCTGTTCCTGTCCGGCCACCTGCACGCCCCAGCCGAACGGTGCCTCCAGCGAGAAGCCGTCGCTGCGCACCTGTTCCAGCGTGAACGCCGATTCGGACAGCGACGGGACGATCGCCTTCACCCGACCCGGCGCGGCGTCGGCGACGGCCCACTGGGCATATCCGAGGTAGCTGCCGCCGAAGAGGACGATCCCGTCGCCGCACCAGGGTTGCTCGAGGAGCCAGTCCAGGGTGTCGAGGCCGTCCTCGCGTTCCCGGCGCAGTGGGTCGAAGTCGCCGCCGGAGCCGAAGGTGCCGCGGGTGGACTGCACGACGACCTGGTAGCCGCGTTCGCAGAGTGGGCGGGCGAGCTGGGTGGCGATCACGCCGGTGCGGCCGTAAGGGCTGCGCAGGAGGGCGGTGGGCAGCCCGTCGCCGCCCGTCGCCGGTGTCCAGCGGTCGGCGAGCAGGACGGTGCCGTCCCGCATCGGGACCCGCCGGTCGCGTTCGACGGTCAGGCGCCGGGTGCGGGGTGGAGGGAGGTGGAGGAGGTGCTGGAGGGCATGACTGGCGAGGCTCATGGGGATGTCCTTGCGGGTCGGTGAGTGGAAAGGGGCAAGGCTTCGCCGCGCCGCGACGCGATGGGACACGGCGGCGAACGGGTGTGCTGCGATGGGGAGTTCAGTCGATACGCGGCTGGACCAGGCCGGCGTCGTACGCCATGATCACGGCCTGGACCCGGTCGCGGGCGCCGAGCTTGGTCAGGACCTTGCCGACGTGCTTCTTCACCGTCGACTCCGTCAGGACGAGCCGATCGGCGATCTCGGTGTTGGTCCAGCCCCGCGCGATGGCGAGCAGCACCTCGTGCTCACGTTCGCTGAGCGTGCTCAGGCGCGGGTCGGTGCCCGTTGACGGGGAGAAGAGGCGGTGGGCGTGAGCGTCCAGAAGACGCCGCGTGAGGCGGGGAGCCACCACCGCGTCACCGGTGGCCACCGCGTGGATGCCGGCGATGAGTTCCTCGGGGCGGGCGTCCTTGAGGAGGAAGCCGCTGGCTCCCGCCCGCAGTCCGGCGTGGGCGTACTCGTCGAGGTCGAACGTGGTGAGGATGAGGATGCGGGTGCGGCCGCCGGAGGCGACGATGCGGCGGGTGGCCTCGATGCCGTCCATGCCGGGCATGCGAATGTCCATCAGTACGACGTCCGGGCGCAGTTCGGCGGCCATGCGGACTGCTTCCGCGCCGTGCCCGGCCTCACCGACGCACTCCATGCCGGGAGCGCTCTTGAGGAGCATGCGGAATCCGAAGCGCTGCATGGGCTGGTCGTCGGCGATCAGGACGGTGGTCATGAGGCGTGGCCTCCCGAGGCCGGAGCAGGGGCAAGAGGTGTGGACTCGACGGCGGGTTCGGACTCCGGCGTCTCCAGGGTGACGTCCACGAGCCAGCCGGGCCGGTCGGGGCGGGGGCCTGCGGTGACCGTACCGCCGTACATCGCGGACCGCTGCCGGATGCCCACCAGGCCGTGCCCGGAGCCGTCACCGACGGGACGCGATGGCTGCGCCCCCGGGGGCGGGCCGGTGTCGACGACCCCGACTCGGATGCCGTCCGGGACGACGGCCACGGTCACCTCGGCCTTCGTGCCCGTGCCGGCGTGCTTGAGGGTGTTGGTCAGGGCTTCCTGCACGACGCGGTAGACGGTCAGCTGCACCCCGCTCCCCAGCGGGACGAGATCTCCCTCCGTCCGGTAGGAGACGCTCACTCCGGCGGCCCGCACCCGCGACAGCAGCGTGGGAAGGTCGGCGAGGCCGGGCTGCGGGCCGAGCGGGGGCTCTTCCTGCCGCCGCGCGCCCAAGACCCCGAGAACACGACGGAGTTCGTCCATCGCCTGCCGGCCCGTGTCGCCGATCATGCGCAGCGCCTCGGCGGTGTCCTCGTCCCGGCCGGTGGCGAGCGACGCGGCGCCGTCGGCGAGGCCGACCATGACGGAGAGGTTGTGCCCGACGATGTCGTGCATCTCCCGGGCCACGCGGGAGCGTTCGGCGGCGGCGGTGATCTGCTCACGCTGGTCCCGCTCGATCTCCAGGCGGGCCGCCCGTTCCTTGAGGGCCGCCAGGTACACCCGCTGGATGCGCAGTGCCAGCCCCAGCGCGATCGCGGCGATCAGCTGGCTGACCAGGAGCAGCAGCCCCAGCAGCGGTTGATCGGTGGGAAGCAGGAACCACACCGCCCCGCACATCTCGACGAGGGCCACCGCCGTCGCCCAGCCGAGCAATCGCAGCGGCCCGTGCAGTGCCAGGTTGTGAAGGGCGGCGAGCAGACAGGCCGCGGCCGGCAGCCACAGGTCCAGCGTCCACGGCACCACGGCGAGCACGGCGACGACGCCGAAGACGACGGCCGGTCGCCGACGCCGCCACCACAGCGGTACGACCATGACGGCGGTGACGACGACTCGCAGCCCGACCGTCAGCGCATCGTGCGCCGCCGAGGTGTCGAACGGGCCGCTGTCGCCGCCGAACAGCGCGTCGAGCAGGGTCACGGCGACGATGACCGGCAGGACGAGCGAGTCGAACAGCCACGGGTGCCGGCGGTCGATCCGGCGCACCCGGGCCTGCGCACCCAGCAGCCGGCCCACGATCGGAAGCCGCCAGGCCGACTCCAGTCCCGGGGGCGGGGGCCCGCCGGGTCCGGCCGGGGGGTGGTCGGCCGGACCCGTAGTGCCCGGCGTGCTGGTCGTCATCTGGATACCGTCCACTCGGTTCAGGCGTCGGTCCGGGTCAGCCGGACGCCGGCCATCGCCAGGGTCAGCACGGCCCACCCGACGAGCGCGGCCAGTCCGGCACCGGGCGAGAGCAGATCCGCCGAGCCGTGCAGGGCCGTCAGCGCCTCACCGGCCTTGCCGGGCAGGTACGGGGTGACGGCCTCGCCCACCGAGTCCGGCAGCAGCGAGGTCAGGCCCGGCACGATGAGCAGCACGGAGACCAGCACGGCGATGCCGGACGGGGTGGACCGCAGCAACGCGCCCAAGGCCACGCCCCACACCCCGATCAGGCCCAGGTAGAGACCCGCACCGGCAAGGGCGCGCAGCACTCCGTCGTCCCCGAGGGCGAGCGCGATGTCCGTGTCCTGCAGGGCGACACCGCCGAGCTGGAAGGCAGCCAGCGCACCGACCGAGCTCACGGCGGCCGTGATGAGGCCCAGCACCAAGCCCTTGGACCACAGCACCGGAAGCCGTTTCGGTACGGCCGCCAGCGTGGAGCGGATCATGCCCGTACTGTACTCACCGGCCGAGACCAGGACGCCGAGCACTCCGACCGCGAGGCCCGCGAAGGTCATGCCGGTCAGCGCGAGGCCGACCGGGCTGTCGCCGAGGGGCGGTCCACCAGAGCCGGCGGTATCGGGGCGGTAGGCCGCCGACGCGGTGGCCCCGATCGCCACCAGTACGACCACGGACAGGCCGAGGGTGACCCAACTCGACCGTACGGACCAGAACTTGCTCCACTCCGAGCGCAGGACGCGCGGAAAGGTGACCTTGTGAGAAGGGGCGGTCGCCGTACTCATCAGGCAGCCCTCTCAAGGTTCGTGGCGCTCTGGTATTCCACGGTGTCACTGGTCAGTTCCATGAACGCCTCCTCCAGGGAGACGGTCTGCGGGGTGAGTTCGTAGAGCGGGATGCCGTGCTGCGCGGCCAGGGTGCCGATCCGGCGTGAGTCCATGCCCTCGACCACGAGTTCTTCCCGGGCGGCGGAGGTGAGGGTGACGTCCGGACCCGACAGCGCGGTCCACAGCCTCTCCGGTTCGGTGGTGGCGACCTTCACACCTCGCCCGCCGGCCTGCTTGATGAACTCCTCCACCGTGGTGTCGGCGAGCAGCCGCCCCCTGCCGACGACGACCAGTCGCTCGGCGATCAGCGCGGCGGCGATGCCGAGCCGCTGGCCCATGCCCAGGGAGAAGGCGCCGGCCCGTTTGTGGGCCACGCTCGTGAGGCCGGCCGGCTCGATGACCTCGTCGACGCGGCGGCGCGAAATGCCGTGGGTGTGGGCCAGGGCCATCAGATGGGCGAAGGCGGAGCGGCCCGGGTGGACCGACCGGGCCTCCAGCAGCGAGCCGATCTCCCGCAGGGGTGCGGCGTGCCGGGCGTACCGCTTGCCGTTCACGGTCACTGTCCCGCTCGTGGGCCGGTCCAGACCGATGATCATGCGCATGGTCGTCGACTTGCCGGCCCCGTTGGGTCCGAGGAAGCCGGTCACCCGGCCCGGTCGGACGGTGAGGGTCAGGTCGTCGACGGCTGTCTTGTCGCCGTAGAGCTTGGTGAGTCGCTGTACGTCGATCACGAGTGCCGGTCCTCCCGGGCGCCGATCGGTCCACGCGAACTGGCGGACCGCCCGCCCTCGCGCCACGGCCACTGCTGGGCCGTGACACCAAGCTAGGCGCGGATCGGGAAGGGACCGTGGGACTGTGGGGGACTTCCTTGAACGCGGGAGCGGTACTGCAGTACCAGGTGGCGCGCCGGCTCAGAGGCGACTTCGAGAGCCTTTCGGGCTGGGGCCCTGGTGACGATCACTCACGCCGCTGGGCGGACACGGCTGGACCCCCTCCCTCGGCAGGGCTGATCGTGGGAGACGTGAACGATCACCGTATGGCACCTGTCAGCCGCACGAGTGAGATCCGCCGGTTCTGGGAGCGGCTCGGCCTTCCCGGACTGGTCGACGTCCACACGCACGTCATGCCCGAGCGCGTCCTGCACAAGGTCTGGGACCACTTCGAGGGGCAGGGGCCGCTGACCGGCGGCCTGGAGTGGCCGATCAGCTACCGGCAGCAGGAGGCGGAACGGGCCGCTGTGCTGCGGGAGTTCGGCGTTCGTGCATTCACTTCGATGCTCTACCCGCACAAGCCCGGCATGGCCTGGTGGTTGAACGGCTGGGCGGCCGACTTCGCCCACCGCACCTCCGACTGTCTGCACACCGCCACCCTCTGCCCCGAGCCGGGCGTCGAGACGTACGTTCGCGAGGCCGTCGAAGCGGGCGCGCGTGTTCAAGGCGCATGTGCAGGTCGGCGCGTACGATCCGACTGACGAACTCCTGCAGCGAGCCTGGGGGTTGCTGTCCGAGGCCGAGATCCCCGTGGTGATCCACTGCGGCTCCGGGGCCGCGCCTGGCAAGCACACCGGCCCCGAGCCGATCGCACAGGTGCTGGCGCGACACCCGAAGCTGCGGCTGATCGTCGCGCACCTGGGGATGCCCGAGTACGAGGAGTTCCTCGGCCTCGCCGACCGGTACGGGCAGGTCCGGCTGGACACCACCGTGGCGTTCACCGACTTCATCGAGGGATTCATGCTTTTCCCCGGCCATGCCTTGCCCCGGCTCGCCGGGCTCGGCGATCGCATCCTGCTCGGCTCCGACTTTCCCAACATCCCTTACCCGTATGCACATCAGCTCCACGCACTGGAGCGGCTGGGTCTCGGGCCGGAGTGGCTGCGAGCCGTGTGCCACGACGACGCGACAACGCTGTTCGGACTGTGATGAAAGTCCTGGTCTCCTACGCTGACGTGGTGGTCAAGGACGCTGGACAGGCCGGTGCGCGGGCTTCGGCTCGGATACTGGGGCGGCCCGGGCGGACAAGCCCCGAGGCCCTGGTGGACGAACTTGGCCGGCCAGGACAGTAGTCCCCGATGCTTCACCCGAGCACCATGCCCTTGCAGCATGATGAAGACCCACGCGGCCAGGTGTCGAGGGCGAGGGTGATGATGTCGCCGGGGTTGGTCCGGGCCGGTCGACACGGCCCCGGAGGTGAGCCGCCCTCGGCCCAGGCGAGGACGGTGGCAGCACCTCTTGTGCGCGGCCATCGCAAGGGCGGAGAAGGCGTGGCCGGCGTTGCGCACATTCGGTGGGAGTCCGGAGAGGCCGGCCGGCCCGTTCATCGGGACTCGGCTCGGGACTCGGCTGCGTCCAGGAAGGAGAGGAGCACCTTGCCCGAGATCGAGGCGTCGGAGGCGACGGCGAGGGCCTCCAGCGCGTCGCCGACGGGGAAGGTGTGGGTGACGATCGGTCCGATCGGCAGGGAGCCGTCGGAGATCGCCGCGATCACCTCGTCGATCTCGTCGTTGAAGCGGAACGAGCCGACGAGCCGCAGTTCCCGGGTGATGGCCTGCGCGATCGGCACGGGCTGATCGCCGTTCGGCAGGAGGCCGACCATGACGACGGTTCCGCCACGGGTCGCGCCGCTGATGGCGGACGCCAGACCGCGGTGGTTGCCGGAGGACTCGATCACCACGTCCGCGTCCACAGCGGCGATGGCCTCGGTGTCGGTGGCTCGCAGGGTTTGGGTGGCCCCGACGGCGGAAGCGATGTCGAGGGGCTTCCCGTGGAGGTCGACCGCCACGATCTCGGCGGCGCCGGCGCGTCTGGCCGCCGCGACGGCGAGGGCGCCGATGGGCCCGCAGCCCACGACGAGGACACGCTTGCCGTGGAGGTTTCCCGCGTGCGCCACGGCGTGCCAGGCGACGGCGGCGGGCTCGGCGAGCGCGGCCACGCGGAGGTCGGTTTCGGCGGGGAGGGCGCGGAGCATCGTGGCGGGCAGTACGACCTCGGCGGCGAAGGCCCCCTCCGTGTGCGGGAAGCGTGCGGCCGAGCCCAGGTAGCGGATTCCGGGAGAGAGGTTGGGCCGGTCGTCGGGGAAGCGGACGTCGGAATGCTCGTGCCTGGCGGGATGGACGGTGACGTGGGTGCCCGCCGCGGGGCCGGTGCCGTCGGCCGCCGCCCTCAGGACGGTGCCGACCACCTCGTGCCCGAGGACCATCGGCGCCCGCAGGACGGACTCCCCTACCGCGCCGTGCCGCCAGTAGTGCAGGTCGGATCCGCAGATGCCGCCGTAGGCGACGGCGACCACGGCCTCGCCGGGACAGGGCGGCCGTACGGCGATCTGCTCGACCCGGACGTCGTCGACGCCGTGGGCGACAACCGCGGTGGTGGTGCTGGGAGTTGTGTTCATGGACCTTTCCGATCCCGGCGGACGGCTGTCGGAGTCTCAGACGACGACCGACATCCCGCCGTCGATGAAGATGACCTGGCCATTGACGTAGTCGGACGCGCTGGACGACAGCCACACGGCGGGGCCGACCACGTCGGCCACCGTCCCCCAGCGCCGGGCGGGGGTGCGACCGAGGATCCAGGCGTTGAATTTCTCGTCGTCCACGAGGTTCTGCGTCATCTCGGTGTGGATGTAGCCGGGTGCGATGCCGTTGATCTGGAGTCCTTCGCCGGCCCACTCCGCCGTCATGACCCGGGTGAGGTTGCGCAGGCCCCCCTTCGCGGCCGTGTAGGGGCCGATGGTGGGGCGGGCGAGGTCGGTCTGCACCGAGCAGATGTTGATGACCTTGCCGGCGCGGCGGGGGAGCATGCGCCGGGCGACCTGGCGGCCCACCACGAAGGCTCCGGTCAGGTCGGTGTCGACGACCCGCCGCCAGTCGTCGAGGCCGACGTCGACGAGGGGTTCGCGGTGCTGGACGCCGGCGTTGTTCACCAGGATGTCGAGGGCACCCACCTCGGACTCGACGGAGTCGACGGCCCGGGCCACCGCGTCCTCGTCGACGATGTCGAAGGCCCGTGCCGCGACCCGGTCGTCCCCGAACCGCTTGGCGAGTGCCGCGCGTGTGGACTCCAGCCGGATCGGGTCGACGCCGTTGAGGACGATCGTGGCGCCCGCGTCCGCGAGTCCTTCGGCGATACCGAGGCCGATACCCCGGCTGGAACCGGTGATCAGGGCGACTCGGCCGGTGAGGTCGAAGGATGAGGTCATGTGCTCGGTCGTCTTCCTGTCAGTAGAACTCGACGGTGTTCACCCGGTTGAGCAGGCGGTGTCCGTCGAGGAGCCGGGTGGCGTTGGCGGCGAAGAGCTCCGCGATGAGACGGTCCTCCGCCGCGCTGAGAGCCGCGGTGTGCGGGCTCACCAGCACATGCTCGTGGTCCCAGAGAGGGCTGTCGGCGGGCAGCGGTTCGGTCTCGAAGACGTCCAGCGCGGCGAAGCCGACCCGGCCGGTGTCGAGGGCCTCGATCAGTGCGGCTTCGTCGACCACGTTGCCCCGCCCGACGTTGACGAGCGTCGCGCCGGGCCGCAGGGCCTCGAAGAACCGCTTGTCGCGCAGGCGCTCGGTCGCCGAGGTGCCGGGGAGTGTGTTGACGACGGCGTCCACCGTCGGTGCCGCCTCGCCGAGCTGCTCGGGACGCACGATCTCGGACACCCCGGTGACGGTGACGTCCCTCCTGCTCGTGCCGATGACCCTCGCGCCCAGTGCGTGCAGTTGCGCGGCGACGACCCGGCCGATCCCACCGAGGCCGAGCACGAGCACGGTCTGCTCGCTCACCTGCCTCATCGCCCAGCGACCGCTCCACTCGTGAGCGCGCTGTCCGCGGCTCAGACGGGGCAGATCCTTGGCTCCCGCGAGCACACCGAACACGGCGAACTCGGCCAGGGGCCGGCCGTGCACACCGGCCGAGGTGGTGAAGGCGACCCGGTCGAGCTCTCCGGCGCTGAGCCCCGCCGCCCTGACCTGGCTCCCGCCGCCGGCCGCCATGGTGTGCACCCAGCGCAGCCGTGGGTTGGCACGGACCACTCGCGCGAGGGCGCCCGGGTCCACGTCGGGGATGCCGTACAGAGCGTCGGCGGAGTCGAGGGCGGCCTCGTACGCGCGCTGCTGCGCGGGTGTGCGCCGCCAGGACGGATCGCCGGCGAAGTCGGCGGGCCAGCGCATGGGCGGGAGCAGTTCCCGCTCCACCACCAGGTCGATCCGCGACTCCAACTCCCTGACACGCGCGCGGTTCTCCTCGGACAGCGGCGCGGCGACCGCGACGCGAAGCCTGCCCGGCGATCCCATCAGGCGTCCCGCTTCCGCAGCGCCTCGACCTCGGCGTCCAGGTCGGCCTCGCGGGTGACGATCTCCTTGACCGCCGCGAGGGCCTCCTCGACGCGGTGCGGGGGGATGACGATCACGCCGTCGGTGTCGGCGGCGACGATGTCCCCCGGGTTGACCACGACCCCGCCGACGGCGACGGGTTCACCGATCGTGCCCGGCCCGTTCTTGAAGGGGCCGGCGGGTGTCAGCCCGCGGGCGAAGACGGGGACGCCGAGCTGCTCGATGATCGCGCCGTCGCGCACATAGCCGTCGACGACCGCGCCGACGGCGCCGTACACGTCGAACCGCTGGGCGAGGTTGTCGCCGATGACGGCGCGGCCCTCGTAGCCGAAAGCGTTGATCACGAGGATGTCGCCGGGGCGGATGTGCTCGAGCGCGGCGATCACGGCCTTGTTGTCGCCCGCGACGGTGAGCACGGGGAGCGCGGTGCCGACGGCCCGCGCGCCGTTCCAGACGGGCGCGACGCCCCCGTCCACGATGTTCAGCCGGTCGAGGGCGTCGCCGAGGTTGGCCACGGAGTGCTCACGGAACTGATCGAGCACATGACGGTCGACACGATCCCACCCCGTGTGGACGCGCACATTGTCCTGGGACATCGCAGGCCCCCTTCTCCTAAGTGCGAAAGCTTTCGCGTTTTGAAGGGTCAGTCTGCATCCCGTCGAGGTGCTGAGCAAGGGGTCGATGCCCGGGGATGGCTGTGAAAACCAAGGAAACCTCGTGGAATCCCAAGATTGACACGGATGCAACTCCAGCCCTTGACCGTGTCGAGAATGCGAACCTATTCTCATTCGCGATTCGAGTCGCAGCTTGACGGGGACCCAGCGCATGCCTCCCAGGACACCGTTCCGGAGTCCGCGACAGCAAGAGAGAACCCATGGCAACGTCAGATCGGCTTCACTCCACGTCGGACCAGCCACAGGCGGCGGTCGGCGTCATCGCGCAGGACAAGGTGGTCCGCAAGGTCACCGTCGCGGGCGCCATCGGCTCGTTCGTGGAGTGGTACGACTACGGCATCTACGGCCTGCTCGTCACCTATCTCGCGATCAACATCATGGGCGAGGCCGACGCCGGAGGGCTCTTCCTCACCAACGTCGGTTTTCTGGTCAGCTTCCTCGCCCGCCCCTTCGGCGGCGTGATCTGCGGATTCCTCGGCGACAGGCTCGGGCGCAAGAAGCTTCTGGCCACCCTCCTGGTGCTCATCTCCGGAGCGACGGCCGCCCTCGGGCTCATCCCCTCCCACACCGCCATCGGGGTCGGCGCACCCGTCCTGCTGGTCCTGCTCCGTGTGCTGCAGGGCTTCTCGGCGGGTGGCGAGGTGGCGGGCGCCATGTCGTTCGTCGGCGAGTACGCCCCGGACACGCGCCGCAACTTCATGATGAGCTTCATCGCCGTCGGCTCCTTCGTGGCTCTCATGTTCGGCAGCACTTTCTCCGCCGTCCTCATCACCGTGCTCGGCGACGACGCGATGACCTCCTGGGCCTGGCGGGTGCCGTTCCTGCTCGCCGTGCCCCTCGGCTACATCGGCTTCTACATCCGCAGCCGGCTCGAGGAGAGCCCGCACTTCACGGCTCTGCGCGAGCAGAAGACCGTCGCCCGCAACCCACTGCGCGAGGCGCTGACCTCGAAGCGGCACCTGAAGGCGATCCTGCTCACGATCTTCCTGCCCGCGCTCAACGGCCCCGGCTACTACCTGCTGTTCGTCTACATGCCGACCTACCTGAAGACCTCGCTGGGCGATCACAACTTCTCGATGGTGCGGGCGCTCCTGGTCACCGCGTGCAGCCTGATCGCGATCGTGACCAGCATTCCGCTGATGGCGCGGCTGTCGGACCGTATCGGCCGCAAGCCCGTGCTCGCCATCTCCTCCGTCGCGGTGGGCCTGGTCTCGTACCCCATGTTCCTGCTCATCACGACCGGCAGGTTCGGGCTCGCGTGTATCGGTACGGTCGTCCTCGCCGTGGCCTTCTCCGGCCACGCGGCGGTCGTCCACACCATGCTCGCCGAGATGTTCCCGACCAGCGTGCGCTACTCCGCGTACAGCATCGGCTTCAGCGTCTCGACTGTCATCTTCGGCGGCAGCGCCCCGCTCGTGATGACGGACCTGATCGAGTCGACGGGATCCAACCTCGTACCGGCGTTCGCCGCGATCCTCACCGCCGCCATCACCCTGGTCACCGTGGCGTTCCTGCGGGAGACCAAGGGCCAACCGCTCGCGTCCCACTGAACCGAACCGCACGTCGGGAGAACACCATGACATCCGCGATCAACTCGGTGGCAGTCG
Source organism: Streptomyces sp. T028 (assembly GCF_048159505.1). Taxonomy (NCBI): domain Bacteria; kingdom Bacillati; phylum Actinomycetota; class Actinomycetes; order Kitasatosporales; family Streptomycetaceae; genus Streptomyces; species Streptomyces sp. T028. The sequence continues at coordinate 151,764 of NZ_JBLRVZ010000019.1, forward strand.
TCGCCGACCTCGGTGAGAGCTTCGGCAACTACACGATCGGCGACGACGCGGCCCTGCTCGGCCTGGTCACGGCGTCGAACATCGCCTGCGGTTTCCACGCGGGCGACCCGCGCATCATGGACCGGACCGTCGCCGACTGCGTCGAGCGGGGCATCGAACTGGGCGCCCACCCCGGCTACCCCGACCTCGTCGGATTCGGCCGCCGGCTCATCGAGGCGTCGGAGGAGGAGATCCGCACCGACGTCCTCTACCAGCTCGGCGCGCTCGACGCCTTCGCCCGCGTGCACGGGGGCACGATCAGCCATGTCGCCCCGCACGGCCGCATGGGCTCGATCGCGCAGACCGACGCCAAGCACGCCCGGGCCATCACCGACGCGATCGCCACGTACAACAAGGACTACATCGTCATCTGTCAACGCGGCCTGCTCGCCGAGGAGTCGTACAAGCGCGGCCTGGACGTCGGCTACGTCTTCCTCGCCGACCGCGGCTACGGCGACGACGGCATGCCCGTGCCGCGCTCGCACGAGCAGGGCCTCATCCACGACCCCCAGGTCATCGGCGAGCGCTGCGTGCAGGTCGTGCGGGAGGGGACCGTGCGCTCGGTGGACGGCAACGTCGTACCGCTCGGACACGACGTCGACGTACTCCTTCTGCACGGCGACCATCCGACGGTGCTCGCCAACGGCACCGCCCTGCGGGCCGGGCTGGACGCGGCGGGTGTCGACGTCACAGGTCTCAAGGACGTGTTGGCCGAGAAGGCGAAAGTATCGGCCTGACCTCCGTGAGCGCCGCACAGTTCCCCGCCGTCACCGTCGAGCCCTTCGGGGACTCGGCGGTGATGGTGACCGTTCCCCACCCCGACCCGGTGGTCCGCCGGACCGCGATCGTCGCCGTTCGCGACCGGTTCCTGGCACACCGCCCGCCCGGCGTGCTCGACGTCGTCTCCGGCCTGGAGTCACTGCTCGTCGAGTACGACCCGCTGGCGACCGCACCCCAGCACGTCGAGTACGCGATACGGCTGCTCGCGGGACGGATGCCGGCCGCGCGGCGGTCCGCACGCGCGCGTACGGCTCGCCGGTTCGCCATTCCGGTCGTCTTCGACGAGGAGACGGGACCCGATCTGTTGTCCGTCGCCGAGGAGGTGGGCCTGGCGGCCGCCGAAGTGGTCGAGGCGATCGCGGAGTCCACGTTCACGATCTCCCTGCTCGGCGCGGCGATGGCTCCGATGATGGACGGGCTCCGAGTGCCCCGGCCGGTACGGCGGCTTGCCGAGCCGCGTACCGACGTCGCCCCCGGGGCGATCATGATCGCGGGCACCAACGCGATCATCCAGCCGTTCCCGGGCCCGACCGGCTGGCGGGTGGTCGGACGCACCCCGCACACCATCGTCGACATCTCCCGCCCGGACCCGGTGTCCTTCGCCACGGGTGACGTCGTGCGGTTCGTTCCGGTCACGCGGGACGAGGCGGCGGCGCTGGACGCGGGTTTCCTGATGCCGGTGGAGGTGGCCGTATGACCACGGTGGGCCTCGACATCACCCGCACGGGGTGGGTCACGACGTTCCAGGACCTCGGCCGGCGCGACACCGAACGCCGGGGTGTTCCTACCGGTGGTGCGGCCGACCAGCACTCGGCGGCCGTGGCGAACGTCCTCGTGGGCAACCCGCGCGGGGCCACGCTGATCGAGAACCTGGGCGGGGAGCTGGCGTTCGTCCCGGACGCCGACGTCCTGGTCGCCGTGACCGGCGTACCCGCGCGGGTCACCGTCGGCGGCGCGCCTGTCGACTGCTGGTCGCCGCTGGTGGTGTCGGCGGGCCAGGAGATCCGCGTACGCGGCGACATGGGTCTCGGCGCCCGGAACTACCTGGCCCTGAGCGGTGTGCTCGCGGCTCAGACCCTGCTGGGCAGCGCGGCCCCGGACGCCCGGATGGGATTCACACAGGCCATAGGGGCGCGGGTGCTGCTGGAGTCCGGGTTCCGGGGATTCGGGCACCGTCGCTTCGCGCCTCCCCTCTTCCGCCTCCCCGTCCCCGTGCTGCGCTGCCCGGACGGGCCCTGGGTCGTCGACGTCGTCGAGAGCCACGGCGCCCGCTCGATCCCCGGGATTCGTGAGCTCGTCGCGCAGTCGCCGTACATCGTCACCGCCCGCTCGAACCATGTCGGCCTGCGGCTCGACGGACCGGTGCTGCACCCGGACTCGGACGCGGAGATCGTGTCGCACGGGGTGCCGGTCGGGGCCCTGCAGATCCCGCACGCGGACGAGCTGATCGTCCTCGGCCGGTACCGGAGTCTGACCGCGGGCTACCCGATCGTCGGCGTCGCCTCCCGGGCCTCGCTCCCGCTGCTCGGGCAAGCCGGACCGGGCCGGGAGCTGCGGTTTTGCTGGGTCGACCGGGAGACCTCGGTACGACGGTGGGCGGAACGGGAGAGCGAGGTGCGGGCACTGGAGCGGGCGACGGCCGCGGCGTTCGGCGCACTCGGCTTCGCCGGGGACGCGGTGCGCCTCTGACGGCGCGCACTTGATCCTGCAATAGATGAGAAACTATTCTCACTTGAGACGGGCATCTTATATGGAGGAGGAACGGTGACGAGAACCGCGCTGATCACAGGCGCCGGCAGCGGAATGGGCCTGGAGACCGCACGCCTGCTCGCCCGGGACGGCATCGCCGTGGTCCTCGTCGGCCGCCGCCAGGAGGCCCTCGACAAGGCCGAGGCAGCCATCCGCGCCGAAGGTGGAACGGCCCTCGCCCTGGCCGCGGACATCACCCGCGCCGACGACGTGACCCGCATCATCGACCGGGTGCACACCGAACTCGGCCCGATCGACGTCCTCGTCAACAGCGCGGGAAGTTCCTCTTCGGTGCTCAACCCGCAGTGGCTACCCCACGAGGAATGGCGCCAGGTCCTCGACGTGAACCTCACGGCGGTCTTCCAGCTCACCCAGGCCGCACTGCCCGACCTCCTCGGTCGCGGCGGCGGAACGATCGTCACGGTCTCCTCACTCGCCGCCGTCAACCCCAACCTGCTCGGCGGGGCCGCCTACGGAGCGGCCAAGGCGGGAGTCCGCAACTTCATGACCTTCCTGCACAACACCTTCCGCAACCAGGGCCTGCGCGCCATCACCGTGCTGCCCGGCGAGGCCGACACCCCGATCCTCGACAACCGCGCCCGGCCCCCGGCCGCGGAGGAACGCGCCCACATGCTGCGGCCGGAGGACGTGGCGGAGGCCGTCCGCCTCGCGGTCACGCTGCCCCAGCGGGTCGTGCTCCAGGAGGTCGTCGTCGCCCCGACCCGGCAGCGCGACACCTCGGCGGACATCGAGATCAGCCGGTGGGCGGGCGCTCCCGCCGACGCCGTACCCCAGGACTGAACCGCACCCGCCTCCAGGAGGAGCGCATGTCGCCCACCGCCACCACCGCCTTCTCGCCCTCGGCCCCCGCCGCAGCCGTCGCCCGGATCGCCGCCGCCTCCCGCCGGACACAGCAGCCGCAGTCCGGAGGCGACCTCGTCTCCCTCGCCATGGGCGAACCCAACTTCGACACGCCCGCCCAGGTCACCGAGGCCGCGAACGCGGCGCTGCGCGCCGGACGCACCCACTACTCGCCCCTGCTGGGCGAACCGGCGCTCCGGGAAGCACTCGCCGCGAAGCTCGCCGACATCGCCGGCACACCGGTCTCGGCCGGCGACGTCCTGATCACCCAGGGCGGCACCGCCGGTCTCGCCGCGTCGATCCTCAGCATCGTCGACCCGGGCGACAAGGTGGTCGTCCCCGACCCCACGTACTCCCTCTACGCCGACCTGGTGAGCATGGCCGGCGGGGTCGTCGTCCCCGTTCCGCTCGGCTCCGACCTGCACTGGGACCTCGACCGACTGGCCGACGCCCTCGACGGTGCGAAGCTCTTCGTCTTCTGCAACCCGGGCAACCCCACCGGAATCGTCCACAGCCGAGCCGAGTTGGAGGCGCTCGCCGAACTGCTCGACGGCACACCCACCCTCGTCATCTCCGACGAGGCGTACGCCGACCTGGACTTCACCGGCCGCCCGTTCACCTCCGCGCTCTCGCTCGACGGCCTGCGCGACCGTACGGTCTACTGCCAGACCTTCTCCAAGAGCTACGCGATGACCGGCTGGCGCGTGGGCTACCTCTGGGGCTCCACACCGTTGATCCAGGCCGCCGCACGCATCCACAACACTTTCAACGGCTCGGTCAACACGGTCGCCCAGGACGCCGCGCTCGTCGCCGTACAGACCTGTGGCCCGGACATCGCGAGGATGCGGGCGGAGTACGAGGTGCGCCGCGAGATCATGCGGGCGGAGCTCGCCAGGATCCCGGGTCTCACGCTGAGTTCCCCCGAAGGCGCGTTCTACCAGTTCCCCCGATACGACCTCGATCTGCCGTCGGCCGAGGTCGTGGCGGCGTTGCGCACGACGTACGGCGTCGCCGTGCGGCCGGGCAGCGAGTTCGGCGCCCAGGGCGAGGGGCATCTGCGGCTGTCGTACGCTGCCGACACGGAGTCCATCACCGTGGGCGTCCGTCGTCTGGCCAACGGCCTCGCGGCCCTCCAGGCTCGGTGAAGGCCTTCTCCATGCAGAAACCGGGGAGTCGACCCATGCGCAGTGACACCCAGCGCAACCGCAGGCAGCTCATCAAGGCCGCGGCGCGGCTGTTCGAGAACTCGCCGACACCGGTCAGCCTGGCCGAGATCGCCAAGTACGCCGAGGTCTCCACCGCCACCGCCTACCGGCACTTCTCCTCGGTGGAGGAGGTCCTGCACGCTTTCCGGGCGCAAGTCGGCTCCGAACTGCGCGACTTCAGCGCGGCGCAGACCACCCGCGGCATGCAGCGCCTGGAGGCGGTGTCCCGCTACTGGGTGTCACTCGTCCTCGAACACGGGGGAGCGATGGCGCAGATGCGCTCACACCGCGGCTATCTGGAACGGCTGCGCGAGAACACCGGCTACCTCGCCCCCCAGGCCGAGGCGCTCACCGAACCCCTGCGGCAGACCACAGAGGACCTGGGACTCGGCGACCTCGGCGACGAAGCCCTGTACCTGTGGAACGCCCTGTTCGACCCCCGCGACATCCTCGACCTCATCAAGAGCGGACGCACCGAGGAGGAGGCCGCCTCCCGCCTGGTGGCCGCACTGCGCGGCGCTCTCATCGGCTGGGCCACGGCACCGGACCGGAGAGGCGAATGAGATCGCCTCATCGCACCTCCTTCGCGTACGGCGCGATCGTGATCCGGTCGATCAGCGGTGCGTAGCGGGAGCGGAGCAGCACCCCGGGGAAGGTGTCCGAGGCGTAGGTGGTGCCGTCGAAGTCGGGCAGTTCCTCGGAGCGGAAGTCAAGCGTGTTCTGTCCCTTCTCGAGCTGGACCGGGACGGTCAGCTCCCAGAAGTTGTTCTGGTGGAAGGTGTGCGGGAAGGTGACCCGCCGCGTCTTGCCGCCGTTGACGGTGAGGTCGGCGTGGCGGGCGAGCGGGTCCGGGTTGTAGTGGGTGGCCGGGGACTGTTCGGGGTTGGAGTAGCGGATGCGCAGCGCGTACAGGCCCGCCTTGTCCGCGGCGACGGTGAACGTGGCGGTGTTGCCGTTGCCCGGGTCACCGCCGATGCCGGTGATCGCGGAGCCGTCCGTGGCCAGGGAGAGTGGGCTGAGCGTGGCCGAACCGGCGAGGGTGGCATCCTGAGCCTCGTACGTACGCGTCTTGAGGGTGCCCTCGGTCGGGGTGACCGTCAGGCGGTCGACGAGGGTGGTGGACGAAACGCCGGTCACCGTCACCTTGTTGACGCCGCCGGACAGGGAGACCGCGACGCTGCTCCCGCCCTTGTCCAGGCTCAGGACGTCCTGGCCGTTGACGGCGACGTGGGCGCCCGAGCCACCGAGGGTGTCGACCTCGAGGGTGGCCTCACGGTCGGCGGGGGAGTAGACCCAGAAGGTGGCGGTCCCCTTCTTCGGGAGCCGGGCCGCGCCCGAACCCGTGTCTGCCCGCTTCGGGAGGTCATAGACGGGCCGTGCCCCACCGTCCAGCCAGGCCAGCTCGCCCTCGTGGACCTGGGTGGCGGCGGAGGCGTCGGGGAGGGAGAGGGTGAGGCGGTCGACGATGGCGTCGCCCTTGGTGACGCCCTTGCCGTCGGCGCTCTTCGCGGCGAGCGTCAGGGTGTGCTTGCCCTGGGTGAGCTTCACCTTGGTGTCGGTGTGGTCCCAGACCACCCATTTGTAGCCGAGGGGCAGGTACAGCTCCTGCTCGCTGTCCGCCTCGCCGTCCACGCGCAGGAAGACGTTGGTGGGGCCCTGGTCCTTCACCTTGTCGAAGGTGTTGAGGGAGTTGGCGAACACGCTCAGGTCGTAGGTGCCGTCCTCGGGCACGTCCACGGTGAAGTCGAGGGTGACGTCCGAGCCGGTGCGCAGGCCGCCGACGTTGTAGCCGCCGGAGGTGTAGAACTTCGAGACGTCACGGGGCGAGCCCTCAGGTCCGTTCTTGGAGTAGCCGGAGCCGGTGTGGGCGGCGTCCTCCGCCTCGTACGAGCTCTGCCAGCGCACGGGCGCGGACTGCGTGGCCTTCGCCTTGCCGGCCGGGCTGAGGACGATTTCGTACGCCGAGGACTCCTTCAGTGTCGGCAGCGTGCCATCGCCGAAGTCGACGGAGACCGTGCCGTCGCTCGCGACCTTGAGTTTCCGCTCGGCCAGTAGCTTCGGGCCGGGGGAATCGCCCACCTGCCCGGTCCACTCGATCTCCCGCACCCAGGCGTGCACGCTCTTTCCGAAGAGCTTCCTCGGAACACCGGCGAAGGTGATGTGGCCCTTGCCGGTGGAGCCACCGAAGATCAGCCGTGCCTGCTTCTTCTTCTCGTCGAGGGTGGCGACGCCCTGCATGGTGTAGTTCTCGCCGGGGAACGGCGGGTTCACCGTCACCGTGTGTCCGCTCATCGAGGCGTACGCGTTGAGCAGCCACCATTGCCCGTTGCCGCGGTTGGACTGCACGGCGGAGTCGGAGAGGTTGCCGTCGATGTTCCAGTACGCGATGTCGGCGTCCACCTTGGACTCCTCGATCGCGGAGACCCACTGGATCATCTGGCCGGGAACGGAGGTGTGGTAGTTGAAGGCGTACTCATTGATGTTGACGGGGAGTTGGGTGCCCTCGCGGTCGGTGCCCTTGAACAGTTCCTTCTCCCACGCGCGGTATTTGGCGACGCTCTCGCGCACGGCCTCAGGGTGGCTCAGCTCGTGCCAGGTGATCACGTCCGGGAGGGTGCCGGCGGCCAGGGCGTGGGTGAGGAAGCCCTTCACCTGGTCGAACAGGACGCTGGTGTTGGGGCCGGCGATACGCGCGTCGGGCATCCTGCCCTTGATGAGCTTGTAGGCGCTGTCCCAGGCCGCGAAGAAGGCGTCGGGGGCGTTGAGCCAGCTGACCTTGTCGTAGCTCCACTCACCGGTGCCGAACATGTTGCCCTCGGGCTCGTTGAACGGCACGAAGACGATGTTGTCCTGGTACTGCTTCGGCAGTCGCAGGACCTGGTCCACCTGCTTGCCGATCTTCTCCCCGTAAAGCCTGAGCTTCTCCGCGGGGGAGTCGCCCGGCCACTCGTACGGGAACCCGCGGTGGATGTCGGTCATGTAGATGTACACGTCACCGTCGGTGGAGTCGGCCAGCGGCTTCACTACCTCCAGCGCGTCGGCACCCGGGTGCTGCGGGCCGTCCTGCGCCTTGGTGGAGACCGTCCGCAGGCCGATGCCCTCGATGAGGTTGTTGGTGGGGACGTCCGGACCGTACACGCCGTAGAGCGTGCCGGAGGCACCGCCGTGGAAGGCGCCGGTGTCCGAGCCGAGGTCGACGGTGAGGGCTCCCTCACGGACCACCGTGACGGTCGCCTTCACCGCGTGTCCGGCCGCCGTTCCCGCGACCGTGAAGGTGCCGGGCCGGGCGTACTCGTCGGCCGGTACGGCGTCCCAGGTGATCGGTGTGTCGCGGTCGTAGCCGTCGGAGAAGGACGAGCGGACGGCGGCGGGGAGGGAAGGGGCTGTGCCGGTGGTGGTGCGGGCCTCGAAGGACGTCTTCGAGAGGTCCTGGAGGGTGGGGACGTTCCCGACCGTGCCGGCGACCTGGTCGGCACTGAGCGCCGCGTGCCACACGGTGAAGTCGTCGATCGCGCCCTTGAACAGCGGATCGGAGTAGAAGGACTTGCCGATGTAGCCGGCCGCCGTGGCCGAACCGTCCAGCAGGTCCTTGGCCTTGACGGTCGTGGCGGCGGAGGAGACCGCCACACCGTCGAGGTAGGTGGTGACGCGTCCGGCGGTGGTGTCGAGAGTGACGGTGACCGTCCGCCAGCCGCCGGCGGGCAGCGCCGCGTACCCGGAGACCTGGGCCTCCGCGCCCCCTCCGCCGGTGGTCACCGCGGTACGCAGGACCCCGCCGTTGTTGGACGGGGTGGTGAAGAGGTACTTGTTGGTGTCGGTGCCCAGGTCGAAGATCCGCTGCCAGGACGAGGTGTCGTTGCTCCACTTCACCCGGGCGGAGACGGTCAAGTCGGTCGCGTCGCCGAGGACTTCACGGGGCAGCCGGACGTACGCGCCGTCGGAGGTGGGCGCCCCGCCGGGCAGACCGAGCGCCTTGCCACCGCCCGTGCCGTCGACGGACTGAGCGGTGGAGCCGTTCACCAGGCTGGCTGTCAGACCGTTGCCGGAACTGTCGCTGATCTTCCCGGAGGCGAGGTCGTCCTGGTCGAAGGTGTAGCGGGCCGTGGGGTCGGGCGTGTCGGCCGCGTGGGCGGGGACGGCGGGTGCGGCCAGCAGGCCCGCGCCGAGGGCCAGCGCCATGGCGGCCGGGGCCCGGCGCCGGGCTGATCTGTCAGCGGATGACATGGATTGCGTCCTCAATCCTCGAGTAACGGGTTCCGGTCGGCCCGCCTCGGCCGGCTGCTCCTCCGCGAGCCGTTGCCCAATGAGAGGAGGCCGAGGTGACGCGCTGCTGAATCGTTCGATCGGGTGCGTGCCCAGAGACGACGACAGGGCTCACAGCACCGGAACGATCGCTTCATCGAACCGGTTCGCTGGAAGCTAGCATCGGGGAAATCCCTCAGCAATACCCTTGACGCGAGTGGGTCGCGCCGCGTCTTCAGATTTCCAGACTGTTACCAGAAGCGGTGTTCCAGGTGTTGACAGTCGCCCGGCTGGTTCTTACCTTCTCACCACGCGAACCGGTTCGACGGCCGGTCGCCGCTTCTCTCCTCACCCCAGCATCCACGTGATCGGACGCTCTGCCCCACACGGGACATCGAACCGGTTCGAGCCAAGGAGGTCCCCGTGAACATCGGTGAGATCGCCCGGCGGGCCGGTGTCTCGCGGAGCACCGTGTCCTACGCCCTGAGCGGCAAACGCACCGTGTCGGACGACACCCGGCGGAAGATCCAGGAGGTCATCGACGAGTTGGGCTACCGGCCCAACGCCAGTGCCCGCGCCCTGGCCAACGGCCGGACCAACACCATCGGCCTGGTCTTCCCGCCGGCCGGCAACCACTACACCGGCATGCAGCTGGACTTCATCGGAAGTGTGGTGGAGGCCGCCGCTGCCTACGACTACGACGTCCTTCTCTCACCGAGCGGTGTGGACAGCGACCGTTCCTTCCAGCGGCTGCTGGGGGAGCGGCGGGTCGACGGCGCGATCCTGATGGAGATCAGGCTCGAGGACGACCGGGTCGACCACCTGGCCGAGCTGGGCTTCCCCTCGGTCGCCATCGGCCGCACCGCCCACCCGGAGGGCGGCTGGTGGGTCGGCCTGGACCACACCGCGCTCGCGGCGGCGTGCGTCCATCACCTGGCCGACCTCGGCCACAGCAGGGTCGCCTTCGTCAACCGGCCCGAGCAGTTGCTGCGCGCCGGGTACGAGTCCGCGCACCGCGGCCTGGACGGCTTCACCAAGGCCGCGGCCGAGCGCGGGCTGACCGTGCGGTCGTACTGCTGCGGGGACGACCCGGCATCAGGTCAGGCCTGCCTGGAAAAGATCCTGCACGACGACCCGGCCACCACAGGCCTGGTCACGCTGAACGAGGCCGCACTGGGCGGCCTCTACCGGGGGCTCGCCCGGGCGGGCCGGCATGTGCCGCGCGACTTCTCCGTCACCGGGGTCGTCGCCGGCCGGTGGGCGGAGACGGTGACCCCGCAGCTCACCGCCGCCGACGTACCGGCGGAGGAGATGGGCCGGCGCGCAGTCGACCTTCTCGTCGAGCGGCTCGACAACCCCGACGTGCCCGCCCGGCACCACCTCCTCCTACCGCCGATCTCCCTGCGGGCCAGCACCGGGCCCGTCCTCGGCACCCCCTGAGACCGAAACCCGGCCCGCACCACCCTCACCCTCCCCGAACAGCGGCGCACGGGCATCGCGCCCCTCTCTGTCGCCACATATCGAGCACCCGGACTCCCTCACCGTGCCCCTTCGGCGTGCCCGCCTTCCCCCCTTCACCCCTCCCACGGCACCCCTGTGCCAAAAAGCGAAGGACCCGCAATGCGCAACTCCTCCAGACGACTCCTCGCCGCCGTGGCCGTGTCGACCGTCGTCGCCGTCACCGGCACCGCCTGTTCCTCCGGTTCGGGCAGCTCCGGCTCGAAGGACGCCGGCAGCGGCACGTACACCGTCTGGGACCCGTACCCGCAGTTCGCCAAGGGCTCGGCCTGGACGACGCTGCTGGACAAGTGCGGCACCGAGGCCGGCGTGAAGATCAAGCGGACCGGTTTCGACACCAGTGACCTCGCCAACAAGACCCTGCTGGCCGCCCAGCAGGGCAACTCCCCGGACGTCCTCATCGTCGACAACCCGGTGGTGTCCACCCTGGCCGAGGCGGGCGTGCTCACCTCGGCCGAGGAGAACAAGCTGGACGTGGCCGCCGTGGACCGCAACCTCCTCGCGGCAGGCGAGATGAAGGGCAAGATCTACGGCACGCCGATCGGTGCGAACACCCTCGCTCTCTACTACAACAAGAAGGTCCTGAGCGATGCCGGGGTGGACATCGCCTCGGTCAAGGACTGGAAGTCGCTGACCGCGGCCCTGGCCAAGGTCAAGAAGGCGGGCAAGAAGGGGATTACCTTCTCGGCGATCGGCACGGAGGAGGGCAGCTTCCAGTTCCTGCCGTGGTTCTGGGGCTCGGGCGCACAGCTGACGGACCTCGCCTCCACCCAGGCCGTCTCGGCGCTGACGCTGTGGAAGGACTGGATGAAGAGCGGCTATGCGCCGAACTCGGTGATCAACAACACCCAGACCACCAGCTGGCAGGAGTTCGCGAGCGGTGACTACGCGTTCGCGGAGAACGGCACCTGGCAGCTCGCCAACGCCAAGAAGGCCGGCTTCGACTACGGGGTTCTGCCCATCCCCACCGCCACCGGCGGCAACGCCGCGGCCCCGACCGGCGGTGAGTTCGTCACCCTTCCGGTCCAGGAGGACGCCGGCCGCTACGCCACTTCCCAGAAGCTGGCGACCTGCCTGACCAGCACCCAGAACCTCTACGACACCGACACCACGCTGTCGTACGTGGCCCCCACCAGCGAGGTCCAGGAAAAGCAGGTGGCGGCGAACCCTGAGCTGAAGCCGTGGGTGGACGCGGTCAAGGCGGCCAAGGGGCGCACCAGCGATGACCTGGGCACCAAGTACCCCAAGATCTCCGAGCAGATGTGGAAGGCCGTCCAGTCCGCCCTCAGTGGTGCCGAGTCGCCCAAGGACGCACTCACCAAGGCCCAGTCGGCCGTCAAGTAACCAGGGATTCCCGGTCCGAGATGAACCACACGCAACAGTCGTCGGACCGCCGGTCCGCGGGTGAGCGGAGCGGGGCGGCCACCGCCGCCCCGCCCCCGGCAGCCGCGCGAGCGCGGCGCCGTCCGGCTTCCCCACAGTGGGCCGCCTGGGCGTTCCTCGCCCCGGTGACCCTCTATCTCGCCCTCTTCTACGCCTATCCGCTGTACCGCAACCTCGACCTGAGCCTGCGCGACTACACCGTCCGCTCCTTCGTGCAGGGCGACGCGCCGTTCACCGGGTTCGAGAACTACCGGAAGGTCTTCGACGACCCGACCTTCGCCCCCGCTCTGCTCCACACCGTGGTGTTCACCGCCGTGTGCCTGGTCTTCCAGTACGCCATCGGCCTGGCCCTCGCGGTCTTCTTCAACCAGCACTTCCGGCTCTCGGCCACGCTCCGCGCCCTGTTCCTGGTGCCGTGGCTGCTGCCGCTGATCGTGTCCGCGTCCACCTGGTCGTGGATGCTCAACAGCGACTCCGGCATCGTCAACGCCACCCTGCACGCCTTCGGTATCGGCCCGGTGAACTGGCTGACCTCGCCGTCCTGGTCGCTGGCCTCGGTGATCATCGCGAACATCTGGATCGGCGTCCCGTTCAACCTGGTCGTGCTCCACAGCGGCCTGCAGTCCATCCCGGCGAGCCTGTACGAGGCCGCCGCCCTCGACGGGGCGAACGCCTGGCAGCGCTTCTGGCGCGTCACCTTCCCGCTGCTGCGCCCGGTGTCCGCGATCACCCTGCTGCTGGGGCTGGTCTACACGCTCAAGGTCTTCGACATCATCTGGATCATGACCAAGGGCGGCCCGGCGGACTCCTCCACCACCTTCGCCACCTGGTCCTACCAGCTCGGCTTCGGCAACCTCCTGCCCGCCTTCGGCCCCGGAGCCGCCGTCGGGAACCTGCTCGTGGTCGCCGCGCTGGTCTTCGGTCTGGTCTACGTCCGGGCGCAGCGACGGGAGGCACTGTCATGAGCCGAAGCCGCACACGTACCCGCCTACGTACGGGGGGCAGGACCGCGATCGGTGTGCTGCTGACCGGGATCATGCTCTTCCCGGTCTACTGGATGCTCAACGTCTCCCTCACCCGCGACCAGGACATGCGCAAGAGCCCGCCGGACCTGCTGCCGCTGCACGGCACCCTGGCCGGCTACCGCACCGTCCTCGACGAGCAACTGCCCTATCTCGGCACCAGCTTCGTCATCGGCCTCGGCACCGTCGTCCTGACCGTCGCCCTGTCCGCGCCCGCCGGCTACGCGCTCGCCAAGCTGCGCCCGCGCGGCGGCGCCGTCCTGAGCTTCGTCCTGCTGGCCGCCCAGATGATCCCCGGCATCATCATGGCGATGGGCTTCTACGCCATCTACCTCCAGCTCGGCCTGCTCCAGTCGGTCCCCGGACTGATCGTCGCCGACTCCACCCTGGCCGTCCCCTTCGCGGTCCTGATCTTCACGGCGTTCATGTCCGGCATCCCCGGCGAACTGCTCCAGGCCGCGCAGATGGACGGGGCGAAGCCCCTGCGCACCTTCTGGTCGATCGTGCTGCCGATGAGCCGCAACGCCGTCGTCACGGTCTCCCTCTTCGCGTTCCTGTGGTCCTGGTCCGACTTCGTCTTCGCCGGCACGCTCGTCAACGGTGGCACGCACGAGCCGATCACCCTCGGCATCTACCACTACATCGGCAACAACAACCAGGAGTGGAACGCCATCATGGCCACCGCCGTCGTGGCCTCGCTGCCCGCTGCGGTCATCCTCGTCCTCGCCCAGCGCTACGTCGCCGCCGGCGTGACCGCCGGCGCGGTCAAGGACTGAGAGCCTGTGTCATATCCCCGGCCGGGCGCGCGGCGTCTGGCACGCACTCCCCCAGAGGGGGGACCCCCAGCCGCGTTGCCGAAACGCCCACGTGGCTCCGCCACGAGGACGCTCCGGCGCCTTGCGATCGCACGCTCCCCCACGCTCGGCTTCGCTCGCGCGGGAGGGGCCCCCATGACGCCGCGCGCTGATCCGGCCGGGGATATGACACAGGCTCTGAGAGCCTGGCTCCCTCCATCCCGTCACGACCGATCCGGCTGCGCACCAGTCGGCCGGTGCCCCCTGCTCGAGAAACGAGTCACGCCACATGACCGCCGCCCGAACCGGCCCGGCCTTCTCCGTCCACGACATCCCGTTCAGCACCTACGGATCCTGGTTCGACCTCTCGCCCGTGGTGGCCGAGAAGACGTACGCCGACGACCTCCACCTCGTCTCGCACCAGAACGGCATGCACGCCGTCCTGCGCCTGGTTCCCCTGGACCCGGCCACGGGCGAGCGCGCCGAGACCCGCGTCGAGGCGACCCCGGGCCTGCTCGGCTGGATCGGCGCGGCCGGGCGCGTCGACCTCGCCTACGAGTCGCCGGACACCGTACGGCTGCGGGGGCGCGGCCTCGGCATCGGCGTCCTGGCCGCCGCGCGGACCCTGACCCCGTTCAGCGGTACGTACTTCTTCCATGATCCGGCGGCGGGCGCGCATGTGTTCACGTCGTACGAGACCGGACGCCGTTACCGCGTCACCGTGCTGTCCGGCACCGTCACCGACACGGCCGGAGCCCAGGCGCTGGGCACGGCAGACCGGGGTGTCCGCGTCGCAGCGGACGCGGACGGAGCGTGGGAGATCGCCGTCGAGGAACTCGACACCGCCCGCACGCCGTACACGTCCTCGGCGACCTTCGACGAGATCGTGGAGTCCGTACGGGGCGCGTTCGCGGACTTCGTCGACGCCGTGGCCCCCTGGCGCTCCTCCGCGACGCCCGCGGCCGAACTCGCCGCCTACGTCGTCTGGTCGGCGACCGTACGTCCGACCGGCCTGGTCACCCGGCCCGCCGTGCTGATGTCCAAGCACTGGATGGACAAGGTCTGGAGCTGGGACCACTGCTTCAACGCCCTCGCCCTGGCGCCCGGTTGCCCCGGACTGGCCCTGGACCAGTACCACCTGCCCTTCGACCACCAGGATCACAGCGGCGCCCTGCCGGACTCGGTCACCCACTCCGAGGTCCTCCACAACTTCGTCAAGCCGCCCATCCACGGCTGGGCCTACGGCCTTCTGCGCCGACGCCTGCCGACGCCTCCCGGACCGGCCGAACTGGCTGCGGCATACGAGCGGTTGGAGCGCTGGACCGACTTCTGGCTCACCGCCCGGCGAGCCCCCGGCGCCGAACTGGCCCACTACCAGCACGGCAACGACAGCGGCTGGGACAACGCCACCACCTTCGACCCCGAGCGCGTGGTCGTCACCGCCGACCTGGCCGCCTTCCTCGTCCTCCAGCTGCGTGAACTGGCCGCACTCGCTACGGAGTTGGGCAGGGCCGAGGAGGCGAGCCGATGGACGGCCGAGGCCGGGAGGACCCAGTCGGCACTGCTCGACCAGCTCTGGAGCGGCGACAGGTTCGTCGCCCGGGGCCTCGCCACCGGCGCCACCTGGAGCAGCGGCAGTCTCCTCGACCTGATGCCCGTCGTCCTGGGCGAGCACCTGCCCGCCGAGGTCGGCAGCGCGCTGGCCGACCGCATCAAGGCCCATCTGACGCCGTACGGCCTGGCCACCGAGCTGCCGACCTCACCGCACTACCTCGCCGACGGCTACTGGCGCGGCCCGATCTGGGCCCCCGCCACCGTCCTCGTCGAGGACGGCCTGCGCCGCGCGGGCCACCACCGCCTCGCCGACGACATCAGCGCCCGCTTCCGCGCCCTGTGCGAGACCCACGGCTTCGCCGAGAACTTCGACGCCCTCACCGGGACCGGCCTGCGCGACCGCGCCTACACCTGGACCGCCGGCAGCTATCTCCTCCTCGCCGAGGCACACACCCACCGAGAGGGCCGCTGACCGGCCGTCCCCCCCAGAGCGCCGGGACCGTTCGGTTCCCGGTCCATCCTCCTTCCCCCCAGGAGCCACAATGAAGTCGCCCCTCCCCGGACCCACGAAGCGCACCGGACGCCGAGCCGTCTCGTCCGGCGCCGTCCTCATGGCCGCCCTGGCCTCGACCCTGGTGCCCGCAGCCCCTTCCCAGGCCGCCGACACCAGCGTCACCGTCGACTTCGCCACCGCCGGCGGCGCCCCGACGTATCACGCCTCCGGCATGATCTACGGGATGACGCCGAACGGCTCGCTCCCGCAGGACCACTTCTTCAAGGACATCAAGTGGCACCTCATGCGGGCCGGCGGCGCACAGCTCAACAGCGGCGGCTACGCCACCAGCCTCGCCGACTACCAGACCCGCTGGGCTTCGACCCTCGCCCAGTACAAGCGGACCGCCGCCCTCGGCGGCACCTTCGTCCTGCTCCCGCACGACCTGTGGGGCGCGGACGGCACGACCAACCAGGGCTGGCCCGGTGACAACGGCGACTGGACGAAGTTCGACGCCTTCGTCACCCAGCTCGTCAACGACGTCCGTGCCAACAACATGACGGTCCAGTGGGACCTGTGGAACGAACCCGACCTCGAAGGCGGTGTCTTCTGGGGTGCCTCGCAGGCGCAGTACCTGCAGATGTGGTCGCGCTTCCACGCCCGGGTACGGGCCGCGTTCCCGAACCAGCTCATCGTCGGCCCCAGCACGGCGCACCAGCCCAACTCGTCCAACGCCTGGTGGACCACGTACCTGAACCACGTCAAGGCCAACAACGTCGCCCCGGACATCTACAGCTGGCACGACGAACCCGGCGACCCGGCCACGGACGTCGGCCGGGCCAACTCGACCCTCGCCGCGGCGGGGCTGGTCAACACCCGCCCGTACCAGATCAACGAGTACGCCACCCTGTCCATGCAGTCCCCGGGCGGCGGCGCCTGGTTCATCGGCCGCCTGGAGCGCGCCGGCGCCGACGGCATGCGCGGCAACTGGGCCTCCGGCACCGGCCTGCACGACAACGAGGCCAACCTGCTCACCAAGAACAGTGCCGGACAGTACCTGCCGCTCGGTGAATGGTTCATGTACCGCTACTACGGCTCCCAGACCGGCAACATCGTCAACCTGGTCCCCGGCACCGGCACCGACGGCCTGGCCACCAAGGACAACACCGCCAAGAACGCCAGGATCCTGCTCGGCAGCAGCGGCAACACCGGCACCGTCACCGTCAACCTGACCGGCCTGAACACCACCTCGGTGGTGGAGAGCGGCAAGCTCCGCGCGGTCGTCCAGCGCGTCCCGTACAACAACGGCGCCGCGGTCACCGGCCCGGAGACGATCTCCGACACCACCCTGACCGTCAGCAACAACGCCGCCTCGGTGAGCCTGCCCTGGAGCAACGCCAAGGACGGCTACACCGTCACCCTGCTCCCGCCGTCCAACACCACGGTCTCGACCGTCGCGGTGAGCCAGAACAGCGGCCAGTGCCTGGACGACACCAACCTCAGCACCGCCAACGGCACCCAGTACCAGCAGTGGCACTGCGAGGGCGGCTACCAGCAGATGCTCGACCTCAAGCCGGTGGCCGGGAAGACCAACACCTACACCATCGTCAACGAGCTCAGCGGCAAGTGCCTCGACGTCTCCGGGGCGTCCACCGCCGACGGGGCCGCCGTCATCCAGTACACCTGCGGCACGGGCACCAACCAGCAGTTCACGCTCAACCCGGTCAGTGCGCTGGGCAACAGCAAGGACTACCAGCTGGTCGCCGTCCACAGCGGCAAGTGCGCCGACGTCAGCAACGTCTCGACCACGGCCGGCGCCCTGATCCACCAGTGGACCTGCGACCCGGCGAGCGCCCTGAGCACGAAGAGGAACCAGATCTGGCGGCTCACCGGCAAGGGCTGACGCAGGTCGGCAGGTCGGCGTCCGGTCGTAAGTGACTCCCGTCCGTAATTCTACTGATGCGCGCGCCCCGGTCCGCCCGTATGTTCGGCGGGCCGGGCGAGCGGCCCGGGGATCACCGAAGTGGTCGCAGGTCAGAACGCCGACGACTGCCGACCGTCACCCGCCCGGGCACCGACCGGTCAATCAGCGAGGGACGGAACGTGAACGGCGCAGGACGGATCATCGACGGGCGATTCGA
Source organism: Streptomyces sp. T028 (assembly GCF_048159505.1). Lineage (NCBI taxonomy): Bacteria > Bacillati > Actinomycetota > Actinomycetes > Kitasatosporales > Streptomycetaceae > Streptomyces > Streptomyces sp. T028. The sequence continues at coordinate 169,545 of NZ_JBLRVZ010000019.1, forward strand.
GCTGCTCGAGCAGCTCGGTACCGGTGGCATGGGCACGGTGTGGCGGGCACGGGACACCGCACTGCACCGCGACGTCGCCATCAAGGAGGTCCGCCCCGCCGATCCGAGGACGGCCGCCGCGGCCCCCTCGTCCCTGGGCGTGCAGCACGAACGCGTGCTGCGCGAGGCCCGCGCACTCGCCCGGCTGAGGCACCCCAACGTGGTGGCGATCCATCACATCGTCGACCAGGACCCGTACCCCTGGCTCGTGATGGAGTTCGTGCCGGGGCTGTCGCTGCAGGACCGACTGGACATCGGCCCGCTGGACCCCCGGGAGGCGGCCCGCGTCGGCCGTGACGTGCTGGCCGCACTGCGCACCGCCCATGCCGCCGGTGTGCACCACCGCGACGTCAAACCCGCGAACATCCTGTTGCGCGAAGGGCCGGACCACACCACCTCGGCGGTGCTCACCGACTTCGGCATCGCCGGCCTCCCCGGGGTGAGCCGGCTGACCCACACCGGGGAAATGGTCGGCTCGCCCGAGTTCATGGCCCCGGAGCGCATCCGCGGCGCCGAGGACGCTCCGGCGTCCGACCTCTGGTCACTCGGCATGACCCTCTACGTCTCCGTGGAGGGGAGCAGCCCGATGCGGCGTGGCACAGCCCTCGCCACCCTCGCCGCCGTGCTCGGCGAGCCGGTGCCCCCGCCGGTGCACGCGGGCCCCCTGGCCCCGGTCCTGTCACGGCTGCTCGGGGCGGATCCGCAGACCCGCCCGGATGCCGCCGAGCTGGACGCGCTCCTTGCCGCCGTGATCGACGGCACCAGGACCGACGGGTTGGCGCCCACGGCCAGGTTGGAGACGCCGGCGGTCCGTCGGGTCTCCCGGCATCTGGTGCCTGCCGCGGGGGCCACGGTGGTCGTCGCGGCGCTGATCGCCGCGGTCTCCTACCGGACCCTCACCTCGACCGAGGACGCCGGCGCCGGTGCGGCCGACGGGACCGGAGCCGGCGCGACGGTCAGCGCGCCCGCCGTCGCGCCGACCGCGAGCGGGAGTCCTGTACTCAGTCCCGACCCGAGCCGCGGCTCCAAGAACACGGCAGGGACCGCCGGGCGGACGGCGGACGCGGCCTCCGGCCACACGGCCGACACCTCCGGGAACTCCGGGGCCGAGGACGCGGACCCGTCACCGGACGACACCGACTCGCCCGCCTCGACCCCCGCCGCCACGGCGACACCGGCCGGCTCCACGACGGTCGTGTCGTCCGGCGCGCTGCGCGGCAGACAGTCCGGCAGGTGCCTGACGGCCGACCCGTCCAACGCCGCGATCAGCACCTGCACGGGCGGCGCCGCGCAGACGTGGTCGTTCGGCGCGAACGGCACCCTGAAGGGCGCGAACGGGTACCTGACGGCGACGGCCGGCAGCTACGCGCTCAAGACCGCCGCCGAGTACACCGGAGGCGGGCTGCAACGCTGGCGGCTGAACGCCGACGGCGAGATCGTCAACGAGGAGACGGGCAACTGCGTGGACGTCAACGGCTCGGCGATCGCCGACGGCACCAGGGTGACCCTGTACCTCTGCACCGGCAAGACCAACCAGGCCTGGGTCCAGGCCGCGCAGTAGCGAACGTCAGGATCGGCCGTCGGATGGGGAATTCGGGCGCGGGTTCGATCATATTGGTTTGCCGTGGGCCGGTCCGGGCGGATAAGAATCCTGCATGCTGAGGGGCGACAAGGTCGGGCTCAGGGCCCGACACGAGGACGACATCCCGATCCTGCGGGCCGAGCTCTACGACGACGTGGTCAACGCCTCGCGGTCCGAAGGCGGGCCGTGGCGGCCGATCACGCCCGGCTCGAAGGATCCGCGGCTCGTGGTGGACGACAAGGAGCAGGGGCACGTCCCGTTCTCCGTGGTGGAGCTCGAGGGCGGCACGCTGGTCGGCACCGCGAACCTGTGGGGCATCGACAACCACAACCGGTTCGCGCACGTCGGGCTGGGGCTGCTGCCGTCCGCGCGCGGCAAGGGCTACGGCACTGACGTGGTCGCCGTGCTGTGCCACTACGGGTTCGTCGTACGCGGCCTGCATCGGCTGCAGATCGAGACCCTCTCGGACAACGACGCGATGCTGCGCGCCGCCGAGCGCAACGGCTTCGTCCGCGAGGGCGTGCTGCGCTCCTCGGCCTGGGTGATGGGCGAGTTCCTGGACGAGGTGCTGCTCGGGCTCCTCGCCCAGGACTGGAAGCCGGACTCGAAGCGCTAGCCACGTCATGTCCGCGAAGTGGCGGGCGCGTCGGTCTGTTCGCCGTACGTCGTCTCAGTGCAGGGCGGCCGGCGGGGTCACGCGCTCGCTCTCGGCGTCGAGCGGCAGTGACTCGTCGCGCTTGCGCGGCAGCCACAGCGATGCCACGAGAGTGACCACGAGCGCGGCGGTCGCCACCCAGTACGTCGTCTCGAAGGCCTGCGCCAGGTCGGACAGCGCAGTGCTCCGGAACGCCTCACCCAGCCGCTGAGCGGTCTCCGTGGCCCAGGCCGGGGGCTGGACGCCGGCGCTCTCGGCGTTCGCGATGGCCCCGAGCGCCTTGAACGCCTCGGACGCGTTCTGCTGGTTCGTCAGGACGACCGACATCACGGCGACCCCGACGGACGCGGCGACCTGCTGGATCACGTTGATGAGGGTCGAACCCCGGGCGACCTGGTGCGCCCGCAGTGTCTTCAGCGCGGAGGTGAAGGTCGGCATCATGGAGCCGCCCATGCCCAGCCCCATCACGAACAGGAAGACGATGACCTGCCAGTAGGGCGTGTCGGGATCGGTGCTCATGGCGAGACCACCGATGCCCACGATGATCGTGACCATGCCGAAGGGCACGATCCGCCCGACGGGCCACTTGTCGGCCAGTGTGCCGGCGATCGGCATGGTCACCATCGCGCCGATGCCCTGCGGGGCGACCAGGAGACCGGCCTTGAGGACGTCCTCGCCGCGCACCTGCTGGAAGTAGGTCGGCACGAGCAGCATCGCGCCGAAGAACGAACCGGCGAACAGGAACATCACGATGGTCGAGACGGTCAGGTTGCGGTCCTTGAACAGGCGCAGGTCCAGCAGCGGATGCTCCGGCCGGAACGCCCACCCGACGAAGGCCGCGATCAGCCCCAGGCCGAGCAGACCGGGCAGGAGGACCTTGACGGACGCCGCGGTGCCCTCGCCCGGGATGGAGGAGACGCCGTAGAGGAACAGGGCCAGGCCCGGCGACATGAGCAGCATGCCGACCAGGTCGAAGGTCTCGCTCGGCTCCGGGGCGTCCTTCGGCAGCACCACTGTCGCGTAGATGATGGAGAGGATGCCGAGGGGGAGGTTGATCAGGAAGATCCAGTGCCAGGAGACCGCGTCGATGAGCCAGCCGCCGAGGATGGGGCCGGCGATCGGGCCCAGCAGCATCGGAACGCCGAGGATCGCCATCAGCCGGCCCATCCGCCTGGGACCCGCGGCCTTCGTCATGATGGTCATGCCCAGCGGGACCAGCATGCCGCCGCCCAGCCCCTGCAGGACCCGGAACCCGATCAGCGCCTCGATGCTCCAGGCGAACGCGCACAGGATCGAGCCGAGGGTGAACAGGACCAGCGCGGTGATGTAGAGACGCTTCGTGCCGAACCGGTCCGCCGCCCAGCCCGTGACGGGTATGACCGCGGCGAGCGCGAGCGTGTAGGCGGTGATGGTCCAGGCGACCGTCGAGTAGGCGTCGACGTCGAACGCGTCGAGGAAGGTCGGAAGCGCGACGTTCACGACCGTCGTGTCCAGGATGGCCATGATCATGCCGAGAACGACGGCCCCGGCGACCTTGAGTATGTCCGCGGTGATCTTGTCGTCCTCGCCGGGTGAACCGGCGGCGCTGCTCTTGTCAGCGGCTGTGGTGGACATGCGTTTCCTTCTGGTCGGTCTGGTCTGTCGGAGGGAGCGGGAGCTGGGTGGCCGTCGGGCCGACTGCGAAGGAGCCGTCCGCCAGCAGGGGACGCAGAGCGGTGAGGAACGCGCGGACGTTGCCGTCCGGAAGACGCTCGACGAAGGTGCGCACGGCCCTGCGGCGAGGTTCGAGGTGCTGGTCGACGACCCTGCGCCCGTGCGGGGTGACCGAGACGAGCTTGACCCGCCGGTCCGCCGAGCACTCCCGGCGCTCGACGCTCCCCAACCGGACCAGACGGTCGATGTTCCTGCTGGCGGAGGTGAGGGACAGCCCCAACTGCTGGGCGACCTGGTGGATCGGCCGCGGCTCGTCGGCGGCGGTGAGCAGAACCAGAGCGCGGACCTGCGTGAACGACACCTCCATGTCGGACGGCACACTCAGCTCTTCGGACTCGGCGAGGGTGAACAGGTACTGGAGGAACGTCTCCAGACCGTCGTACAGCTCGGTGCGCTCGCTCATGGGCGTCACGCTAGGGGTGTTACTTGCGGTGTAGCAACCATCGCGCTCGCGGGACATTCCTGTTCGGTGCGGGCGGATTCGGCCCCGCTACGGTGGGGGCATGCAGATGGAGATCCGGGCCGCCGCGATCCGGGGTACCGATCGTCTGATCGACAGTCTCGGCGGCGACGGGGCTGCGCTGCTGGCCCCGTTCGGTGTCTCTCCCGGTGATCTGGACTCCGAGGACGGACTGCTGCCGGCGGCGACGGCCGGGCGGATCCTGCGCCACGCGGCGAAGAAGCTGAACTGTCCCGATTTCGGACTGCGCCTGGCGGCCTATCAGAACCTGTCGGAGCTGGGCCCCCTGGCGCTGGCGGTCGGCAACTGCGACACGGTCGGCGAGGGACTCGACTGCGCGTCACGCTTCCTGTTCGTGCACAACCAGGCCCTCCGGCTGTCGTGCGGGCCCGACCCCGAGCGGTACGCGGGGGTGAGCGCCGTCGAGTACCACATGACGCACCCGGACATCCCGTACGAGCCGCAGACCATCGACGGGGGTCTGGGGCTGCTGCACCGCATTCTCGTCACGATGAGCGGCGGATACGACCTGCTCGGTGTCTATCTGCCCCATCCGCCGCTGACGGACGAGTCGGTGTACGCCGGGTTCTTCGGCGCGCCGGTCCGGTTCGACGCCGGGCAGGCCCTGCTGCGGGTGCCTTCGAAGCTCTTCGCCCAGCCGATGTCGACCCCCGTCAATCCCGAACTGCGGCGCATGGTCGTGGAGTACCTGGAGTCGCACTACACCGACCCCCGGGAGAGTGTGACGACCGCGGTGCGGTCGGCCGTCGGCCGCGCGCTGGGCACCGTCCCCGTGCGGATCGACCTCGTCGCGGAGTGGCTGCACACGCATCCGCGGACGTTGCAGCGGCGGCTGGCGCAGGAGGGCACCTCGTTCCAGGCGATCCTCGACGACGTGCGCAAGAACGCGGCCCACCGGCTGCTGACGGGAACCGACATGCCGTTCTCCCAGGTCGCGTCGCTGGTCGAGCTGGCCGGACAGGCGGCGCTGACGCGTGCGGTGCGCCGTTGGTTCGGCAGGACCCCGACGCGGGTCCGCCGTGACGCCGCCGTGGCAACCGTGTCACAGGGCGTCGTACAGGATGTCGCACAGGGTTAAATTATTGTCGTGCGGGGTTAAGTGAAGAGGGCGGAGGGCTCCCATACTCGGGTGCCATGACCAGTTCCGCAGCCCCTGCCCCGTTCCCCGAGCACGTCGACGTCGTGATCGTCGGCGCGGGGATCTCCGGCATCGACGCCGCGTACCGCGTGCAGTCGCGGTGTCCCGATCGGTCGTACGCCGTGCTGGAGGCCCGTGAGTCCCTGGGCGGGACATGGGACCTGTTCCGGTATCCCGGGATCCGCTCCGACTCCGACATCTTCACCCTCAGTCTTCCGTTCCAGCCGTGGACCGGGGAGAACTCGATCGTCGACGGGGGCGAGATCCTCTCCTACCTCCGGCAGACGGTCGAGCGGCACGGCATCGACCGCCATGTCCACCGCGGCACCAGGGTGGTGGCGGCCGACTGGTGCGGCGAGAGCGCCCTGTGGACGCTGACCGTCGAGCGGGCGGAGGGCTCGCGGGGGACGACGCGGCGCACCGTGACGTGCTCGTTCCTCTACCTGTGCACCGGCTACTACGACTACGAGCGCGGGCACGACCCGCACTTCGACGGGCTGGAGTCCTTCACCGGAACGGTGGTGCGCCCGCAGTTCTGGCCCGAGGGGCTGGATTACGCGGGCAAGCGCGTCGTCGTGATCGGCAGCGGCGCGACCGCGATCACCCTGGTCCCCGCGATGGCGCGCGACGCGGCGAAGGTGACCATGCTGCAGCGCACGCCGACGTGGATCAGCGCGCTGCCGCGACGGGACCGGCTCGCCGACAGGCTCCGGCGGTGGCTGCCCGCCCGGCTCGCCCACCGGGTCGTCCGGGCCCGCAACGCCGCCTACGCGGGCGGCTTCTACCACTACTGCCGCCGGTTCCCGGACCGGGCCCGGGCCCTGCTGACCACGGCCGCCACCCGGCGGATCGGCGAGGCCGCGGTGCGCGAGCACTTCACCCCCTCGTACGCGCCGTGGGACCAGCGGGTGTGCATCGCGGCCGACGCGGACCTGTTCAAGGCCATCAAGCGCGAGGAGGCCGAGGTGGTCACCGACCACATCGACCGCTTCGTCCCGGAGGGCATCCGGCTGCGGTCGGGGAAGGTACTGCCGGCCGACATCGTGGTGACCGCCACCGGGCTGCGCATGCTGGCCCTGGGGCACATCACGGTGAGCGTCGACGGCAAGCCGGTAGAGCCGGCGCGTCACATGCTGTGGCGGGGCACCATGCTCAGCGACGTGCCCAACCTCGCGCTCTGCTTCGGTTACGTCAACCTCTCCTGGACCATGCGGGCGGACCTCACCGCGCGGCTGGTGTGCCGGATCCTCAACCACATGCGCCGCGCGGACCTCGCGGCGGTCGCCCCGGCAGCGGACCCCGGCGTCGGCGAGCGGCCCATGATCGAGCTGGCGTCGGGATACGTCCAGCGGGGCGTGGACGGCTTCCCGCGGCAGGGCGACCGGCGTCCGTGGCGGATGCGTCAGACCTACCTGCTGGACGCCGCCGAGGTCGCCGTTGCGAACCTGCGCCGCGAACTGGCCGGGGTGCCTCGGGCCTCCGTGCGCTCGGCGGCGGGCGACGATCCCCGGCGGGGTGGCTGACCGTGCCCGGCCTCGACGGTGTGTACGAAGAGCGCTACGCCAAGCTGGCCGCGCTGCTGAACGAGAACCTCCACTCGGGCGAGGAGCTCGGCGCCTCGATCGCGGTCGTGATCGACGGAGAGCCCGTGGTCGACCTGTGGGGCGGATGGGCGGACCGGGACCGGACCGTGCCGTGGCGACGCGACACGATCACGAACGTCTGGTCGTGCACGAAGACGGTCACCTCCCTGGCGGCGCTGCTGCTGGTCGAGCGTGGACTGCTCGACGTGGACGCGCCGGTGGCCCGGTACTGGCCGGAGTTCGCGGCCCGAGGCAAGGAGGGCGTGCTGGTCCGGCATGTGCTGTCGCACACCTCCGGCGTCTCGGGCTGGGACCGGCCGGTGACCGTGGCCGACGTCCTGGACGTCCCGGAGGCGACGGCCCGGCTGGCCGTGCAGGCGCCGTGGTGGCCCCCGGGCACGGCGTCCGGCTACCACCTGCTCAGCTACGGGCATCTGGTGGGTGAGCTGATCCGGCGGACCGACGGGCGCACCCTGGGCCGGTTCGTGGCCGAGGAGATCGCCGGGCCGCTCGGCGCCGACTTCCACATCGGTCTGGCCGACTCGGAGTCCGGCCGGGTCGCCGACGTCGTACCGCCGCCGTCCCGGTCGGCCGGCCTCGCGGCTGCCGACCCCGCCGGCGTGGCGACGAGGACCTTCATCGGCCCCCTGGGCGGGGCGGAGGAGTCGTGGCACCCCGCATGGCGTCGCGCCGAGATCGGCGCCGCGAACGGCCACGGCAACGCCCGCTCGCTCGCTCGCATCCACTCCGTCATCGCCTGCGGCGGCACGCTGGACGGCGTACGCCTGCTCTCGCCGCGCACGATCGACCACGTCTTCAGCCCGCAGTCCGACGGGCCCGACCTGGTGCTCGGGGCGCATCTGCGCTTCGGCATCGGGTTCGGACTGCCGTCGCCGGCGGTGACGTACCTCCCGGAGGGACGGATCTGCTTCTGGACGGGCTGGGGCGGATCGGTGGTCGTGATCGACACCGAGCGCCGGGCAGCCCTCTCGTACGTCATGAACCGCATGGGCGCCGGGCTGCTCGGCAGCGAGCGCACGATCCAGTACGTCAGCGCGGCCTTCGCGGCCATGGAATGAAGCCCCGGCGTATTACACCTGTCATAATTATAACGAGTGTTATACCGTGAAGGAGAAAACCATGGCCGAACCGGTTGTCCTGGTGGCGACGTTGGTCGCGAAGCCGGGCCAGGAAGAGCTGGTCGAGAAGACGCTGAAGGCAGCGGTGCCCGCGGTCCACGCGGAGCCCGGATGTCTGCGCTACGCACTGCACCGCAAGACGGGCACCACCGGTGCGTTCGTCCTCGTCGAGAAGTGGGCCTCGCAGGACGAGCTGGGCGCTCATCTGAAGGGCGCGGCGATGCGTGAGGTCTTCACCGCACTGGGAGAGGCGCTCGACGGGCCCCCGGACGTGCTGTTCCTGGACGCGATCCCCGCCGGCGACGCGGACACCGGCGCCGTCTGACCGCCCGGCATTCCCCACGAATCACCGAGGAGCTCTCCCATGAAAAGCCTGATGTTCGTCGCCCCCGGACAGCTGCGCTTCGACGAGGTCGACGCGCCCGCCATCGTCGAGGGCACGGACGCGCTCGTGCGGCCGCTCGCGGCCACGACCTGCGATCTCGACCATCACGTCATCGCCGACAAGACCCCGTTCTCCGGCTTCGGCCCGTTCCCGCTCGGCCACGAGTGCGTGGGCACGGTCGTCGAGGTCGGTCCCGACTGCACGGACGTCGCGGTCGGTGACGTCGTCGGCGTCGCCTGGCACATCGCCTGCGGTACCTGTGCGCAGTGCAGGCTCGGACACACCGCCCGCTGTCTCCTCCACGGCGACGCCCAGTACGGCCTTCCGGTGAACGGGGCCTGGGGCGGGACCTTCGACGAACTCATCCGCGTCCCCTACGCGGACTTCAACCTCGCCAAGCTGCCCGCCGGGGTCGACCCCGTGCACCTGGCCTCGATCGGCGACAACCTCGCGCTCGGCTGGGAGACGGTGATGCCGACCGTCGCCGGGATCACCGACCCGAGGATCGCGGTCTTCGGCGGGACCGGCTCCATCGGCCTGTACTGCGTCGACGTCGCGGTCCACTGCGCCGGAGCCCGCACCGCCTACTACGACGACGACCCGGTCAGGATGAAGGTCGCCGAGCAGCTCGGCGCCGAGGTCCACGACATCCACGGCAAGCGGGAGAAGGACTTCCACCTCGCTGTGGACGCCAGTTGCGACCCCGAGCGGCTGCGCAAGGCGCTGCTGTCGGTCGTGCCCGAGGGCCACGTGAACAGCGTCGGCATCTACTTCGAGGACGTACAGCTCCCCCTGCTCGCGCTCTACCAGCGCGGCGTCCACTTCCATAACGGCAAGGGCCACGCACGGCCGAGCATGACGCCGACGCTGGAGGCGGTGGCCGCGGGCAAGCTCCACCCCGAGCTGGTCACCAGCGGGATCCACCGCTGGGACGAGATCCCCGAGGTGCTGACCTCCGGCCGCGCCGGCCACAAGCCGATCTTCGTCCTGGAGAACTGAGGGAGAGTCCGGCCGCGGCTGCCGCAACACATAACTCGACACCTGGGTCAAGTTATGTGTTACGGTCGGCGCTGAAGTTGACCCATGGGTCATGATAGCTGCGGCAAGGGGAATTCCGATGTCCAAAGTCATCGCCGTCTTCGGCGCCGGTACCGGTCTGGGCGTGTCCGTCGCCCGTCGCTTCGGCCGGGAGGGCTTCCGTGTCGCCCTGGTGGCCCGTCGCAAGGAGCGGCTGGACACCCTGGTGGCACAGCTCGCCGAGGAGGGCGTCGAGGCATCCGCCTTCCCCGCCGACCTGTCCGACCCAAGTGGGGTTCCCGCCCTGGTGGACGCCATCCGCGCGCACTTCGGACGCATCGACGTCGTCGAGTACGGGCCGATCGGCGGCGAGGTGTCCTTCACCCCGGCCGCCCGGCTGGACGCGGCGACCTTGGAGAGTCTCTCCGGGCTCCTCCTGTTCACGCCCGTGGAGGTGTTCCGTGCCGTGCTGCCGGAGATGGTCGAGCGCGGCGACGGCGCCGTCCTGATGACCACCGGCTACTCGGCGGTCCAGCCGATGGCCCACCTCAGCGGGCCGGGCCCGGTGATGGCCGCCGCCCGTAACTACCTGTACTCCCTCAACGGCGAACTCGCCGATGCCGGCGTCTACGCGGGCACCCTCAGCGTCGCCGCCATGATCACCGGGAGTGAGATGGGTGACGCGGCCGCCGAGGGTGACGGGGTTCCCGGCGTGGAGTTTCCCGTCGTCCACCCGGACGAACTCGCCGAGCACTACTGGGACATGTACACCAGGCGCGACCGTGTCGAGCGGGCCCACCCCGTGGAGCTGACGCCCCGCGCCGACGCCGCCGCGTGAGCTCCGGTCCCGACCCCACCTCCCCCGTCGTAACGACGATTGGACATGACATGTCTGGTTCCCTTCTCCATGACGGCACGGCGGAGGACCATCCCGTCGAGAACTCCTCCGGCACGCCGCCCACCGCCAAAGCCTCTCCGGGCGCGGAGGACGCCGTGCCCTCCCTCACGGTCCTCGGTTCGCCGGACGCGGCCGTCTGCGTGGACGGGGTGTGCCACCTGTGAGCGCGCTGCGTATCGACGTCTGGTCGGACGTCGTCTGTCCCTGGTGCTACATCGGCAAGCGACGCCTGGAGTCGGCGCTCGGCCGCTTCGAGCACGCCGACGAGGTCGAGATCCACTGGCACAGCTTCCAGCTCGACCCCACCCACCCCAAGGGCCGGCGCACCCCTGTCTTCGAGACGCTCACGCGGAAGACCGGAGCGCCCCTCACCCAGGTACGGGCGATGACCCGGCAGGTCACCGAACTCGCCGCCGCTGAGGGGCTGTCGTACGACCTGGAGCGGGCCGTCTCCGTCAACACCGTCGACGCCCACCGCCTCAGCCACCTGGCCGGGACGCACGGGCTGGGCGCCGAGATGCACGAGCGGCTGCTCCGGGCCCACCTGGGCGAGGGCGCGATCGTGGACGACCACGACACGCTGGTGCGGCTCGGCGTCGAAGTCGGCGTCCCCGAGGACGAGATACGGCGGATGCTCGACGGCGACACCTATACGGACGCCGTGCAGGCCGACTTCGACGAGGGCCGTCGTTACGGAGCCTCCGGTGTGCCCTACTTCGTCCTCGACCGTGCCTACGCCGTCTCCGGTGCCCAGTCCGCCGGGACCTTCCTCTCCGCCCTGCGCACCGCCCGCGCGAACGCCACGTCGGCGAACCGCTGAACCGGTCAGATCCGTAAGTGAAGCGGGTGGTGGCCTGACCGGTTCTCCGGTTGACCGGTGGCGGATAGAGTGGGAGTCCCACCAGACCGGAGAACGATGCCATGACCGCCGAACTGTCCCGGATCAACACCGAGCCGCGGGAACCGCTCGCGTCCGAGGTCTCACGCAGACTGATCGACTATCTCATGTCCGGTGAGGTCGCTCCGGGGCAGCGGATCCCCTCCGAGCGGCAGTTGACCGAGATGCTCGGCGTCAACCGGCCGACCGTGCGCGAGGCGATCAAGTCGCTCGGCTTCCTCGGCCTGCTGGAGATCCGGCAGAGCAGCGGCACGTATTTCCGGGGTCCCGACTCCGATGTTCTCTACCGGCTGTTCGAGCTCGGCCTGGTGCTGGGGGAGCGCGGTGCGAAGGACCTGCTCCGGGCGCGGGCCGAACTGGAGGTCCTGGTGGCGGGGTTGGCCGCCGAAGCGCGCGACGAAGAGGGCGCCGAACTGCTGCGCGGGCGGCTCGACACCATGCGGACGTGCGCCGACGCGGACTTCCCGGAGGCCGACATGGCCTTCCACGCCACCGTGGCCGACCTGTGCGGCAACGTGGTCCTACGGGACATGCTCAAGGGGCTGCGGGCCATGATCCAGCGCGGCTGGGTCGCGCGTACCGGGTCGACGCGCAGCCGCCAGGTCGCCTACGACGACCATGTGCCGATCCTCGACGCGATCGAGCGGGGCGACGCCGAGGCCGCCCGCGCGGCGATGGCGCACCACATGGAGGGGGCGACCCGGCGGTTGCTGGCAGCCCTGGAGCACGAGGGCAAGGCCGACTGACTTCGTTCAGGCTGACTTCGTTCAGGGCGAGGCGAGGGCGCGGCGCACCACGTACGGCAGGATCCCGCCGTGCCGCAGGTAGGCCGCCTCCTGCCGGGAGAAGATCCGCAGCCGGAGCGCCACGGTGTCGTGTTGTCCGTCCGGCGCCCGCAGGTGGAGGGTGACGCGGTTGGTGCCGACGTCGAGGGTGTCGAGCCCTTCGAAGGACAGCTCCCGGTCACTGGTGAACGGGTGGGACGCGGCGGTGTCTCCCTCGGTGAACTCGATGGGCAGAACGCCCATCCCGATCAGGTTGGAGCGGTGGATGCGCTCGTACGACTCGGCGACGACCGCGCGCACCCCCAGCAGCGCCTGGGCCTTCGCCGCCCAGTCCCGGCTGGAACCGGCCCCGTAGTTGCGCCCGGCGACCACGACCAGGTCGTAGCCCGCCTCCGGATAGGTCGGCGCGGCCTCGTGGACGGGCAGGACGCGGGTGCCGTCGGCAGTGTACGCGTGGCCGCCCGGCGCCGGCCGGCCGTCGAGCAGCAGGTTCGTCACCGCCGCGTTGGTGAAGGCACCGCGCAGCATGACCTCGTGGTTGCTGCGGCGCGTGGAGTACTGGTTGAGGTCACGCCGGGCCACCCCACGCTCGGCCAGCCACTGTCCGGCCGTACTGCGCGCGGGGATGGCTCCGGCGGGGGAGATGTGGTCGGTGGTGACGTTGTCGCCGAGCAGGAGGAGGACCCTGGCCCGGTCGACCCGCACCTCCGCCGAGGGGGCGGCGGACAGACCCGTGAGATGCGGAGGGCGACGGATGTACGTCGACTCCGGATGCCACGGGAAACGCGTACCGTCGGGTGCCTCGATCTCCTGCCAGGCCGGGGTGCCCCGCCGGATACGGGAGGTGTTGCCGCGGAACATCTCGGGGCGCACGAACCGCCCGACGCACGCGGCGACCTCCTCGTCGGAGGGCCACAGGTCCTTGAGGAACACGGGGCGTCCCTCGTGGTCCGTGCCCAGGGGCTCGCGCTCGAAGTCGTGCAGGACCGAACCGGCCAGGGCGTAGGCGACGACCAGCGGCGGCGAGGCGAGGTAGGACACGGAGACACGCGGATTGACCCGGCCCGCGAAGTTGCGGTTGCCGGACAGGACGGCCACCGGCTCGGTCGCACCCTCCTCGGCGAGACGCTCCATCTCCGGGTGCAGGGGACCGGAGTTGCCGATGCAGGTCATACAGCCGAAGCCGACGATGTGGAAGCCGGTCTTCTCCAGATGGGGCAGCAGCCCGGACTCCCGCAGATACTCCTCGACCACCTGCGAACCGGGGGAGAGGGAGGTCTTCACCCACGGTTTGGCGGTCAGCCCCGACTGGACCGCCCGCCTGGCCAGCAGGCCCGCCTGCACGACGAGGGCCGGGTTGGCCGTGTTGGTGCAACTGGTGATGGCGGCGATGGCGACCGGTCCGTCGGGCAGCGGTTCACCGAAGGAGTCCGCCGTCGCGGTCGTCGCCCGGCCCGCCGCCTGCTGGAACGACGCCGGGACCTGGGAGACCGGCAGCCGCTGGTGCGGCAGGTCCGGGCCCGCCACGCTCGGCTCGACCGTGCCGAGATCGAGGTCCAGCAGCTGGTCGTAGCGGGGGACGGGGCGGTCGTCGGTGCGCTTGAGACCCTGGGCGGTGAGGTAGGCGTCGACGAGCCGGACGTGCTCCTCCTCCCGTCCGCTCAGGCGCAGATACGCGGCGGTCTCGTCGTCGTAGGGAAAGAAGACGCAGGTGGCGCCGTACTCGGGCGCCATGTTGGAGACCGCGGCGCGCTCCGCCCAGCCGAGGGCGGTGACGCCGTCGCCGCAGAACTCGACGAACTTGTTCACCACGCCCGTCGCGCGCAGGAGTTCGGTGAGGGTCAGGGCGAGGTCGGTGGCTCCGACACCGGGGCGCAGCCGGCCGGCCAGGCGGACGCCGACCACCTCGGGGAAGGGGATGGTGACCGGCTCGCCGAGCATGGCGGCCTGGCCCTCCAGACCGCCGACGCCCCAGCCGACGACGCCCAGGGCGTTGATCATCGGGGTGTGGCTGTCGGTGGCGACCAGGACGTCCGGGTGCAGCCAGGACGGACCGCCGTCCTCGGCCTCCGTCACCCACACCACACGGGCCAGCGCCTCCATGTTGACCTGATGGATGATCCCGGTGCCCGGCGGCACGACACGGAAGTTGTCCACGCTGCGCTCGGCCCACTTCACCATCTCGTACCGCTCGCCGTTGCGGCGGAAGTCGATCAGCAGGTTGCGCTCGACGGCGTCGGGACGGCCGTACTCCTCGACGATCACGGAGTGGTCCACGGTCAGGTCCACCGGGATCGAGGGCTGCAGCCGCTCCGCGTCCCCGCCCAGTTCGGCGACGCTGTCCCGCATGGCGGCGAAGTCGGCCAGCGCCGGCAGGCAGGTGGTGTCGTGGAGCATGATCCGGTTCGGACGCACCGGCACCTCGCACTCGCCGTCCCCCGAGCGAGCCCGGGACAGCACGTCCGCGAGGGCCTCCGGCGCCCTGCGGGCGACGTTCTCCAGCAGCACCCGCACCGCGTACGGGAGGGCGTCCCTCTCCGGTCCGGGCAGGAGCCGGTCCAGGGGCAGATAGCGGTGGGAGCGGCCGTCCACGGTGAGTACGGCGGTGTGGTCAGCGGTCATGACCCCATATTGTCTCAAGCTGCTCACTGATACAACTCTCGGGATCGTGTGACGAGTCACGCGTCTCTCGCCCGTGCTGCCCTAGCTCTCCCTCGATACGCCCGTCTTGATCGAGCGCACCTTGTCCAGGTGGGTGCGGAGGAAGGCGGACGCCTCCTCCAGGTCCCCGCTCTCCACCAGGTCCAGCAACCGCAGATGCTCCCGGGCCTGGGTGGCGAGACGGGAGCGGTCGAGCTGGTGGCGGTACTCGATCAGACGGCGCAGCCGGTTGGTCCGGCGTACCGCGTCCAGCAGGAACTGGTTGCCGGAGCAGCCGACCAGCATCTCGTGGAAGGAGGCGTTGACCTGGAACAGCTCGGCGCGCGGCAGCAGCAGGATGTCCCCGTGCAGCAGAGCCTCCTGCTGCCGCCGGTGCTGGGCGAAGGCGGCCGGGTCGGGTGTGAAGCCCGGCTCCAGCAGCGCGGACGGCTCGATGATCATCCGGAACCGGTAGCTCTGGTCGTGCGCGTCGACGGTGGCCATGACGTGCTGGAACTCCCAGCCCCGGCCGCCCGCCTTGCGCCGCACCAGGTCCTCGGCCTCCATCCGGGACAGCACCCGGTCGGCCTCGCGGGGCGTGAGGCGGTAACGGCGGGCGATGTCGGCGGCGGTGAAGGAGCCGGTGAAGCGCCCGCCCACGTAGTCGTCGGCGATCTCGAAGTACGCCGACTGCTCGACGTCCGCGCCCTCGCTCAGATCCGGCCCGGCGAGGGCGCCCGCGTCACGGGCGAGGAAGAAGCCGCGGTTGGGGACGCGTTCGAGGATGCCGACCTCGGTCAGGAACAGCATGGCCTTGCGGACCGGGGTGCGGGAGACCTCCAGTTCGTCCGCCGCCCACTGCTCGGTGACATGGGCGCCCTGTGCGAGTCCCGTGCGCCGCATCAGGTCCACGAGACGGGTGGCCATGGAGGTGGTCAGGTTCGGCCGCGACATCGCTCCTGCGCTCTTCACGTGGTGGGTCGGCAAGGCCCCATCCTACGAATCCACAGGCAGGAGGAGGACACACACCGGTGAGCCGGTCCGCGCCACCTCACGGCCGGCCCGCAGTCGCCCGCTCGCGCCGTCGACGTCGTGGGCGACGATGGTGTGACTGCGCTCGTTGGCGGCGTACAGCGTGCGGCCGTCGTCGCCGAGGCAGAAGAACCGGGGCCGGATGCCCTGCGTCGACGTCCACTCCACCGGCGTCAGCATGCCGTCCTTCGAGGACACCTTGAACACGCCGACGGTGTCCGGCTCGGGCCCGCCCGGCGAACTGTCCCCGGCGCCGCCGCGGTTGGAGGCGTAGACGAACCGCCCGTCCGGGCTGACCGCGATCTCCCCGCCCCGGCTGTCACCGGTCGTCGTCGGCGCGGTACTGGCGAGGATCTGCAGCGGTTCCAGCGCGCCACGCCGGGCGTCCCAGCGGTAGGTGGTCACGGTCGAGCGCAGTTCGTCGACGGAGTAGGCGTACGGCAGACGCGGATGGAAGGCGATGTGCCGGGGACCGGTGGCCTCCCGGGCCGCGACCGACGGGACGGGCCCGAAGCCCAGCTTCCCGGAGTCCGCGTCGAGGGTGACGGTGAAGATCCGGTCCTGCCCCTTGTCCGGTACGACGACGAAACGCCCGTCGGGGGAGAAGGGCACGTGGTGCGGCTTGCAGCCGGTCTGCTCGGTGCGGTACGGGCCCGGCTCACCCGGCAGGGTCAGCAGGTCGGTGACCGGGCCGAGCCGGCCGTCGTCCAGCAGCGGCAGGGTGACCACGCTGCCCGAGGAGTGGTTGGCCACCACCAGGAAACGGTTCGAGGGATCCACGGCGAGGTGCACGGGATTCTTGCCGCCGGTCTCCTGCCGGCCCAGGGCGGTCAGCCGCCCGCTTCCGGGGTCGACGCGGTAGGCGCTGACGTAGGTGAAGTCGCCGTGCACCGCGTACAGGAAGCGCCGGGTGCGGTCGGTGGCCAGGAACGTCGGATTGTCCAGCTCGACGGTCTGCAGCAGGGTCCAGCTGTCGTCGGGGCCGACGTCGTACACCGTGATGCCCTTGCCCTTGCCCTCGCGGGCGGCCGTGGTCCGGGACCCGACGTAGGCCACGAGGCGCTCTCGGCTCCGGACGCCCGTCGCGGCGGCGGCGGTCGAAGCGGCGGCGGTCGAGGCGGCGTGTGCGACTCCCACGGCCGCGACCGGGAGGGTGATGACCGAACGGCGTGAGAGCGCCGCGATCGTGGTCGGTCTACGGGGAGAACTGCTGGCGGACGGTGTCACGGTGGCTCCCGGTTTCGATGGGTGATCCGGCGAGAGGATTGTATCTAGCGAAAGTTTGATACAAAAGATTCATGGCCCTGTCACCCCCTCAGGAGGAGCGATGTCCACCACTCCCGTCCCCACCGCCGACCTCGTCGACCAGTACGGCGACCAACTGCGCGTCTGTGACGTCCAGTTCACCTCGTACGGCGCGGTCCGCTCCTTCGCGGGGCCCGTTCGGACCATTTCCTGCCACGACGACAACGCCCTCTTCCACGCCCTGCTGCGCGAGCCGGGCGAGGGCGCGGTGGCCGTCATCGACGGCGGGGCCTCGCTGCGTACGGCCCTACTCGGCGACCTCATGGCCGAGCGGGCCCGGGCCAACGGCTGGGCCGGCGTCGTGATCCACGGTGCGATCCGGGACGCCGCGACGCTGGCCGGTCTGCCCCTCGGCGTTCAGGCCCTCGGCACCAACCCGCGCAAGAGCGGCAAGGCAGGGGCGGGTGAGGTCGACGTGCCGGTGTCCTTCGGCGGGGTCACCTTCACGCCGGGCGACATCCTGCACGCCGACGAGGACGGGGTCGTACTGCTCC
Organism: Streptomyces sp. T028; assembly: GCF_048159505.1. Classification (NCBI taxonomy): domain Bacteria; kingdom Bacillati; phylum Actinomycetota; class Actinomycetes; order Kitasatosporales; family Streptomycetaceae; genus Streptomyces; species Streptomyces sp. T028. The sequence goes on from NZ_JBLRVZ010000019.1 coordinate 187,329, forward strand.
CGGTGGCCGCCGGCCAGGGCGGGTCCTAGCTCGTCGTGAGGTCGTGCGGGAGGAGGACGATGCCGTCGTCGTCGGCGTGCAGCCGGTCGCCCGGGTGGAACGTGAGGCCGCCGATGGTGACGGGCACGTCGACGGCGCCCTGGGCGGCCTTGCCGCTCTTGCGCGGCGTGGTGCCCAGCGCCTTGATGCCGAGTCGCAGGCCGGCCAGGGCGGCGGAGTCGCGGACGGCCCCGTGCAGGACGAGCCCGGCCCAGCCGTTCTCCTCGGCGGCCCCGGCGATGAGGTCGCCGACCAGGGCCGTGCGCAGGGACCCCTGGCCGTCGACGACGAGGACGTTGCCGTGGCCCGGGGTCCGCAGCAGGTCGCGGAGGAGGCCGTTGTCCTCGTGGCAGGAGACCGTGCGGACGGTGCCGGCGAAGGACCGGTGGGCGCCGAACTGGCGGAACTGCAGGTCGCAGACGCGCAGTTGGTCGCCGTACCGGTCGACGAGGTCGGCGGTGGGCACCGGGGTGAGGATCTCGGGCATGGGAGGGGGATCGCCTTCCGGGAAGGTGGCTGCCGCGCTCACGCCGTCTCCGGCCGTCGGGGTGGGGTCGGCGCGAGCGCGGCAGCCTGCTCGGGGGTGAGGGGGCGGGTGGGACGGCCGTGGAGGAGGAAGAACAGCTTGGCGGTCTCCTCGAGTTCCTCGGCCGCGTCGGCGGCCTGCTGCAGGGTGGCCGCGGCGATGACGGGGCCGTGGTTGGCGAGCAGGACGGCGTGGTGGGTGCGTGCGGTCCGCTCGGCGAGGGCCTCCAGACCCGTGTCGCCGGGGGCGTGGTACGGGAGCAGGGGGAGGGTGCCGACGCGCATCGCGTAGTACGCGGTCAGTGGCGGCAGCACGTCCTCGGGGTCCACGTCGGCGCGGACGGAGAGTGCGGCGGCGTAGGTGGAGTGCAGATGGACCACGGCGTGCGCGGTGGGGCGGGCGCGGTAGAAGGCGGCGTGCAGGAACGCCTCCTTGGTGGGCTTCGGGCCGTCGAGACGGCGGCCGTCCACGTCCGTGCGGGACAGCTCGGCCTCGGTGACGGTGCCCAGACTGGAGCCGGTCGGCGTGAGCAGCAGCGTGCCGTCGGCGAGGCGGACGGAGAGGTTGCCGGTGGAGCCGTGGGTCAGCCCGCGCTCGAAGAGGGACCGTGCGGTGGCGACGACGACGGCGCGGGCCGCCGACTCGTCGCTGTCGGCGCTCACTTGGGCTCCGACAGGGCGCGCACGAAGAGGTCGGGGGCGCCGAAGTTGCCGGACTTGAGCATCAGGGCGAGGTCGCCCGTCCTGGTCGTGGCGTACGTCCACGGGACGCCGGGGTCGGCCTCGTCACCGACCAGGACGCTGCGGATGCCGAGGGCGGTGGTGACCGCGCCGGAGGTTTCGCCGCCCGCGACCAGCAGTCGCCGTACACCGCGGTCGACGAACCGCACGGCGAGGGAGCCGAGGAGGTCCTCGACCTGGGCGGCGGCCGCGGCAACGCCCAACCGGTCCTGAACGGCGGCCAGTTCCTCCGGCGAGGCGGAGGCGTAGACGAGGACGGGCAGGGCCGGGTCCTGTGCGTCGTACCAGGCCAGCGCCGCACCCGCGACATCGCGTCCGGCGGCGGCCGCGAGGACGTCGAGGTGGAGGGCGGGCAGGCCCGCCGCGTAGAACTGGGCGATCTGCTCCAGGGTGCGGGCCGAGCAGCTGCCGGCCAGGACGGCGGCACGGCCGTCGAGGGGCTGGGGTTCCGGGGTGCTGTGCGCGGTGGCGGGACAGGCGTGTCCCAGTCCCTCGGCCAGGCCCGCCGCTCCCGCCACCACGGGGAGTTCGAGGGCGGCGGCACCCACCGTGGCGAGGTCGTCGTCGGTGAGGGCGTCGACGATCACATGCCGGGTGCCCGCGCGCTCGTGGGCGGCCAGGGCCTCGCGGACGGCTTCCACTCCGCGCCGGACGGTGGACCAGTCGACCAGACCGACGCCGTGGGAGGTCTGTGCGGACAGCAGGCGCGGCAGCGAGGAGTCCGTCATCGGGTTGAGCGGGTGGTGGCGCAGCGGTGAGTCGGACAGCAGCTGGTCGTGGACGAAGAGGTGCCCCTGGTAGACGGTACGGCCGTTGGGCGGCGAGGCCGGGCAGTGGACGGTGACGCGGGCGCCGGCGCCGTCCAGGAGCGCGTCGGTGACCTGGCCGATGTTGCCCTCGGGGGTGGAGTCGAAGGTGGAGCAGTACTTGAAGTAGATCTGTGCGGCACCCTGGTCCCAGAGCCAGCGCTGGGCGCCCAGGGAGTCGGCGATCGCCTGCTCGGCGGGGGTGGAGCGGGACTTCAGCGCGACCACGGCCGCGTCGCAGTCGGCGGGCAGGACGGTGTCGGGGCCGGGGACGCCGAAGACCAGGGCGGTGCGCAGCCCGGCGCGCCGGAAGGCGGCGGCGACATCGGTGCCGCCGGTGAAGTCGTCGGCTGTGCAGCCCAGGCGCAGGGGCATCGGGGGTTCTCCTCGGAGGGGTTCGGGGGTCGTGCGGGGCCCGCCACCGGACGGGGGGAGCGCGTCCGGCGGCGGAAGCCGGGACGTTCTGCGATACCGGACCCGGGGTCAGTTTTGCGTGGTGTTCTGGATGGCTTTGATGACGGCTGTGGTGAACTCGGTGGTGGTGGCGGTGCCGCCGAGGTCGCGGGTGGAGGTGCCGGAGGCGATGGCGGCGGCGACGCCCTGTTCGATGGTCTTGGCGACGGTGGCCAGGGCGGGGTCGTTGTGCTGGGCGGCGAGCCATTCGAAGAGCATGGCGCCGGAGAGGATCATGGCGACGGGGTTGGCGATGTTCTGGCCGGCGATGTCGGGGGCGGAGCCGTGGGAGGCCTGGGCCATGGCGGTGGTGGCGGAGGCGTTGATGGAGGGTGCGGTGCCCAGCGAGCCGGAGATCTCGCCGGCGAGGTCGGAGAGGATGTCGCCGAACATGTTCTCGGTGACGATGACGTCGAAGTCCTGGGCGCGGCGGACCAGATGGACGGTCATGGCGTCGATGTGGAAGTCGTCGACGGTGACGTCGGGGTACTCGGCGGCGACTTCCTGGCAGACGGTACGGAACAGACCGGTCGTCAGCTTGAGGACATTGGCCTTGTGGACGATGGTGAGCTTCTTGCGGCGCGAGCGGGCCAGGTCGAAGGCGACGCGGGCGACGCGTTCGGTGGCCTGGCGGGTGATGATGCCGAGCATGATCGCGGTGTCCGGGGTCGGCATGAACTCGCCGGTGCCGGCGTAGGTGTTGCGGTCGGCGTAGAAGCCCTCGGTGTTCTCGCGGACGATGACCAGGTCCGCGTTGCCGCAGATGGCCCGGGCGCCGGGGAATGACTTCGCCGGGCGGATGTTGGCGAACAGCTGGAAGTGCTTGCGCAGGGTGCCCGAGGGGTTGAGGGCCGACTTGTGCGGCTCGGGGTAGCTGACGGAGTCGTGCGGGCCGAGGTACCAGCCGTCCAGATCGGCCAGGGCCTGCTTGGTCTCGTCCGGGACCGGGGTGCCGTGCGTCTCGATGGCGGCGGCGCCCAGCGGGAGCGTGACCCAGTCGATGCTCACCCCGGCGGCCTGCGCGGCGGCCGTGGCGATCTCCACGGACGACGGCACGATCTCCGGGCCGATGCCGTCGCCTTCCAGGACACCAAGACGGTAGGTGGTGCTCATGATGCGGGTTCCTCTTTCGGTCGGGTCGGGGCGGGAGTCGGTCAGGTCAGGGTGGTGGCGGCGCCGTGGAGCGCGGTCCAGGAGCGGGCGGCGGCCTTGCGGCTGTCACCCTCCTGGGTGTGCTCCAGGGTCAGCCAGCCGGTGAAGCCGGCCTGGCGCAGACCGCTCAGCAGACCGGGGAGACGATGGTCGCCCGTGCTCAGCGGAGCGCGGCCGGACGCGGCGGCGAGCTGTACGCACCCGGTGACCGTGGCGTGGGCGCGGACCGCTTCCAGGACGTCGACGCTCTCGGCTTCCAGGTGGAAGGTGTCCAGCACCAGGCTGGTGCGGGCATCGAGCGTGGCGGCGAAGGCCAGGGCCTCCTCGGGTGTGTTCCACAGCGACGTGGTCTCGCGGCGCTGCGGCTCCAGGAGCAGCCGGCCGCCGAGGGTGCGGACCTCTTCGGCCAGGCGCTGTACGGCACGTTCGGCCCAGCTCAGCTGCATGCTCTCCAGGCCGGGCAGGAACGTGCCGCGGGCCTGGCCGAGCGTGAGCGGCACGCCGAGCGCTCCGGCCAGACGGGCCGCGCCCAGCAGCCGGTCCAGCGCGTGCCGGCGTACGTCCGGCGCCGGGTCGGTGAGGGTGAGACGGTCCTGGGCGGCGACGGGGCCGGTGCCGATGGCCACGATCTGCAGTCCCGCAGCTTCAGCCACCGTCGTCAGCGCGGGGGCGTCCTTCTCGGTCACCTCCCGAACTTGTACCTCCAGGCCGGTGTAGCCGAGTTCGGCCAGACTCTCGGCGGCTTCGGCGAACGACGCCTGGTAGCCCAGAGGCATCGGGGTTCGGCAGTCGTCGGAGGAGACGGTGTAGGCCAGCGGCCAGGGCAGGGGCCAGGGCGGCGGGGCGGTCATGACAGCGCCGCCTCGGACGTGGCCGACGTGCCCAGGAGCTGGGCACGCAGCTCGCGGGCGGCGGCGCCGGCCCCGTCGAGCACGGGCAGACCCAACAACTCGGCGAGGGCGTCGCGGGCCGGGGTCAGTGAGTACTGGGCGAGCAGCACAGCCTGGGGCGACTCGCCGCCCGCGCGCAGGGCGTCGGCGAGATGGCCGGCGACCGCCTCGGGGGTGTCCGCCAGTGCGGCGGCCTCGCTGAGCGCGGTGGTGATCTCCACCGGGCGGCCCTCGCGCAGGACCGGGACGAGCGCGTGGAGCTGGGCGACGGCGGCCGGGACGGCCGGGGGAGTGGAGGCCACGACCGCGATCCGGTCGTACTGGGCGGCCAGCGCGTCCTTGAACATCGCCTCGTCGGACTTCAGGATCGGCACGTTCCACAGGCTGCGGGCGGTGTCCACCACCTCGCCGTACGACGAACAGGTCAGCAGCAGGCCCTGGACGCCGGTCTCCATGACGTGACAGATCAGACGGAGCATACGGCGGCGCAGCGCGTCGTCGAGGCCGCCGACGTCACGGGCGTCGTCCAGGAGGCGGTCGTCGAGGATGTTCCAGACGCGGGCCTCGGGGAAGTCGCCGGCGAACGCCTGCTGTGCGATACGGGCGCCGGACGGAACGGCGTGGATCAGGGCGACCAGGGGTCGGGGCTCGATCACCGGGGCTTCTTCCTCTTCCGGTAGGCGGGGAGCCGGGCTGACGGCCGGGGTGCTGCCGTGCCGCCAGCGTAGAGAGATTCGGTCAACCGGTCAACCGGTTGAACTCGGATCGTCTCGGTGTTGACATGGTGGCCGGATAAGGAAAGGCCCTGCCTCGCGTGTGTCGCGGGGCAGGGCCTCGGTGCGTCGCGGCCGGGCACGTCACCGTGTGCCGCTGAGGTTGCTCATCATGTCGTAGATCTGCTGAGAGGTCGGCGGGTCGGCGGGGAGTGTGTGGGCGGCCTCCGTGCGCAGGCCGTCCAGGGTGAAGGCGACACCGCGGCGCCAGACCTCGGGGGCGAGCCCCGCCGCGGCGCGGGCGAGCAGCGCGTTGGCGCCGAGGACGAGCAGCAGGTCCTCGGGGGTGAAGTCGGGGCGCAGGGTGCCGGCCCGGTGGGCGCGCTCGATGACGCGCACGGTGTAGGCGAAGGAGTGCTCGCAGACGGCCATCAGCCGGGCCGCGCCCGGGTAACGGCCGGAGACCACGTCCCCGATCGCGGGGTCGGTGGCCTGCAGCTCGCAGAGCCGCTCGACGTAGAACGCGAAGCCGTCCCAGGCGTCGTCGTACGCCAGGGCCTGTTCGGCGGCCTCACGCAGACTGGTCGCCGCCAGGTCGGCGACCACCTCGTCGATGAGTGCCTCGCGGCTGCCGAAGAGGTTGTAGAGAGTGCCGTGGCTCACCCCGGCCCGGCGGGCGATCTCCTTCAGGGGGGCCTGGAGGCCGCGTTCGCGGAAGAGTTCGGCGGCGGCTGACCGCAGTTTCTCGGCGTTGCGTTGCGCGTCGGCCCGCATCCGGTGTTCCTCCTGGTGGTGTCCGTCCGGCCTCCATGGTCGCACCTTCCGATCAGGACGGACGATGTCCGGTCACATCGCCTTCCACGTCCCGTCGACGAGGCGTTGTGCGAGCGCGCGGTGGGCGTTGCCGAAGATCTCGAGCTGGCGCTGCACCCCCGCGCGGCCCATCAGCAGGGGGTTGGCAGCCGACGGGTCGGCCTTCAACGCACGCAGGTGGCTGTAGGCGGCGCCCTGGTAGGCGTGGGTGTTGAGGAAGACGTCCGCGCCCTCCTGGCCGGCCAGGCCCTGGACGAAGTCGGCCGAGACGGCGTACTGGGACGCCGCCTCGATGTTGTCGTTGCCGCTCCACACCAGGAGCCTGTGGGTCTCGCCCTGGTGGACGACGGGCACGATGACGTGCATCTGGCCGACGGTGTGCCCGGGGGCGAGCATGGCGACGGCCGTCGCGCGGCGGCCGATCCGGATGCGCTTCATGCCGACGGTGTGGCCCGGATACGCCTCGACCTCGATGTCGATCCGGTCCGGGAGACGGGCGAGCCGGGCGCGGTACTCCTCGTCGGTGTACTCGTCCCGGCGCTTCTTCAGATCGGCCCGTTGCGCCGCGACGACCGCGGCGTCCGGCTGCCCCATCACGAATGTGGCCCGGGGCGCGTACGCGCGCCTGATGAGGTTCGCGCCGCCGACGTGGTCGGGATGGGCGTGGCCGAGGAAGACGTAGCGGATGTCGCGGGGGTCGAGCCCCGCCGCGGCGGCCTGGTCGAGGAACTGGGTGCGCATGTCGTCCGGCGTGGTGAGCGCGTCGAGCATGACCAGGCCGTCGCCCGGCGTGCGGACGATCACCAGTCCGAGGTAATCGGTGCCGAAGTACCAGGCGTTGTCCAGGAACCGGACTCCTCCCGCGGGCATGGGGCGGGCGTACTCCTTGTAGAAGAAGCCCTTGGGGGAGACCAGGTCGACGGCCGGGTCGGTGAGCCGGTCCACGGGCTGCCCGGTGCCCGCGCTGCCCGGGCTGCGGTAGCCGGTCTCGCACCAGACGCGGTACTGCCAGCGGATGACGGGGTTGTCGTCCACCTGCGAAAGGGCTCTGGCCGAGTCGGCGTAGGCCTTGGCGAGCGGTCTGTCCGGTTCCAGGGGGCCGCCCCACGGCACGTCGGCCGCCGCCGGGGCGGCGGCGGGCTGTGCCGCCGCCGTTCCCGCTGGCGCGAGCAGGGCGGACGGCAGTGCCGTCGCGCCCGCCCCGGCCAGGACTAAGGTGCCGAACTCCCGCCTGGTGGGTGTCATCCGTTCCTCCTGCGTGTCGAATGTGTGGCGAAGTGACCGTGAGGTTCAGACAGTTGCCGGGTACAGCAGGCAGTCCTCGGGCCGGATCAGCAGGTTGATCTCCTCGCCCTCGTGCCGGAGCGGGCTCTCGGCGGTGACGTCGAGATCGCCGACGGTGAGCTGGTACTCGAAGCGGGCGCCGGTGTAGGAGCACTGCTTGATCTTCGCCCGCAGGACGTTGACGCCGTCGCCGGCCACGTCCGCGCGGCCGGCGAGCGTGATGCGCTCGGAGCGCAGGCCGACGGTCGCGCTCTGGCCCTCGCGGACGCCGTCCTTGCGCAGGACCTTCAGGTGCTGGCCGGTGGAGCCGAGTTCGACCCGGACGGTCCCGCCGTCGGACGGGCCCTCGTCGATCCGGCCCTCCAGCAGGTTGCAGCGGCCGATGAAGCCCGCGACCTCCGGGGTGGCCGGCGTCTCGTAGATCTCGGTGGGGGTTCCGACCTGCTGGAGGCGGCCGTGCATGAAGACGGCGATACGGTCGGACAGGGACATGGCCTCGATCTGGTCGTGGGTGACGTAGACCGTGGTGATGCCGACCTCGCGCTGGAGCGACTTGAGCCAGACCCGGGCCTGGTCGCGCATCTTGGCGTCCAGGTTGGACAGCGGCTCGTCCAGCAGGAGCACGCCCGGCGCGTAGACGATGCCGCGGGCGAGCGCCACGCGCTGCTGCTGGCCGCCGGAGAGCTGGTGCGGGTAGCGGTCGCGCAGGTGCAGCATGTCGACCTTGTCGAGGGCCTCGTCGATCCGCCGCTTCTGCTCCGGCGCCGCGACCTTGCGCAGCTTCAGCGGCAGGGCGAGGTTGTCGGCGATCGTCATGTGGGGCCACAGCGCGTACGACTGGAAGACCAGACCGAGGTTGCGGGCCTCCGGCGGGACCGTGTTGCGGGGGTCGCCGTCGAAGAAGACACGGTCGCCCACACGGATGGTGCCGGCGTCCGGGTTCTCCAGGCCCGCGACACAGGACAGCGTCGTGGACTTGCCGCAGCCCGACGGGCCCAGCAAAGTGAAGAACTCACCGTCCGCGACGGTGAAGTTGATGTCCTCCAGTACGCCGTTTCCGCCGAAGGACTTCTTGAGGTTCTCTACGACCAGCTCAGGCATTGTTCTTCTCCTTCCTGCCCTGGAGCAGGAGTCCGGCGAGGCCGGCGACGACGGCGGTGACGGTGATCTGGAGGGTGGCGAGGGCGGCGACGGAGCCGGTCTCGCCCTGGGTCCACAGGTCGATGGCGGTGGTTCCGATGACCTGGGACTCGGCCCCGGCGAGGAACATGGCGGGCGCGTACTCGCGGATCATCTGTGTCCAGATGAGCAGGAACGAGGCGAGCATCGCGGGCACCAGGAGGCGGGCGAGGATCCGGGAGACGGTGCGCCACCAGTCGGCGCCCGCGACCCGGGCGGCGTTGTCCAGCTCGGCGCCCAGCTGCATCGTCGCCGGGGAGATCGCGCCGTACGCGGACGGCAGGGCGCGTACGCCGAAGGCGATGACCAGGGCGAACAGTGTGCCGCGGACCGCGTCCCCGCCGGGCATCCAGGCGAAGGCCCAGAAGAAGCCGATGCCGATGATCAGTCCGGGCACGGCGTGCGGGGACTGGGCGGCGGTCTCCAGCAGCCGCGCCGGACGGAAGTTCGAGCGGCGCGCCACCAGGACCACGACCGTGCCGAACAGGGTGACCGCGACGGAACCGATGAGCGCCACCGTGATGCTGTTGGTGATCGACTCGGTGTAGGGCGCATAGGAGAAGATCAGCCGGAAGTTGTCGAGGGTGAGCAGGTCCAGCGGGTTGACCAGCGGGGTGAGCAGCGAGGTGAACGCTCGCAGGACCAGGGCGATCATCGGCAGCAGCGCGCCGAAGACGACGTAGACGCCGACGAACGCGAAGCCGAGCCACTTCCAGCCGCCGATGTCGAGCAGGTTCGAGCGGGTCGCCTTGCCGCGCACCGACACGAACCGCTGCGCGTGCCTCAGCAGCCGCGACTGGAACACCACGAGGCCGATCGTGGACACCAGGATGAGAGTGGAAGCGGCGCCGAGAAGGCCGTAGTCGGGGCTGACCGAGTCGATGCCCTGCTCGTACAGGAAGCTGGAGAACAGGGTGATCTCGGCGGGCTCACCGAGGATCAGGGGGATGGAGAGGGTCTCGACGGCCGTGCCGAAGATCAGCAGTCCGGCGTAGAGCATGGGCGGGCGCAGCATCGGTACGACGATGGAGCGCAGGATGCGGATCGGGCCGGCGCCGACGGTGCGGGCCGCGTTCTCCAGCGAAGTGTCCGACGCGGCCAGGGCGTTGGCACAGAACAGGTACGCCACCGGGATCTGGGCGACGGCCTCGACGAACGCCATGCCGGGCAGGGTGTAGAGGTCCCACGGCACCCAGCCGAGGCCCTCGCGCAGCGCGGTGGTGAGGAAGCCCGCCGGGCCGTAGACGAGGATCCAGCCGAAGGCGAGGACCAGCGGGGAGATGTAGATCGGCCAGCGCAGCACCTGCCCGAACAGCCGCGCCGCGGGGAAGCGGGTCCGTTGCAGCAGGATCGCCATGGGGACGGCGATGGCGAGGGCGAACACGGTCGTGAGGAGCGCGAAGTAGAGCGTGTTGAGGATGATCGTGCCGAACTCGGCCTCGGTGAAGAGGTGCACGTAGTTCGACAGGGTGAAGGCGCCGCCCGCCGCGTACAGCGGCTGGTTGCGGACCGACTGGTAGAGGATCGGGACGACCGGGGCGAGGACGAGGACGACGGTGACGAGGAACGTCATCCAGTGGATGGTGACTTCACGTCCCGCGCCGAACAGGCGCCGGTACTGCGGTGTGCCGAGCTCGCCGGCGCGCAGGGTGCGCGGCTCGGCGGGCGCCGGAGGTGTCTGGGTGGCCATGGCGACTCCGTACGTGCGTGATTCCTACGGGGGTTGAGGGGAGGTGGGCCTCAGCCCATGGCCTTCTCCCAGCGCTCGACGTACTTGTCCTGGGTGTCCTCCGGCACCTCGGTGTAGTGGTAGAGGTGGACGAGGTCGTCACCGACCTTGCGCCGGATGTCCTGGAGACTGTCGGTGTCGTTCTGTTCCACGTCCTCACGGAACGGCGTCAGGCCGCCCTTGGCGACCGCGGCCTGGCCCTCGGCGGAGAGCAGGAAGTCGACGAACAGGCGTGCGGCGTTGGCGTGCGGGGCGGTCTTCACGACGGATGCGGCCCGCGGGACGACCACCGTGCCCTCCGCGCAGTACGACCAGCCCAGCAGACCGCCGCTGCCCTCGGCGGCGGGGATGGCGACACCGCCGCTGAGGTTGAACGAGGCGTCGTACTCGCCGGAGACCACCTTCTCCACGAGCGTGCCCGAGGAATGGTCGGCGCGGGCGAAGGGCAGCACGCGCCCGAAGGTCTCCCAGCCGTCCGGGACACTCGCCGTGTAGCCCTGGTTGCTGGAGTAGCCGAAGGCGTTGGTCGGGTCGTACACACCGAACTTGCCGCGGAAACGGGACGGTTTGGCCTCCGCGATCCCCGCCAGGGAGACGAGGCCCTTCGGGTACTGGGACTCGTCGAGGGTCTTGCGGTTGTAGAGGACGACCACGGGGTCGGTGGAGAAGACCCAGACGCCGGGCAGCATCTCGGCCCAGTCGGGGAGGTGGTCCGACTCCGGGGAGCGGTAGTCGGAGGCGATCTTCCGGGTGGCGTAGTCGGCCCAGAGGGGGCCGCCGTTGGAGACCAGCAGGTCGGCGGAGGAGCCGCCGGTGGCCGCCTCGCTGTAGTAGCGCTCGTAGACCGCGGAGCTGCCCAGGTTGGTGGCGCGGAGGTCGGACAGCCACGGGTAGTGGTCCGTGAAGGCGTCGAAGATCGGCTGCCAGGCGGTCTGCGAGGTGTTCGAGTAGATCAGGAGCTTGCGCTCCCGGCGCGAGGCGTCAACGAGCTTCTCGTACGAGTCCGGGTAGTAGCCCGGGTTGGTCCGGGCCGCGGCGTTCGCGTTGGTGCCGGTGCAACCGGCGAGCGTGCCGCCGGCGGCGGTGAGTGCTCCGAGGGCGGCGGCGCCCCGCAGCACGCGGCGGCGGGACGGCCGGCGATCGGGGGCCGGTGCGGCTCCGGGCCCGAAACGGGTGGAAAACATGGGGGCTCTTCTCGTGTGTGGCGCGACGGCGCTGTCGACTGCGTCGAGAGCACCGGCCCTGTCGGCCGCTCTTCGGCCGGTGGGGGTCGGTGCCGGTTCTGCTCCCGTTCAGATGCGACGACGATGTACCTCAACCGGTAAACCTGTCAACCATTCGAGGCGCATTCTCTTTCAGGTCGGAGGACCGCGAGCGCTACCTTGTCGCTGTGTGCGACGGCACGGCCGTACCGTCGAACGAGCGAACAGGGAGGCTGTGCCATGGCCGGGCTGACGCGGATCGAGCGGGAGGAACCGACCGCTCCGGCGGTGGAGGTGGCCCGCCGCCTGCTCGACCACCTGCTGACATCGCGCCGCCTGCGGGCCGGCGACCGGCTGCCCCCGGAACGGGAACTCGTGGAGACCTTCGGCGTGGGCCGCTCGGCCGTCCGTGAGGCGCTCAAGTCCCTGTCGCTGCTGGGGTTGTTGGAGATTCGCCAGGGCGACGGCACCTATGTCCGGGCGGCCACCTCGGATCTGTTGCCGCAGGTCCTGGAGTGGGGCCTGATGATCGGCGACCACACCATGGACGAGCTCCTGGAGGCGCGGGCCTGTGTGGAGGTGGACCTGGCGGAGCTGGCCGCCCTGCGCCGGACCGACAACGACCTCACGGCCCTGGAGTCCCACCTCGCGCGCATGCGGGCCGCCCATGACGACCCGGACCGGTACATCGTCGCCGACCTCGCCTTCCACCGCGCCCTGGCCCAGGCCTCGCACAACAACGCCCTGTCGGGTTTCCAGGCCCGGCTGGAGTCCTTGGTCGCCGTGTGGATCAAGCAGAACATCCGCAGGCCGGGGGAGGGGAAGCTCGCCGAGCACGAGGCGGTGCTCAGGGCCGTGGCCGCCAAGGACGCCAAGGGGGCGCGGGCCGCTATGCACGCGCACATGGACTCGGCGACCCGGCGGCTGCGGGCGAATCTCGGGCGGGTGTGAGGGGCGGGCGCAGGTCTCGGAGAGGTGATGCGCACCGGTTTACCGGTTGATGTATGCCGGGCGACGGGACCTGGCGGGGGCTTGGTGAGCCGCCGGACCGAATCGGGGGCCGATCGGAGGCCGGACCCCGCTGACGAATCCAGGTCAAGATCGCGATTCTTTATAAAGTCGGGTTGTCGGATAGTTGTGTAGATCCGTGATGGCTAATCACGGAAAATTACCATGAGTGGTTGACCCTGACGCTGTGTGCATGTTACTTATGGTGTCGGCTGATATAGGTCAGCCGAAATCTCTCGGGGGAGGGGCACGGGGCAGGGGAAACTTTCTTCTGAGCATCGCTTCCATTGCGTCTGCGTGCCGCAGAGTGCACGCCGTACGTGCTGCTGATTCGCGTATTCACTTGCGATTTTTCACCGCATTGCCTGGGGGCGACACTGCGTGCCTCCATGCCTAAAACACAAAGGGCAGTATCGCCAAGGGGAATGGAGGGGGTATGGCGACGTCCGTCTCGTATCCCGGTGTTTACATCGAGGAGCTACCGAGCGCGGTCCGCACGATCACCGCGGTGACGACGTCGGTGACGGCGTTCGTGGGGGCGACCCGGCGCGGGCCGATCGACGAGGCGGTGACGATCACCAGCTTCGCCGACTTCGAGCGGCAGTACGGCGGCCTGGACGCGAAGAGCCTGCTGAGCTACGCCGTGCAGCAGTTCTTCCTGGCCGGCGGCTCGGTCGCGGTCGTCGTCCGGGTCGCGAAGGGCGCCACCCCGGCGTCGAAGGACATCGCGGCGGGCGGCGAGCCGAAGGCGCTGACGGTGACCTCGCGGGACGCCAGCGACTGGGGCAACGGACTGCGGATCGCGATCGACCCGGGCGCGACCGACGACACGTTCGGCCTGCGCGTGCTGGACGCCTCCGGAGCGGTGCTGGAGCGGTACCGCAACCTGTCGATGAGCCCCGACGCGCCGCGCTTCGTCGAGGCGGTCGTCAACGAGTCGTCGTACATCGACACCAAGGCGACCGGTGACGCGGTGCCGGACTTCTCCGGTACGGTCTCGGCACCGGTCGACCCGCTGCCGGACCTCGCGGACAAAAAGCTCACCGCGACCGTCGAGGGCGTCGAACCGGTCGAGATCACGCTCTACACCGCCGCCGACACCAAGCCCGCGTCGCTGACCGAACTCGGCCTGCTGCTGGAGCGCAGGCTGCGAGCGGCGTCGCCCCACCGGGCCTTCACCAGAGCGGACGTCGACGTGGCCGGCAAACGGCTGCAGGTGCTTGCCGGGACGGCGGGTGCCACGATGACGCTCACCGGCGAGGTGGCGAACGCGCTCGGCCTGATCACGGCGCACCCGACCGCCTACGCGTTGGCGGGCGGCGACGACGGCGACCCGCCGACAGACGCCGAGTTCCGCGGCAGCGAGGCCGACAAGACCGGCATCCAGGCGCTGCGTGAGGTGCAGGACGTCAACCTGCTCTGCCTTCCCGACCTGGCCGGGCCGGACTACGCGGGTGACGCGATCGGCGTGATCGCCACCGCGGAGGAGCTCTGCGAGGACAAGCGGATGCTGCTGATCGTCGACAGCCCGCCGGAGTGGACCACCATCGAGCAGGCCCGCGCCGGGCTGCCGGCGTACGACGCGGTCCGCAGCGACCACGCGGCGCTGTACTTCCCGCACATCACGATGACCGACCCGCTCACCGGACGGCTGCGCACGTTCCCGCCGTCGGGAGCGGTCGCCGGGCTGATGGCCAGGACCGACGCGGAGCGCGGCGTGTGGAAGGCGCCGGCCGGCACCGACGTACGGCTGACCGGCGTGCGCGCGATGAGCGTGAAGATGTCCGACGCGGAGAACGGCCTGCTCAACCCGCTCGGCGTGAACTGCCTGCGGAGCTTCCCCATCGTCGGCCCGGTGATCTGGGGCGCGCGCACCCTCCTCGGCGCGGACGCGCTCACCTCGGAGTGGAAGTACGTCCCCGTCCGGCGACTGGCGTTCATGCTCGAGGAGAGCCTGTACCGGGGCCTGAAGTGGGTGGTGTTCGAGCCCAACGACGAGCCGCTGTGGGGCCAGATCCGGCTGAACGTCGGCGCCTTCCTGCACACCCTGTTCACCCAGGGCGCGTTCCAGGGCACGTCGTCGCGCGAGGCCTACTTCGTGAAGTGCGACAAGGACACCACGACCCAGGACGACATCAACCGCGGAATCGTCAATGTGATCGTCGGTTTCGCGCCGCTGAAGCCGGCCGAGTTCGTCGTGGTGAAGATCGAGCAGATGGCCGGCCGGATCGAGGTGTGAGGAATTCAAAATGGCAGAATTCACTGTCAACGCGCAGCGGTTCGACCCTTACAAGAACTTCAAGTTCCTGGTCCTCTGGGACGGCAAGACCGTCGCCGGGTGCAGCAAGATCAGCCCGCTGAAAAGAACGACCGAGGTGATCAAGCACCGTAACGGCGGAGATCCCAGCTCACCGAGGAAATCCGCCGGCCGGACCGAGTTCGAGGCGATCACGATCGAACGCGGCGTCACCCACGACCCCGAGTTCGACCGCTGGGCGAACAAGGTCTGGATGGTCGGCCAGGGCCTCGGCAGCGAGTCCTCGCTGAAGGACTTCCGCAAGGACATCGTGATCCAGGTCCTCAACGAGGCCGGGCAGGTGGCGCTCGCCTACAAGGTGTACCGGGCGTTCCCGTCGGAGTACCAGGTGCTCGGCGAGATGGACGCGAACGCGAACGCGGTCGCGATCCAGCACCTGAAGCTCGAGTGCGAGGGCTGGGAGCGGGACCTGGAGGTCGCCGAGCCGGACGAGCCGTCGTACCAGATTCCGTAAGGGGCGCGAGGTGGCTGCCCCGACGGAGCTGCTCGCCGCCTGGGAGATCGGGCTCACACTGCCCGCCTCCTCGGCCCAGCGGGCGGCACTGCTGCACGCGCTCGCCCGGCCCGGGCGGGCGGCCGACGAGCTGCTCGGGGTCCCGGTCGGAACCCGGGACGCCGAACTGCTCGGCCTGCGCGCCGCGCTGTTCGGCGACATCCTGTCGGTGCGGATCGGCTGCCCCGCGTGCGGTGCGGACCTGGAGTTCGACGTCGACGCGACCGGCCTGGCGGCCACCGCGCCCGAGGCCGAGCCGGAACCGCTGACCGACGGCGACTGGACGGTGCGGTTCCGGCTGCCGACGCCCGCCGACCTGCTCGCGGTGCGGGACCAGGCCGCGGAGGATCCACGACGGGGGCTCGCGGCCCGGCTGGTGCTCGAGGCACGGCGCGGCGACCGGGCGGTGCGCGCGGACCGGCTGCCGGAGCGCGTCGTACACCTGCTCGCCGAGGCGGTCGCGGCTGCGGATCCGGCGGCCGACATCTCGTTCGCCATGGCCTGCCCGGACTGCGGCGCGCAGGTGCGGACACAGCTCGACATCGCGACCTACCTGTGGGACGAGCTCGACTCGTGGGCCCGTACGACGCTCGCCGACGTCCACGCGCTGGCCTCCAGTTACGGGTGGACCGAACCCGACGTCCTGGCGCTGTCACCGCTGCGCCGCCGCTACTACCTGGAGCTGGCCGGACATGGCTGAGACACGGACACCGGACCTGTTCGACCGGCTGCTCGCCCGCACGGGGACGGCGATCCGCCCGGACGCCGTGGTAACGCTGGCGCGGCCCCGGCTGGCGATGCCGTTCGAGCGGCTGCCCGCGGCGGCACTGACCGAGACCGAGGCCGAGATCGACGCCGCCGCCCCGCCGCGGCCGGTGCCGGAGGTGCCGGCGGCACCACCGGCGACAGCGCAGGCCGGACCGCAGAGGGCGTCGGCGCCACGACCGTCGGTGCTGAGCCAGATCGAGCGGACCGTGCGGTCGATCGAGACGGTACGCACCGTGTTCGCAGGGGCGCCGGGGACGCCGGGCGGGGAGCACGCGGCCGCGCCGGTTGTCGTACGGGGCGTCGTGGAGCCGCTGGTGCCGTCGGCGGACGCGGCGGTGGAGGCCTTCGAGCAGCCGGCGTATCGACGACCGGTCGCGGACACGCCGCTGCGGCCCCCGTCCGTCCCGCTCACCGCGGCCGCACGGACAGGGCCTACGGCACGTCCCTCCGTGCCGCGGACCGCCGGTGAGGTCCGACGGCGCGAGGCGCAGGCAGCACCGGCCGAGCCGTCGGTCCAGGTCACCATCGGCCGACTCGAGGTGACGACCGCCGCGCCCGAACCGAAGCGGGAACGGAACGGCAGGACCGGACGGCCCGAGCCGACCGTCGGGCTGGCGGCCTTCCTCGACCGGCGGGAGGCGCTGTGAGCAACTACCTGGCGATCGCCCAGGCCACAGAGGCGCTGCGCGGCCTGCTGGCCCGCTCGGTGCAGTCCGACGTGCCCTACGCCGTACAGGTGGAGGCGCGCAAACCGCCGAGCGAGCCGGTCACGGAGCCCACCATCACGGTGTTCTGCTACCGGATCACCCCGAACGCGTCCCGGCGCAACGCCGACACGCCCACCCGGGACGGGGCCGGGCGGCTGCTGCGGACACCCACCGCGGCCTACGACGTGCACTACCTGATCAGCTGCTACGGCAACGAGACCCAGCTGGTGCCGCAGGCACTGCTGGGCTCGGTGGCACGCACGCTGCACGAGCAGCCGGCGCTGTCCGCGCAGGACCTGGAGGCGGCCGCCGGGCAGGCTTTCCTGGCCGGCGCCGACCTCGCGGCGTCGCCGCAGGCGGTCCGGCTGACGCCGTCGAAGATGGACCTCGAGGACCTGTCGAAGCTGTGGTCGATGCTGATCCAGACGCCGTACACACCGTCGATCGCGTTCGACGCGTCGCTGCTGCTGCTGGAGAGCCGGCAGGTGCCGGCCGCCGGCCGCCCGGTCCGGGAGCACCGGGTCCGAGTGGTCCCGGGCCGCCGTCCGGTGGTGGAGGAGCTGCGCGGACGCCCGGCCGGCTCGGACGCCGAGCCGCGGCCCGGCCCGGTGCCGGTGGGCCACGAGGTGGTGCTGACCGGGCACGACCTGAACGGCGAGAAGGTCACCGTCGACGTCGCCGGCGAGCCGGTGGACCCGTCCGCGGTCGACGACGGCCAGGTGGTGTTCACCCCGCCCGCCGGTCTGGCCCCGGGGGTGCACCCGGTACGGGTACTGCACGAGATCGCGCTCGGCGACTCGGTCCGGATCCTCGACTCGAACGAGATCGCCATGGCGCGGCAGGCCACCGTGACCGCGTCCGAGGTCACCGACGGCCGGGTCGTCGCCACCCTGGACCTCGCGGTCGGCGACCGGCAGCGGGTGTCGGTGCTGCTGGACGAGCTGGACGGATCCGGCAGCTACCGGTTCGACGCGGCCTACCCGCTGCCCGGTCCCCGGGACCCGAAGGCGGTCGCGGTCGCGACGCCGGGCGTCGCCGCCGGCAGCTATCTGCTGCGGCTGCGGATCGACGGCGTCGACACGGTGGTCGGCGAGGACCTGCGCACGCCGGTGGTGGAGTTCTGATGGACGACGACGGGCGTGAGGTCGACGCGGCGGTCATGGCCACGGCCGTGGCCGACGTGCTCGCGCGCCTCGACGCGCACGCCCGGGCCGCCGCCGACAAGGCGGCCGACGGCGGTCCTGCCGGACGGTCGCGGCGCCGGACCCGGCACACGGCGGCGGGCGCCGACGACGGCGGGACCCCGGAAGAGGGTCGCAGCGAGCCTTCGTTGTACGACGAAGGCTCGCTGGCGACGATGGCCGCCTGCTTCGGGCTGACATCGTTCGAGCGGGACCTGCTGGTGCTGTGCGCGGCGATGGAGCTGGTGCCGACCGCGGCGGCGCGCTGCGCGGCGGCGAGCGGGCGGGAGTTCCCGACCTTCTCGCTGGCCCTCGCCGCGCTGCCCGAGCCGCACTGGAGCGCGCTGACGCCGGACGCGCCGCTGCGCCGGTACCGGCTCGTCGAGGTTGCCGACGACGGGGTGCTGACCACCGCGCGGCTGCGGATCGACGAGCGGGTGCTGCACTTCCTGCTGGGCGTGTCGCAGGTCGAGCCACGGCTGCAGGGCCTGGTCGCGCGCACCGCCGTACCCGGCCGGCTGCCAAAGTCGCAGGCGCGACTGGCGGCGGAGCTGGCGGCGGCGGTGAGCGCCGACCGGGTGGCGGCGCTCTCCGGCGGCGATCTGCAGACCCGGCGCGAAGTGACGGTCACGGCGGCGCGCGCGGCCGGTTTCGCGACGTTCACGCTGTCGGCGGCCGACCTGCCGGCCGAGCCCGCGGACCGCGCGGTGCTGGCCCGGCTCTGGGAGCGCGAGGGCGTGCTGCTGCCCGCCGTACTGCTGGTCGAGGTCTCCGAGACGAGGCAGGCGGCGGCCGCGGAGGCGTTCGTGGCGATGCTCGGCGTGCCCGTGGTGCTGTCCAGCCAGGACCCGCTCGCCGCACCCGCGACGCACCGCGCGCAGCTGGTCGTCGAGCCGCTGGAGCAGGCCGAGCAGCGCGAACTGTGGCGCGCCGAGCTGGACGGCCACGCCGGTGACGTCGACGTGGCCGGACTCGTGGCGCAGTTCAGCCTGCCCGGGCACGTGATCCGGTCCGCCGGCGCGGTCGCCCGCAACGCCGGCGGCGATGTGCGGGCGGCGGCCTGGCGAGCGGGCCTGGCACACGCGCGGATCGCGCTCGACGAACTCGGCCGCCGGGTGGAGCCGCGGGCCGGCTGGGACGACCTGGTGGTGCCCGAGCGGCAGGGCGCGATCCTGCGCGAGATCGTCGCGCACGTCCGGCAGCGCGCCACCGTCTACCAGGACTGGGGTTTCGAGAACGTGCTGCGGCGGGGGCTCGGCGTCACCGCGCTGTTCGCCGGCAGCAGCGGCACAGGAAAGACGCTGGCCGCCGAGGTGGTGGCCGGCGAGCTCGGGCTGGACCTGTTCGTCATCGACCTGTCCCAGGTGGTCAGCAAGTACATCGGCGAGACCGAGAAGAACCTGCGCCGGATCTTCGACGCGGCCGAGCGCGGCGGCGCGGTGCTGCTCTTCGACGAGGCCGACGCGCTGTTCGGCAAGCGCAGCGAGGTGAAGGACTCGCACGACCGGTACGCCAACCTCGAGGTCAGCTACCTGCTGATGCGGATGGAGTCGTACCGGGGCCTGGCGATCCTGACCACGAACCAGAAGAAGGCCCTGGACCACGCGTTCCTGCGGCGGCTGCGGTTCGTGGTGGACTTCCCGTTCCCGGACGTCGCCGAACGGGCCGAGATCTGGCGGCGGGTGATCCCGCCCCAGGTCCCGGTCGACGGGGTCGCGGTCGAGCGGCTGGCGCGACTGACGGTGGCCGGCGGCAGCATCCGGAACATCGCGCTGTCGGCCGCCTTCCTGGCCGCCGACGAGGGCACCGAGCTGCGGATGCGGCATCTGCTCGCCGCCGCGCACACCGAGTACGCCAAGCTCGAGCGCTCTGTGACGTCCACGGAGGTGGCCGGATGGGTGTGAACCTGCATGTGGACGAGCTGGTGATCCGCGGCGTCGACGGCGTGCGACGTGCCGACGCGGACCGCATCGCGAGTGCGTTCACACGTGAACTCACCCGACTGCTGACCGAGCAGCCACCGGCCGCCGAGGCCGCCTCGTACGACGTCGTCAGCGGCCTGCGTCCGCTGCCCGCCACCACGAACCCGCGCCGGCTCGGGCGCGAGCTGGCGCGGGCCGTGCACCGGGAGCTGATGCGATGAGCGCCGTCACGCCGGTACGGCAGCAGCAGCCGGAGCCGCCGCGCCGGGGGCGCGCGAAACGGTCCACGCCGCTGCGCGACAAGTGGTTACGACGCACTCCGCCGGCGCCGGACGCGGTGCTCGCGCAGGCCGGGAAGCCGCTGGAGCGGGGGGTCGGGCGCGCGATGGAGGAGTGGCTCGGTCACGACTTCAGCGCGGTCCGTATCCACAGCGACCGGGACGCGGCCGCACTGGCCGCGCTGGTCGGAGCGGATGCCGTCGCCGTCGGCCAGGACATCTTCTTCGCCGCGGGCGCGTACCGCCCGGAGACCGCCCAGGGTTTACGGCTGCTCGCGCACGAGCTCCTGCACACCGTGCAGGTGCCGGACGCGCCCGGCCGGCTGCGGCTCGGCCGGCAGGACGGCACACTGAGCCGGCCGTTGGACGGGGTCGAGCGCGAGGCCGAGGAGCGGGTGGACCGTGCCTCCGGCGACCGGGGCGCGGCTCCGGCCGGGGGCGGCGAGCAGGCGGTGCGGGAGCGGGGCGCGCAGCCGGTGTCGTGGCTGCGGTTCATCAGCGTCGACGTGTCCCAGCTGCGGGCCGAGCAGCTGGACCCGGCGGCGCTGGTGGACCGGATCGTCGCCGGCGTGGTGCGTACGCTGCGCGGCGACCCGGCGGACGCGGCGGGGCGCGTGCGGCAGCAGCTGGTACGGCTGGCGCCGGAGCTGCAGTCCGCCGTGCTGGCCCGGCTGCAGCAGCGGCTTCCGTCGGCCGACTACGCGCGGGTCGAGCAGTTGGTGGTCGCGGCCGAGACGTCCGCGGGCACGCCGGTGGACACCGCCGTCGTACCGGAGCCCGTCGTGGAGCCCGCAGAGCGGGAGCGGACCGAGCGGCGCGACCGGGCCGAGCGGAAGGCGGGCGACGAACGGGGGCGCGCGGACCGGGAGCGCGACGGCGGCGACGAGGAGCGGCAGGGCGCGGAGGACCGGGACCGGGAGCGGACCGGCGAGGACGCGGCGACCAAGGACGAGCAGGACAGGCAGGACGCCGAGCGCAAGAAGGGGGCGGCGCTCGACGACCAGCGCCGCAAGGACTCCGCCGAGGAGGACGAGCAGAAACGCGAGGACGAGGAGCACCGCAAGGCCACCGAGAAGGGTGAGAAGCCGGAGGCGGAGGGCAAGGAGCAGCCCGCTGCGGAGGGCGGGCCGGCGCAGGCGGAGGCAGCGGCGCAGGGTGCGGCCGCGCCGCCGGCGGTGGCCGCGCCCGGAGCCGAGGCGGGCGGGGCCGGAGCGGGCGGGGCCGGGCCGGAGCCGATCGGGCAGGCGCCGGTCGTCGGGGCCCAGGCCGGGACGGCTGCCCCGGTCGGCAGCGGGGGCGCGGACCCGGTGCGCGAGGACCGCGCGGAGGCGGTCGCGAACGACCCGCAGGGCCCGCTGGCCCAGCACGGGCTGGCGAAGCAGCCGGGCAGGCAGGACGAACCGCCGGAGCAGGAGAAGCCGCTCCACACCGAGTCCGGTGCGGAGTCCGAGGTACCGGCGCCGGAGGCGGCCGCCGAGCCCGAACCGCCGCAGCAGGCCGTCGACCGGGCCGAGCAGGAGGCCGGGGCGGACAAGCCGGAGCCGGACCCGGTACCGAAGACCGACCCGGACCTGTCCGCGGTGCCGACCGCCGACGAGGAACTGAAGGCCGCGCCGGGGACCACGCCGCCGAAGCCGCGGGAACTGCCGACCATGCCCGCGCCGCCGCCGGTCGAGGCCGAGCCGCGGGACCTGGACCGCGCAGAGAAGGCCGAACAGGCCGCCGAGCCGGAGCTGGAGCGCGCCGACGCGGAGGCCCCACAGGACAGGGCGGTCGAGGCCGAGGGCGAACAGGCCGAGTCCGACACACCGGCGACGGCGCCCGCGGCCGACGCCACCGAGGCCGCTCCCGGCGGGCCGGCCGAAGCCGCACCGGCCACCACGACCGGCTCCGCGGAGCCCGCAACCGCGAACCCGGCTGCATCGGCACCGGCCGCCTCGACGGCCGCCGCCCTGTCCCCGGCTGCCACCGGACCTGCCGCGACCGGTGCAGGTCCGGCCTCAGCCGCGCCGGCTGCCGCACCCGTCACGGCCGAACCCGCGGCCGTCGGGGACTCAGCCGGCCCTGCTCCGGTCGGCACGTCGGCCGGGGCGGGCGGCACGGCGCTCGGGCCGGGCGCGCAGGTACCGGGTGAACCACGCCCGACCGAACCCATGCCGGGCGACCCGCACCTCGCGGAGGCCGCACCCGCCGGCGGGCCGGTGGTGGCGCAGTCGGCGGCGCCGGGTCAGCCGGGGCCTGACGGTGCCGCGCCAGGCGCAGGACCCGAGGGCTCGCTGGAGGCCGGTGGCGGCGGATGCGCCGGAGCGCCGGCGGCCACGACGGAGGCCGACGCCCAGGGCGGTGAGGGCGGAGGCGGCTGCGGCGGTGGAGGCGGCGGTGGAGGCGGAGCACCGGCCCCGGCCGAGAAGAAGGCGCAGGCGCAGCCGCCGGACGTCTCCGGTCAGGAGCCGACGGCCGCGCTCGCGACGATCTCGTCCCAGCCACCGGCCGGGATGCCGCAGGCACTCGGCGGCGTCGACCAGGCCGTGGGCACCACGGTCGGCAAGGAGCACCAGGACCTCCAGGGTGCACCGCCCACACTCGAACGCCCGAGTGGCGCTCCTCAAACGCAGTCCGGTGCCCCGCAGACCGGTGGGCCGGTGTCCACCGCGGTCGAGCCGATGACGGAGGTGACCCCGCAGACGCTCGCCAAGCAGCGCGAGGCCAACCCGCCACCGACCGCGAACACCCCGAACCCCGCGACCCGCGTCAAGGACCCGGTCATCGCCGGGGGCAACGAGGAGAAGGCCAGCGACGCCGAGATCCAGCAGCTGCAGGGCGCGGTGGGCGGCGTACCCACCAGCGACGACCGGCTGTACACCACCGTCGGCGCCGCGCCCAGGGTCAGGCTCGAGGGCGAGACCGACCCGGCGCTCGCCGACGAGCAGCACCGGCAGACCGAGGACCGGATCAACCGGACGCACACGCTCGGCAGGCAGGACGCGGCGGTCGGACTCGGCGAGGACCAGATCTACCCGAACGCGCCCGGCGAGACGCTCACCGCCTCGGTGCCCGGCCGCACGCCCGCCGGTGGCACGCCCGCCGCGGCAGGCGGTCCGGGCGGAGGCGGGACGGATCCGGACACGGTGTCGGCGGTCGCCGTACAGGAGCGTGGCCCGCAGATCCAGGCGGGCTTCGCCGACGGTCAGGGCAGGATGGGCCAGGCCCAGCAGGACAAGCAGACCCAGTCCGACCAGGCGAAGGCGGACAACCAGGCCCAGGTCCAGCAGGCGATCGCGGAGAACAGCGACCAGCAGGCCGCCGTACGCCAGGAAGCCCGCGAGGACGCCGCCGGCAGACGCGGCGAGTGGCGTGACGAGCAGGACAGGGCGGTCGAGGACAACACCAGGACCGCGACCGACGCGCACACGCAGGCCCGCGAGGACACCGGCGCGAAGAAGGCCGAGGCCGACGCCGACATCGAGAAGCGCAAGAACGAGGACAACGACCGGATCGAGAGGGAGCGCAGGGCCGCCGAGGAGAAGGCCCGCAAGGAGCGCGAGGCCAAGAAGGAGGAGTCCTCCGGCTGGTGGGGCTGGGTCAAGTCCAAGGTCAAGGCCGCCTTCAACGCGCTCGTCTCGGCGATCAAGGGCCTGTTCGACCTGGCCGTCAAGGCGATTGACGCGATCAAGGAAGGCTTCAAGAAGGCGATCAACGGTCTGATCGACCTGGCCGCGAAGGCGATCACCGGCATCATCAAGGGCCTCGCGAACGCGCTGCTGGCCGTGGTGAGCGTGATCGGCACGGTCTTCCCCGGCATCGCGGAGAAGATGCGCAAGGCGATCATCTCGATGCGCGACGCCGCGATCGCCAAGGTGCAGCAGCTCGCCGACCGGCTGAAGAAGGCGGTCAACGCGCTCATCGACGCGCTGGCCGGCGCGTTGGTCGCGGTCCTGCGGGCGTACGAGAAGCTGCTGCTCGCGGCGGTCGAGGTGGTCCGCGGCGTGGTGATGAAGGCGATCGAGTTCGTCGAGTCCGCCATCAAGCTGCTGGGTGAGCTCGCGGCCCTGGTCAAGGACATCGCGCCGGACCCGATCGGCTGGATCCGCAAGCTCGGCGGAGCGGCCAAGGAGGGGGTCCGCACCTTCCTCTGGGGCGCGATCAAGACCGCGGTCAAGGCGTGGTTCAACGACAAGGTCGAGTCCGTCGTCGGCATCGGCAAGATGCTGTGGAACGTGCTGGTGAAGGGCTGCATGTCGGTCGCGCAGATCGGCAGGATGGCCTGGCAGGCGATCGTCAAGTCGCTGCCCGCGATGATCATCTCGATCGTCATCGAGAAGCTGATCGGCCTGATCGTCCCGGCCGCCGGCGGCATCATCGCGATCGCGCAGGGCGTGATGGCGGCCTACCAGAGCATCAGCAGGATCATCGCCGCGTTCAGCGCGTTCCTGACGTTCCTGAAGGCCGTGAAGGCCGGTGGCGTCGCGGCCGCGTGCCTGTTCGCCAAGGCCGTCGCGGCCGGTGCGGTGGCGCTGCTGGAGTTCATCACGAACTTCCTGATGGTGCGGATCGCGAGCGCCCTCAAGGGCGTCGGTACGAAGCTCAAGGGCATCGCCGAGAAGATCATGAAGGGCCTCGGCCGCGGCGCCCGCGCCGTCAAGAAGACCGCCGGCCGGGCGGTCAACGCCGCCCGCCAGGCGGTACGACGCGGGGTCGCGGCCGTCAAGGGCGGTGCCGTCGCCACCGCCCGCGCGGTCAGGCGTGGCGTCACCGCGGGCGCGCGGGCGGTTCGTTCGGGCGCGAGCCGGGTGGGCGCCGCAGCCAAGAGCGGTCTGCGCGGGGCGGCCGACGGGGTACGACGTGCGGCCGGTGCGGTCGGCCGGGTGGTCGGGCCCGCGCTGAAGACGGTCAACCGGACGATCAAGCGGCTGGGCACCAAGCTCGCGAACAGCAGGCTCGGCCGCGCGCTGAAGGCGAGCGCCCGCAAACTGAAGAACCTGGTGGCCAAGGGCAAGCAGAAGTTCAAGGACTGGCGCAAGAACGTCGCGGACCGCCGCAAGCAGAACCGCCAGAACAAGAAGAAGAGGCCGCAGGAGTCCAAGGAGCAGCGGCTCGCCCGGATCATCGCGAGGCTGCGGCCGGTGCTGCGGCGGCTCTTGAAGTCCGGGGTGCGCAAAGCGCCGCTGATCGGAGTCCTGGCCGGCCTGCGGATCTGGTACCGGCTCAAGAGACTGTCCCTCTCGAACGGCGGCCATGGACAGATCCGTGCCGGTCTGAGCCCTGAGCAGCCCGTCACCGACGAGGAGACGGTTCGGCTTCTGGACATCAACCGCCGCGTCGACAAGAAGCTCGACGACATCCTTCGTCGCCGGCGTGAACGCTCGGCACGCGAAGACGCTCGACAGCCGTCCGCGAACCCACCCGCCCAGCAGGCCGACCCGACAACGCTCACTGCTGCGCGCGGTGGCCACACACTGGCCGAACACGAGCAGATGACCGCGCAGGTGGCGGCCGGGAAACCCGTCAAAGTAATCCAGGCAGAGAATTCGCCGTTCCGGATCGAGGTCGGTTCGAACGGTGTCTTCAGTATGAAGGACCCGAAAACCGGCGAAATGCTGCCGGAGTCCTACTTCCGAATGATCCGGGCGGGTGTCAAGGATGTTGGTCCGCAGAAGTTCCAGGGTTATCTGCGCAGTGCTCAGGTCAACGATTTCGCCAGCATTCCCGCTACCCGGCAAGGCGCCTCGGCCGTGTTCTTGCAGAAGACGCACACCTTGGCCGAGGGCCTGAGGGCGCCCGAGGGGGCAGTGGTGGGGCGTGCCAACCTGCAGCGCATCATCGACGCACATCCCGATCATGTCGCGTCGATGTTGAAGACGGCTCACCGGGAGAGCGCCTGGATGCGCGCCGGGTCGGTCCAGGCATTCCGCCAGCTGGCCGAGGTCAGGAGCAGGCTGGATCCGGCGATGTCGCCCGCCGATCAGCTGGCTTACGTCAGGCAGCATCGCGATCGGCTGTCGAAGCTGGACCAGAGGTACATCGAGGGCGTGCGCTTCCGGGCCAAGTACAACAGGGGCAAGACCGAGGAGCAGCTCAGGCGAGGGCTCGAGACTCCGATCGGGATGCTTCGCAAGGAGATCGACATCTTGCTCGCGCTGCACTTCGGCGATGGGTTGGTGGTTCTTCCGGAAGAAAGGCTGAAGCTGCTCCAGCGCGTGGATGACGAGGTGATTGACATGGTGATGCGTCGACTCGGGTTCCTGGATCCGCGGCGATGAGAAGGAGTCGATGACTGTGGACGTATTCAGGAGCCGGAGGCTGGTCCTGCCAGGCCCCTCCGAGTTGCCGGCGGTGGCGGACTTCGCAAGCCGACGCGGGTTCAAGTTGATCCGGGACGCCACCTCCGATCCACGGTTCGGGGTGACTCGCGAGCTCGCCTGGGAGCTCGACCCGGGCCTGGAGCTCTACTACGTCGAAGAGACCAAGATGGCGAGTTGCTTCCTCCAGGTCGAGGGGGACGACAAAGAGGACGTGAACGAGACGGCAGATCTACTGGCCGAACTGTTCCGTGCGGCCTCCCCTGAACGGCTGCTCGACGACGTCGACTCGGCTGCCACGGCGGAACAGTACGCGTCGGCGATCCTGCGCCTGGGTCTTGGAGCACCGGCGGCGTTCGACGAGGAGGTCTACCGCCGGATCGCGGCAGCGATCGATGCGGACGGTGCGGACATCCGCAGGGCCGGTATCTGGTCGACGGCGTTCTCGCGATGGCCGGAGTTCGGGGAACTGCTGGAACGAGTCGCCGCGACGGACGAGGTGCCGGAACTGCGCCGCGAGGCGGCGATCGTCGGCCAGTTCGAGGGTGGACGCTCATGACCAGGTACGCGGATCTCCCCAAGCCGGTGCAGGCCGGGATCGTGATCGTCGACCCCGAGCGGGGGACGCCGCAGCGGGTGATCGTGCTGCAGTTCAACCCGGACTCGCTGGAGCGCAGCATCGCGCCGCAGGCGGGCGGCGGGGAGCAGCAGGGGGACCGGACCGAGGCGCTGCGGTTGAAGGGGCCGGCGGTGGAGTCGTGGAAGTTCACCGCCGAGCTGGACGCCACCGACCAGCCGGCCGTGCCGTCGCCGCTCGGCATCCACCCGCACCTGGCGGCACTGGAGATGCTGATCCAGCCGCCGGCCGCGCAGGTGCGCGCGAACAGCCGGCTGGCCGGTATGGGCATGCTCGAGATCACGCCCGTGGAGCAGCCGCTGACGCTGTTCGTCTGGGGCCCGCGGCGCGTCGTACCGGTCCGGCTGACCGAGCTCTCGGTCACCGAGGAGGCGTTCGACCAGCAGCTGCAGCCGATCCGGGCCACGCTCGCGGTCGGGCTGCGGCTGCTGACGGTCAGCGACCTGCCCGCCGGGCACCGCGGCGCGGAGCTGTATCTCGCGCACCTCGCACAGAAGGAACGCCTGGCGGGGCAGCTCGCCGCGGGCAGGCTCGCGCAGCTCGGACTGACCGGCATCTGAACGTCGTACGACGAAGGACGAAGGACGAAGGGGGAAGCACATGGCAGGGCTGCTGGACGACATCCCGGCGCCGGACCCGTACCCGCGGACCAGCAGGTACCACGGCGTCGGGCAGTCCGTGCACATGACGGCGGACGGGCAGGAGATCCCGTACACGCCGCGCCGGATCCTGCCGCGGCCGGAGCGGCTGGTGCAGATCGACGAGCACGTGGTGGCCGACGGCGACCGCGCCGACAACCTGGCGAACCGGTATCTGGGCGACGCCGAGCAGTGGTGGCGGATCGCGGACGCGAACCCCGTCATGGACCCGGTCGACCTGACCCGGACCCCGGGCCGGGCACTGCGGATCACGCTGCCGGACCAGACCGGCTGACGGGACGACCGCGGCACACCGGGTCGCAAGGGCCCGGTGAACGAAGACGGAGGGGGACCGATGGCTGAGGCGCCGGTTCGGTTGTTGCTGATGATGGGGCGGCAGATCGCGGTGCCCGCGCCCGAGGCGGTGACCGAGGCGTTGCTCTCGGCGCAGATCACGGTCAGCGCGGGGCAACGCAGCGGGTTCCAGCTGGCGTTCGACCTGTCGAAGAGCGGGCTGATCGGGCGGACACTGCTGCCGTCCGGGTTCTTCGACCCGCCGACCCGGGTGGTGCTGACGGCGATCGTGCGCGGGACGCCGACGGTGCTGATGGACGGGATCATCCTGCGGCACGAGGTCGGCGTGAGCGGCGTGCCGGGGCAGTCGACGCTGACGCTGACCGGCGAGGACCTGACGGTGCTGATGGACCTCGAGGAGCGCGAGGGTGTGCCTTTTCCGGCGATGGGTCCGGCGATCCGGGTGGCGACGATCATCGCGCAGTACGCGCAGTACGGGATCGTGCCGTTGGTCGTCCCCGAGCTGGTGCCGCAGACGCCGCTGCCGACGCAGCGGGTGGACTTCCAGAAGGGCACCGACCTCGGCTACCTCAACGAGCTGGCCAGGGCGAACGGGTACGTGTTCTACCTCGACCCCGGTCCGGTGCCCGGGATCAGCAAGGGCTACTGGGGACCGGAGTCGCGGATCGGCGTCCCGCAGCACGCGCTGACCGTGAACTCCGACCATCTGTCGAACGTGGACCAGATGACGTTCGGGTTCGACGGCTCGGCCCGGGAACAACCGGTCGCACGGATCCAGATCCCCGCCACCAAGGTGGCGCTGCTGCTGCCGGTGCCCGAGGTGAGCGTGCTGCGGCCGCCGCTCGCGGCCCGGCCGGCGCCGGCGCTGAAGAAGAAGGTGATCGCGGACACCGCCAAGAAGGAGCCGGCGCAGGCGGTCGCCGAGGCGCTCGCCAAGGCGGTCGAGTCGTCCGACGCGGTGAGCGGCTCCGGCCAGCTCGACGTCACCCGGTACGGGCACGTGCTGCGGCCCCGCGAGCTGGTCGGCGTGCGCGGGGCGGGACTGACGTACGACGGCCTCTACTACGTGAAGTCCGTGACGCACAACCTGCAGCGCGGCTCGTACACCCAGAACTTCACCCTGGCCCGCGAGGGCCTGGTGTCCCTGACCCCGGCCGTGCTCCCGTGAGGACGACAGATGCCAGAAGCGACGAAGTATCTCGGCAAGTACCGCGGCACCGTGGTGAACAACGTCGACCCGATGCAGCAGGGCCGGATCCAGGCGATGGTGCCGGACGTGCTCGGCGACACCCCGTGCACGTTCGCGATGCCGTGCCTTCCGCTGGCCGGTCCGCAGACCGGGGTGTACGTCGTACCGGTGGTCGGGGCCGGGGTGTGGATCGAGTTCGAGCAGGGCGACCCCAGCTTCCCGATCTGGACGGGCTGCTGGTTCGGCTCGGTGGCCGAGGTGCCGCCGACCGCGCTGGCCGGCCCGCCGGGGCAGCCGAACATCGTGCTGCAGACCCGCGGCCAGTACACCGTCCTCATGTCCGACCTGCCCGGCGGCCCGGGCATCACGCTGCGCTCACCGGGCGGGGCGATGATCACGGTCAACGACACCGGGATCCTGATCAGCAACGGCAAGGGCGCGACGATCTCACTGGTCGGCAATGTGGTGGACGTCAACACCGGCGGGCTCACGGTGACTTGACCATGACGAACATCCTGCACGTGAACGCGACCGTCAGCTGCCCGCACGGCGGGCGGGCGTCGTACCTGCCGGCTGCCCCGCGGGTGAACCTGTCCGGCCAGCCCGGCGCAACCGTGGCCGGCGCCTGGCTGATCGCGGGCTGCCCGTTCACCGTCGGGACCAAGCCGCAGCCGTGCGTGACGATCCGCTGGGTGACCCCGGCGGCGCGGGTGACGGTGGCGGGGGCACCGGTGGTGACGCAGGCGTCGACCGGGCTGTGCCTCAGCGCGGAACAGGTCCCGCAGGGGCCGCCGCTGGTGACGGTCGTACAGCAACGAACCAAAGGGGTCTGAGCAAGTGACCGAGCGGATCGACATCGACTTCCCGTTCCGGGTGGACCGGCGGGGGCGCACGGCGGACGTCGGGTACGACGGCCATGTAGGGGACCTGATCGAGCTGGTGCTGTTCACCAGCCCGGGCGAACGCGTGATGCGCCCGGACTTCGGCTGCGGCCTGCTGGACCTGGTGTTCGAGCCGAACAGCCCGGAGCTGGCGGCCACCCTGCAACTGGCCGTCCACGCACAGCTGGAGCGCTGGCTGGGTGACGTGATCCAGATCGAGGCGGTGGTCGTCGAGAGCGACGACAACGTGCTGCGGGTCCATGTGGCGTACGTCGTCAAGGCGACCGGCGACCGCCGTACCGAGACGTTCGAGGGGAGGGCGCCATGAACACCGGGGGGAACACCCGGGGGAACACCGGGGAGACGGCACGGTGTGGGACCGGGCACCGGCGCGGGGACGTCAGGAGGGCGAAGCTCAACGGCGTCGACGCCGTGGAGGCGCACGACGACGGGCTGACGCTGGTGGTGACGTTCCTCGGCAAGGCACCGAAGCGGCTCGCCCCGGGCAACATCCGGATCGACGGCGGCCGCCGGATCACCGGTGTGCACGTCACCGAGGTGACAATCGAGCGCGAGGAGGACGCGGACCTGGACGACCGGGCGTTCGTCGTGGTCGACCGCACCGGCGACACCTCGCCGTACACGCTGTCCGTGGTGGAGCCGGACGCCTACGGGCGGCCGGGGACCGAGCCGGCGGCCGGGTTCGACCCGCGCTACTCCCGTGCCGACTTCGTGTTCCACCCGCAGTGCCCGGCGCGGTCCGACTGCGCGTGCGGGTGCGGCGGGGAGCACCACGACGCCCGGCCGGTGCCGGTGATCGACTACACGGCGCGGGACTACTCGACGCTGCGCCGGCAGCTGCTGGACCGGATGACGCTGGTCGCGCCCTCCTGGGTGGAGCGGCATGTGCCGGACCTCGGGACGACCGTGATCGAGCTGCTCGCGTACGTCGGTGACCAGCTGGAATACCAGCTGGACGCGGTGGCGACCGAGGCGTACCTGCACACCGCGCGGCGGCGGACCTCGGTGCGGCGGCACGTCCGGCTGGTCGACTACCCGATGCATGACGGGTGCAACGCGCGTGCCGCGGTGACGCTGAGCGTGGAAGACGAGGTGACGCTGCGGCCGGGCACGTTCCGGTTCGCGGCGATCGACGTCAGCCAGGTGGACCCGGTGGAGCGGCCGGATCTGGGGGCGGTCGTGACCGACAGGGCGCTGGCCGCCCTGCCACCGGCCGTGCGGACCGACATCTTCGAGCCGGTCGCGAGCGGGGAGACCGAGCTGCGGCCGACGCACAACCGGATCCGGTTCCACACCTGGGGCGACGAGGAGTGCTGCCTGCCGAAGGGCGCGACGTCGGCGACGCTCGTCGACGAGGGGCTGTACCTGGTCCCCGGTGACCTGCTGGTGATCGAGGAGGTGCTCGGCCCGCGCACCGGCGCGACGGCCGACGCCGACCCGGCGCACCGGCAGGTCGTGCGGCTCACCTCGGTGACGCCGGCGTGCGACGCGCTCTACGACCGGGCGGTCGTAGAGGTCACCTGGGCGGACGAGGACGCGCTGACCTTCAGCGCCTGCCTGACGACGAAGGGCGGCCCGGCGTGCGAGCGGCTCGTCGACGTGACCGTCGCGCGGGGCAACGTCGTCCTGGTCGACCACGGGCGGGACCTGACGTTCTGCGGCGGGCACCCGGACGAGTACGACGTCCCCTCGGCGCCGGTGGCCCCGCCGGTGTGCGAGCCGGGCTGCTGCCCGGACCGTCCCCGGCAGGGGCCCGCCGGGGAGGCGATCGTGGGCCTGATGACGGTGGCGCGGCGCGGTGAGCAGCTCACCGAGGAGCAGGTCACGACGCTGCGCGGGCTGGTCGGCCAGGCGGCCCTGGACCGGGCCGGGCTGGACGCGGGCGCGCCCGCGGCCGACCAGGCGGCGAGCCTGGACACGCTGCTGGCGCAGCTGAGCCACCCGGGCACGGTGGAGCCCTTCCACCCCGAGCTGACCGACAGACCGGTGACGCACCGGACGGCGTACCCCGACCCGGCGCTGGTGTCGTCCGGGCAGGCGGACCTGCTCGACGGCATCGCCGCGCGGGCCAAGGCGCGGATCACCGTGCTGTGGCGCGGGGCCCGGCCGCTGACCGGGGAGGAGATCGCCGAGCTGCGGCTCCTCGTCGGGCAGGCGGTGCTGGACCGGCTCGGGTTCGCGGACGACGAGGCGCGGGCGCTGCGCGACCTGCTGCTGCGCTACGAGTCCCTGCTGGGGGCGAAGATCCGGCGGCTGGCGCGGCTGTCCCGCCGGGCACGCGACGGCGAGGTGCTCGGTGGCTGGCTCATCGACGAGCTCGCGCAGACCTGGGGTCCGTCGTACGCCGACGGCCTGCGGGCCGACGACCCGCGGCTGGCCGGTCCGGCCTCGGCCGCGCTCACCCAGGACCCACGCGCCGCGCTGCCCGCGGTGACCGTCACGGCCCGCACGCCGGACGGCGCGTCGGCGGGGGAGTGGACGCCGCGCCGCGACCTGCTGACCGCGACGCCGGACACGAAGGCGTTCGTCGGCGAGGCCGAGCAGGACGGCCGGCTGGCCCTGCGGTTCGGCGACGGTGTGCACGGCGCGCCACCGCCGGCGGGCGGGCGGATCGCCGTCCGCTACCGGGTGGGCAACGGTGCCGCGGGCAACGTCGGCGCCGAGGCGATCGGGCACCTGGTGCTGTGCGACGGCCACGACGACGCCGTCACCCTGGTGCGCAACCCGCTGCCGGCGCGCGGCGGGACCGAGCCGGAGGCCCTCGACGACGTACGACGGCTGGCGCCGCTGCAGCCGCACCAGGTCAGGCTGCGGGCGGTGACCGCGGACGACTACGCCGAACTGGCCTCGGCGGTGCCGGGTGTGCAGCGGGCGGCGGCAGACCTTCGCTGGACCGGCACCGGCCAGGAGGTGCACGTCGCGGTCGACGCCCTCGGCACCGGGGCGCCGGGCACGAAGCTGCTGGCCCGGGTCGCGCACACGTTGGACGGCGTGCGGCGGATCGGGCACGACGTGGTCGTGGAGCCCGCGACGGCGGTGCCGGTGGACCTGGAGCTGCGCGTCTGTGCCGCCCCGGGCCACCAGCGCGGTCACGTGCACGATGCGGTGCGGCGGGCGGTGCTGGCGCTGTTCGCGCCGGACGCGGTGACGTTCGGCGATCCGGTGCGGATCAGCCGGGTGGTGGCGGCGGTGGCCGCGGTACCGGGTGTGACGAGCGTGCTGGTGACCCGGTTGCGGCGGCTGTTCGCGCCGGACGCCGGCGAGCTGGACGAGGGGCTGCTGCGGATCGGGCCGCTGGAGGTCGCGCAGCTGGACGACGACCGCGACCGGCCGGAGAACGGCCGGCTGCACATCGAGATCGGGGGAGGCCGATGACCGGGGGCTGTCGGTGCGGTACGGGCGGCGGGGACTGGTGCACCGGAACCGAGCTGGAGACGCCGTTCAGCCGGGCGAACCCGCCGGGGCTGGCGCAGATCGCGTACCGGACCGGTGACCACCACGCGTTCTGGTCGTCGATGCTGGCGCGGCTGTCCAGCCCGGCGTACCCGGAGCTGGGCGACCTGCTGGTGCGCACCCCGGACGACCCGGCGCTGTCGTGGCTGGACGCGTGGGCGGTGCTGGGCGACCTGCTCGGGTTCCACACCGAGCAGGTGGCGAACGAGGGCTACCTGCGCACCGCGACCCGCGCGGACTCGTTGCTGCTGTTCGGCCGGCTGGTGGGGCACACGCCGCGGCCGGGTGTCGGCGCGGGCGTGTATCTCGCCTACCAGGTGGACCGGGACCGGGCGGTGATGATCCCGGCCGGGTCACGGGCGCAGAGCGTGCCGGGGACGGGCCAGGAGCCGCAGTCGTTCGAGACCGTCGAGGACCTCGCGGCACGGGCGGCGTGGAACGACCTGAAGGTACGGCTGCGACGGCCCTACCCGGTGCGGCTGCGGGGTGACCGCACGATCGACCGGCGCGAGGTGCACCTGGCCGGTGCGGGGGCGCGGCTGCAGACCGGTGACCGGCTGCTGTTCGTGTTCGGCACCGAACCGGGGCGGCAGGCGCTCGACGTGGTGCAGGCGAGCACTGTCGACGAGGTCGAGGGGATCACCTCGGTGCTCATGCCGGGCGCGAAACCGCCGACGTTCGCCGCGCTGCGGGACAGGTTCCGGGACAAGGTCGCCGAACTGCTGGAGGACGACAAGTACCGCGACAGCAGGATCGTCAGGCGATATGTCGACACCGTGCTCGTGCCGCTGAAGGACCGGCTGCCGTCGGAGCCCGTCGTCATCGGAGCCGTCCCGGGCGCCGCGGTCGGCCTCGACGAGGACGGCGGGGACTCGGACGGCGAAGACCCGGACGCGATCACGACCCCGACCGAGTTCGCGCGGGCGCTCGACGACGCGCTGCAGCTGCTGGAGGAGTCGCTGGCGGCGGCAGCGCCGTACCCGGCGGTGCACGCCTTCCTCGCCGCGCTGCGCACGGACCTGACCGGGATCCGCACGCTGACCGGCCGGCTGGAGCCCGAGCAGGACCGGCCCGCGGACGAGGACGAGAACCTGTTCGACAAGCTCGCCCTCGCGCGCTTCGTCGCCACCGGCAAGGGGGCCGGTGCCAACGGGGCCACCGGCAACGGGCCCAGCGATGCGCCGCCGGCCGACGACCCGGCGCTGCTCGGACTGGCCGCGCTGCTCGGTTCGCTGCGCAAACCGCTCACGCCGCAGCCGTCGTCCGCCCGCGCGCTGCGGCTGGACCCGGCGGACGTGTTCAGCACCGGATCCGATGCCGGTGTCCGGCTGCTGACCGCGCTCGACCCACGGCTCGCCTCGCTGTACGAGGCCTGGCGCAACGTCAACCTCACGAAACCGCTGCCGCTCGCCGGACTGCAGGCGATGCGCACGGTGGCGACCCCGTTCGGCGCGACCGCGCCGCTGCAGCCGGACTACGACGACAACGGGCGGATCGTCGGGCACATCGAGTGGCCGCTGACGGGCTCGAAGTCGCTGACCTTCACCGTCGAGTACGACGCCGGCACGCCGAAGACGCTCATCGCGCGATGGATCGAGTCCGGCAGCCCGGTCGGCGTGTCGCAGGACCTGCCGTTCGTCGGTTCGATCCGGGTGGGGCCCCTGGGGGTCTGGGTCACCACCACGACACCGGACGACGCTCCGGCCACCGTGGGGCTGTGGTGCTGGGGCAACGACATCGCACGCACGGTTGCTTTCACCGGGCCGAAGCCGGACAGCGGTACACCGCAGGGCAAGATCACCGTCGAGGTCGCCCCGACGTTCGGGACCGACCCGGCGCCGGTCGTCAAGGACCTCGAACCCGGCGACGAGGAGACCACCACCCACGGCGGCATCAACGTCGTACTCGGCCGGGCCGAGCGGACCGACGACCCGGACAGGGTCACGGTCGCGCTGACCACCACCAGCACGGTGTCGCCGAACGTGCTCGTACTGGACGCCGTGTACCCGGGGATCGGACCGGAGAGCTGGGTCGTGATCGAACGGCCGGGCGCCGTACCGTCGCTGCAGAAGCTGGTCACCCGGGTCGAGACCGCCCGGGTCATCTCACAGGCCGACTTCGGGATCACCGGCAAGGTCACCGAGCTGACCCTGGCGGACGCGTGGCTCGGCCCCGAGGACACACAGCTGTCCCAGATCCGCAGAACCACGGTGTACGCGGGCGGCGAGCCGCTCACCGTCGCCACCGAGCCGATCCCGGACGACGTGGCAGGCGGCGTCATCGAGCTGGCCGAGCTGTACGACGAGCTGGAGCCGGGCCGCTGGGTGATCGTGGCCGGTGAGCGCACCGACATCCCGGACACACCGGGGGTACGGGCCGCCGAGCTCGCGATGGTCGCCGGCGTCTCGCACGCGGTCGACCCGGCCAAGCCCGGGGAGCCGGTGCACACCACGATCACGCTCGCGGGACCGCTGGCGTACACCTACCGCCGTACGACGGTGACGATCCACGGCAACGTCGTACGGGCCGACGCCGGCGCGACCCGGGACGAGCCGATCGGCAGCGGCGACGCGGGGCAGGCCGGGCAGACCTTCACCCTGTTCGCCGCGCCGCTGACCTGGCTGCCGGCCGACAACCCGCGCGGCGCCCGCAGCACACTCCAGGTGCGGGTCGACGGGGTGCTGTGGCACGAGGTCGACAGCCTCGCCGGGCAGCCGCCGACCGCGAAGGTCTACGTCACCGGCACCGGCGAGGACGGCCGCACCACGGTCGGCTTCGGCGACGGCGTGCACGGCGCCCGGCTGCCCACCGGCCACGAGAACGTCCGGGCCCGCTACCGGGTCGGGATCGGTGCCGCGGGCAACGTCGCCGCCGACACCGTGACCACACCGCTGACCCGCCCGCTCGGCGTCACCGGCGTCACCAACCCACTGCCGGCGGGCGGCGGGGCCGACCCGGACGGGCTGCGGCAGACCCGGCGGCAGATCCCGCTCGCGGTGGCGGCGCTGGACCGGCTGGTCGGGATCACCGACTACGAGGACTTCACCAGGTCGCGGGCCGGGATCGGCCGGGCCGCGGCACGGCGGATCTTCGCCGGCCGCGAGCTGATGCACGTCACCATCGCCGGCGCCGGTGACATCACCCTCGACGAGGACGGCGAGATCGTCCGGTCGCTGCGCTCCGCGCTCGGACAGTACGGCGACCCGCAGCTGCCGGTCCGGGTGGACGTGCGCGAGCTGGTGCTGCTGGTGATGTCGGCCGGGCTGAAGATCGCGCCGGACCATTCCTACGACCTGGTGGAGCCGAAGGTACGACGCGCGCTGCTGGAACGGCTCGGATTCGACAGTCGCGAGCTGGGCCAGCCGGCGTACCTGTCCGAGGCGATCGCCGCCGCGCAGGCGGTGCCGGGAGTCGAGTACGTCGACGTGGACGTGTTCGCCGGCGTCCCGGGCAGCATGACGCCGGCCGGGCTGCAGAAGCTGGCGTCCACGCTGACCACGCCGAACCCGGTGGTGCCGGCCCGCCAGGCGTCCTACACGGTCGAGTACCACGACGTGCGGCCGCCCGACGGCGGCGACCCCGCGTCGTACAGCGAGTCGTTGACGTTGGTCGCCGCCCGGAGCGGCATCACGGTCGCCGAGCTGCTCCGGCTGAACCCCGGGCTGCCACCGGCCGAGCCGCTGCCGGCGGGCACCCGCGTGGTGGTGTTCGCCGGTGTCCGGCCCGCGCAGCTGGTGCTGCTGTCACCCGCTGTCCCGACCACGTTGATCCTGAAGGAGGTACGCCGATGAGCCGCAGGCCGGACCGACTGAGCGAGCTGCTCGCGCTGCACATCCGCAAGACCGACGCCGAGAACGGCTCCGCGCTGCGGGCGCTGCTCGCGGTGATCGGCGAGCAGGTCGACCTGGTGCAGAGCGATCTGGAGCGGCTGTACGACAACTGGTTCGTGGAGACCGCCGAGAGCTGGGCGGTCCCTTATCTGGGCGACCTGGTGGGCTACCGGCTGCTGCCCGGGCACGAGGAGGCGCTCGCGACGGCGACCACGGACCGGCTGGTGGCCCGGCTGGCGCCGCGGCGGGACGTCGCCGCGACGGTGGGCGCGAGGCGGCGCAAGGGGACGCTGCCGATGCTGGAGGAGCTGGCGTCGTCGGTGGCGGACTGGCCGTCGCGGGCGGTCGAGTTCCATCGTCTGCTGCTGCGCGACCAGCCGATCGGGCTGTACCCGTCCTCGGACGAGGCCGCGGTGCGGCGGGCGCGGGCGGCGCCGGGGCTGGCCGACGTACGCGACGACGCGGCGCTGGTGGGGATCGGCGGGCCGTTCGAGACGCAGGGCCACCTCGCCGAGGCCGCGCGCATCAGCTCGGCACGACGGCAGGGACGGTACCGTCCGGCGAACGTCGGAGTGTACGTGTGGCGGCTGAGGCCGCAGCCGCTGACCCACGCGCCGGCGTACTGCGTCGACCGGGCCCGCAACCAGTACACGTTCTCGATCCTCGGCAACGACGTGCCCCTGGCGACCAGGCCGGTGCCCGAGCCCTCGCCGGAGCACATCGCGGGACGCGAGCACGTGCCGGCGCCGATCACCCGGCGCGAACTCGCCGACCGGCTGCCGGACTTCTACGGCCGGGACAAGAGCTTCGCGATCTGGCGCGACGGGCAGCCGGACCCGGTGCCGGTGAGCGACATCGTGGTGGCCGACCTGTCGGGCTGGTTCTACCGGGCGCGGCGCGGCCAGGTGGTCGTGGACCCGGAGCTCGGGCGGATCGTGTTCGGGGCGCGGTCGGCGCCGCGCCGCGGCGTGTGGGTGAGCCACCACTTCCTCCAGCCGTCCGAACTCGGTGGCGGGGAGTACCCGCGGGACGTGACGACGCCGGGTGCGGCGAAGGTGTACCGGGTCGGGCCGGAGGAGGAGTTCGAGCGGATCCAGCTGGCCTACGCGGCGTGGCAGCACGACAACTCCGGTGGCGCCCAGCCGGAGGCGGTGATCGAGATCGCGGACTCCGGGGCGTACCAGGAGCAGTTGGAGTTCGTGCTGTCGCCGGGGGACCGGCTGGAGCTGCGCGGCGCGGAGCGCAGGCGGCCGGTGCTGCGGCTGCTGGACTGGTACAGCAACCGGCCGGACTCGCTGCAGATCCGGGCGCTCTGCCCGGAGGAGGGCGACGACCGGCCGCCGCCGCGGTTCGTGCTCGACGGGTTGCTGGTCACCGGCCGTGGGGTCAGCGTGACCGGGCCGATGGGTGCGGTCGTCGTACGGCACTCGACGCTGGTGCCCGGGTGGTCGCTGGAGCCGCACTGCCGTCCCACGCACCCGCAGGAGCCCAGCCTGGTCCTGGAGAACACCACGGCGTGCGTGGAGATCGCGAACAGCGTCGTCGGATCGATCCTGGTGGTCAACGACGAGGTAGGGACCGATCCCGTCACGGTGTGCGTCACCGACTCGGTGCTGGACGCGACTGGTGCGGACCGCGAGGCGGTGTCGGCGCCGGAGTGCCGGCACGCGCACGCGGAGCTGACGGTGCGGCGGTCGACGGTGATCGGCGAGGTGCACGCGCACGCGGTCCGGC
The DNA here is from genome assembly GCF_048159505.1 of Streptomyces sp. T028. NCBI lineage: Bacteria > Bacillati > Actinomycetota > Actinomycetes > Kitasatosporales > Streptomycetaceae > Streptomyces > Streptomyces sp. T028. The sequence goes on from NZ_JBLRVZ010000019.1 coordinate 226,526, forward strand.
TGGGCGAGAACTCGGTCTTCGACGGCCTGATGCACGTCGCGCGGCGGGGGATCGGGTGCCTGCGGTTCTGCTGGGTGCCGCCGGGGTCGAGGACGCCGCGCCGCTACCACTGTCAGCCGGACCTGGTCGGGGAGGACCTGCGGCGGCTCGCCGAGTCCGGTGACGTCGACCCGGCGGACCTGCCGCGGTTGCGCTCGCTGGAGGCCGCGCGGGTGCGGCCGCGGTTCACCAGCCGACGGTACGGGACACCGGCCTACGTCCAGCTCGCGCTGTCGTGCGCGGTGGAGATCAGCCGGGGCGCGGACGACGGCTCCGAGCTCGGGGTGCTGCACGACCTGTTCCAGCCACAGCGGGAGGACAACCTGCGGGCGCGGCTCGCGGAGTTCTCACCGGCCGGCATGGACGCCGGGATCGTCCCGGTCAACTGACACAGCGTCATTCGATTACTCGGGAGAGAAAGATGCACGGCGATTTCTCGCGTCGGACGTACCGGCCGGAGGAACACTATGTCGCGGTGGTCGGCCAGCAGGGACGGGTGCTGCTGGACGCCGAGTCCAACGAGCAGGCCGATCTCGGTCTGTCGGCCGACCGGTCACTGGCCGCCGACCTGATCGGCCCGCACGGCGGACCCGGTGACGGCTTCAGGATCGAGTACGGCGCGGAGTCCGAGGGCGAGAAGGCCTCACTCACGATCGCGCCCGGCCGGTACTACGTGGACGGGATCGCGGTCGACGCCACCCGACCGGAACCGCTGCCGGCGGTGGACGAGTGCGGCGGCGGGCCGACGGACGCCGGCCACGACCACGCCGGGCACGCTCACCCGGACACCGCCGCGAAGAAGCCCGTCGCGGCGAAGAAGACGGCGTCCGCGAAGGCAGCGGCGAAGGCGGAGGTGAAGGCGGCGAAGTCCGACGAGGGCACGGGAGCCGGCCCGGTGTGGACGTACTGGGACCAGCCGTACGCCTACCGCGATGTCGAGCGGGACACCGACGAACTGCCGTCCGGCCCGTTCCTGGCCTACCTGCGGGTGCACGACCGGCTGGTGACCGCCGTGCAGGACCCGCTGCTGCGGGAGACCGCGCTCGGCGCCGCGCTGCCGGACACCACGGCACGGGTGCGGGTCGACTGGGAGGTGCTGCCGCTGGAGCTGGGGGAGAACCAGCGGCGTGATCCCGCTGGGGCGTTCGCCGAGTGGGTCGCCGCGCAGCAGGACCGCACCTGCCGGCTCGCGGCGCGCGCCGAGCGGCCGGCCCGGGTCGAGGACGACCCGTGCCTGGTGGCGCCGGACGCGCGGTACCGGGGACCGGAGAACCAGCTGTACCGGGTGGAGATCCACCGCGGCGGTGAGGCCGGCGAGGCGTCGTACAAGTGGTCGCGTGAGAACGGGTCGGTGGTACTGCCGTTGACCGCGGTCGACGAGGAGTGGGTCACCCTGGAGTCGCTGGGCCGCGACGACAAGCTCGACCTGGACGTCGGCAACTTCGTCGAGGTCTGCGACGACGCCTCCGTCGGGCGCGGTGAGATCTTCGACCTGCTGCAGGTGGTCGAGGTCGACCTGCCCGGACGGCGCGTGCGCCTGTCGGCGGTCCCGGACCGGACGGTCGGGCGGCAGCCGGGGCGCCATCCCTACCTGCGGCGCTGGGACCAGCTGGAGAGCCGTCGGCGCGGTGCGCCCAGGCTGGAGGGCGGCGCGGTGAGGCTGGTCGAGGGCGAGTGGATCGACCTCGAGGACGGGGTGCAGGTCTACTTCGCGCCCTGGGGGCGGTATGTGTCCGGTGACTACTGGACCTTCGCCGCCCGTACCGTCACCGGCGCCGTCGAGTGGCCCATGGACGCGGTGGGGCGGCCGCTGCTGGCGCGTCCGGCAGGCGTCGCCTACCACTACGCGCCGCTGGCGTGGATCAACGACGGCGAGGCCCTGGACCTGAGGAAGGTCTTCAAACAGCTCACGGCATGACCCGCGGATCGCCTTCGTGGGGGCGGGCCGGGGCCTGACGGCGGTCTGTGCGGCGTGTCCGACCGGGCCGTCGAGGTCGTGCAGGACGGTGCTGGTCAGGCCCTGACCGGTGGCGCCGAAGGCGACCTTGGTGTCCAACCCCGGCCAGGGGCCGCGCGGTTGGCGGTGGAGGTGGATGGTCAGGTCGACGTTGGGGAACATCCACGCGGTGGGCGGCTGACGGACGGCGATGCCGTTGGCGGTGTCGACGAGGGCGATGTACCACGCGAGCAGGTCGGCGGACCCACCGGCGACCAGCTCCAGCGGCGTGGAGACCCAGGCGGCAGTACGGCCCGGACGGGGCGGTGCGACCGGGCGGATCTCCAGGGAGTCGATGTAGCCGCCGGGCCAGATGTCGGTCGCCGGCCACGGGGCGAGGGACCCCGGCGGGGTGAGGCGGTCGTCGGGGCCGCCCGCTACCGCACTGGGCCGTGGTGAAGTGGCGGGCCAGGAGAAGTGGGCAGAGGGCTACTGCGCCCGCCCGCCTCTTCAGCAGCTCGGCCGCCCGCCGCAGCGTCCGGCGCGGCCTTCTGGCCTACAATTGAAGAGTTCTTCAATTGGTTAGTTGCCGTGTTTCCTAGGTGATCCACCGTCCGGAGGTCTGAATGAGCGAAGTCGCCGAGGCGCTGCTGGCGCGCGTGAGCGCGGCACGGGCCGGTCTGGCGGCGGCCCTGGACGCCGGGGACGCGTATGCCGTCGCGGTGGCCGAGGACGAGCTGGACGACGCCGTACGGCTGGCGCGGCGGCACGGGCTCGACGTCGAGGCGACGGGGACGACCGAGGGGTGACCGGGATGCCGATGCCGCTGTACGAGGCGAAGGCCCAGTTCTTCCGGATGCTCGGCCACCCGGTCCGTATCCGGGTGCTGGAGCTGCTGCAGGAGGGGCCGAAGCCGGTGCGTGACCTGCTCGCGGCGATCGAGGTCGAGCCCTCGAGCCTGTCGCAGCAGCTGGCCGTGCTGCGCCGCTCCGGCATCGTCAAGGCCACCCGTACCGGATCGACGGTGGTGTACGAGCCGGCCTGCGGCGATGTCGCCGAACTGCTGGCCGCGGCCCGCCGGATCCTGTCCGTGCTGCTGGCCGGGCAGCAGGACCTCCTCGACGAACTGCGCCACACGGAAGGGGCACGATGAGTGGGGCCCACCGGTTCCGGATGCCGTGGCACCGCAGCCGGCCCGCCGCGCATGTCGAGCATGTGCCGCCTCCGGTGCGACGGCACGTCGCCTCGGTACCGGTGGGACCCGACGCCGTACGGGAGGCCCGGGAAGCGGTGGCCGGGCAGTTCGCCAAGGCCGGTATCGCCCCCGAGTCCGCGTTCGCGGACGCGGTGCTGCTGGTGGTCAGCGAGCTGGTCACCAACGTGCTGCGGCACGCCCCGCGCACGCCCCTGACGGACGTGGGGATGACCGTCGCGGGTGATCAGCTGGTCGTCAGCGTCGCGGACACCGAGCCGCGTCTGCCGGACCTCACCTTCGAGGGCATGGGTGCCGGGCTGCGGATGGTGGCCGAGCTGGCCGCCGACTACGACGGGGACCTGAGCGCGGAACCGGCCGTGAACCACGAGGGCAAGGTCGTCCTCGTCCGGTTCGAGATCCCTCTGTGAGCGGCGGGAGCAGCGGGAGCGGCGTCACAGGTCGTTGCCCGCGTAGGAGAGGTTGAAGCTCTTGTTGGTCAGCGGGAAGTCCGGGACGATCGTCTCCGCCAGAGCCACCGGCAGCGCGGGCCAGTTGAAGAACGACGGGTCGACCGGCTTGACCCGGGCCAGCGTGCCGTCGGGTGCGAGTTCGACGCGGGTGGCGATGGTGCCGCGCCAGCCCTCCACCAGGCCCACCCCCGTACGAGGACCGGTACCGGGCGCGGGTGGGGGCGCCAGTACGGCGCCGGGCGCGTGGATCTCCTCGGCGAGCTCCTCGGTGAACTGTTCGATCAGGGCGAGCGAGGTGTCGATCTCCTCGGCGCGGACCAGGAAGCGGGCCAGGACGTCGCCGCTGTCGTGCACGGGTACGTCGAGCCGGGGGCCGTAGCCGGTGAAGGGGTGGGCGACCCGCGCGTCGCCCGCGAGTCCGCTGGCGCGGGCGACGTAGCCGAGGCAGCCGATCTCCCGGGCGGCGCCGGTCGTGAGGATCGCGGTGCCGGTGAAGCGGTCACGGACCGTGGAGTGGCCGAGCGCGAGGTCCGTGATCTCACGGATGTCCTCGCCGATCGCCTTCAGGCGTCGCGGGTCCGGTACGGAGTGGAGCGCGGCGCCGCCGGGGACGACTCCGCCGCGCAGCAGCCGGTGGCCGGTGATCTCCCGGTTGAGGCGCAGGAGTTGCTCGCGCACCCGCTGGGCGTGGGCGTTGAGGATGCCGTGGCCGACGTCGTTGCAGAGCATGCCGAGGTCGGCGACGTGGTTGTGGATCCGCTCCAGTTCCAGCAGCAGCGCGCGGACCCGCTGGGCCTCGGCGGGTACGTCGGTGCCGGTGGCCTCCTCGACGGCCAGGCAGTAGGCGAGGGCGTGACCGACGGCGGTGTCGCCGCTGACGCGTTCGGCGAGCGGGAGCCCGGCGGCGACCGTACGGCCCTGGAAGAGCTTCTCGATGCCCTTGTGGACGAACCAGAGGCGGGCCTTGAGTTTGAGGATGGTCTCGCCGACGACGGAGAAGCGGAAGTGGCCGGGTTCGATCAGCCCGGCGTGCACCGGTCCGACCGGGATCTCGTAGACGCCGTCGCCCTCCACCGCGAGGAAGGGGTAGGGGCCCTCCTGCTCGCCGAAGGCCGGTGGCGGGCCGGCGTCGGGGCGCATCGGGTACCAGCCGCGCGGCCAGTGGAAGTGACGGACGAGGCGGCGGGGCAGCGGGTGGTCGAGGGGGACGATGCCGAACAGGTCGCGCATCTCCCGTTCGAACCGGCCCGCGGGAAAGGACAGATGGGCGAGCGTCGGCACTTCCGGCCGGTCGGGGTCGAGGCGGACGTGGAGTTCGGTGCGGGTGTCGGGCGGGCCGGAGACGAAGACGTACACTACGCGCGGGCCGGTCTCGTCGATGTGGGCGGAGACCAGGGCGAGCCGGTGGCCCCGGGTGAGCAGGTCCTCCGCGTGCCGGGGCAGTGCGGCGAGGCTGATCCGGTGTGTCGTGCGCATCGCGTCAGTGGCCTCCGATCGCCTGGGTGGCGGCGTCGAGCAGGTCGGTCAGCGGTCCGGTGGCGACACCGAGGGCGGCGCAGGCGGCCAGGCCCACCAGCAGGGGCCACACGGTGGCCGGGTGGTGCTCGGCCGGTGTTCCCGGTCCCAGCAGCATCCGGGCGGTGCGGGCGGCCAGCGCGGCGAAGGCCACCAGGACGAGCAGCAGCGCCACCGCGGTGGCCCAGCCCAGGCCGGGCCCGGCCGCGAAGCCGGCGCGGGCGATGCCCAGTTCGGACGCGAAGAGGCTGAAGGGCGGGAACGCCATCAGCGCCACCACCGCGAACCCGAAGGCCCCTGCCGTCGCGGGGGCCCGGGCCAGCAGTCCGCGCACCCGTCCGATCCGTGCCGTCCCCGTGATCTGCAGGATGCGCCCGGAGGCACAGAAGGCGACCGACTTGGCGAGCCCGTGGCCCGCGATGTGCAGCAGCGCGGCGGACAGGGCGAGCGGGCTGCCGATCGCCGCGGCCAGGGCGATCAGGCTCATGTGCTCCATGGACGAATAGGCGAGCATCCGCTTGTAGTCGCGCTGGGCCAGCAGCAGCCCGGCCGCGAGCGCGAGGGTGAGCAGCGCGATCCCGGTGAGCAGGACGCGGGTGAAGTCCGGGCCGAGGGCGGCGTCGGCGATGACCCGGTAGCGCAGGATCGCGGCGAACGCGACGGACAGCAGCACCCCCGACATCAGTGCGGAGACCGGTGCCGGGGCCTGGCTGTGGGCGTCGGGGAGCCAGGCGTGCAGCGGGACGAGGCCGGCCTTGGCGCCGAACCCCAGGACGATCAGCGAGATGCCGAGCCGGGTGACGGCCGGGTCGAGGCGGTCGGCATGGGCGACGAGGGTGGGCCAGTCAAGGGCCCATGCCTCGGCGATGCCGGCCTGCCGGGCCGCGTAGTAGATCAGCACGGTGCCGAGGAAGGCGAGCGCGATCCCGGCCGAGCAGATCACCACGTACTTCCAGGCCGCCTCCACGGAGGTGCGGGTGTGACGGTGGCCGACGAGGAAGGCGGTGACGATGGTGGTGGCCTCGACGGCGACCCACAGTACGCCGAGGTTCGCGGTCACCACCGCCAGGCACATGGCGGCCAGGAACGCCTGGACCAGTGCGTGGTAGCTCCACCACTCCCGGTCTCTCCCGGGCGGGGAGCCCCCCGTCACCGTCGCGTCGCCCGCCCGGCCCGCGGCCCGCTCACCCGCCAGGTACGCCGGTGCCGAGCCGCAGGCGATCAGGGCGACGGCGCCGACGACCAGGAGCATCCAGGCGGTCAGCGCGTCGGCGCGCAGGAGCCCGGAGTACGCCGTCCGCGGACCGTCGTCGACGACGGCCGCCGCCAGCAGACTCCCGCACAGCAGGATCACGACCGGCGAGAGAAGGGCGGCCCAGTCGGCCGGGTGCCGTTCGGGGGCCTCCTCGGGGGCGGGTGCCTCGGCGACCAGGACCGGTCCTTTCGCGGTGACCGGCGCGGGAACGGCGGCGGGGCGCCTGGTGCGCAGGCCCGCCAGCGCGTACGCCCCCGCGACCACCAGAGGCGTGGCGGCGGGCGCGGTGAGCAGCAGGGCGGCAGCGGTCGGGCTCATCAGTCGTGCAGCTCCCGCAGGTCGTCGATGTCGGTGGTGCCGAACGCCTCCCGCATACGGGAGGTGAGGATCTGCAGCACCAGGACCGCCAGCAGTACGTCGAAGGAGACGCCGAGTTCGACGATCAGCGGCACTCCGGAGGTGGCGAGGAAGGCGGTGGCGGTGATGCCGTTGTCCAGCAGCAGGAAGCCCACCACCTGGGCGAGCGCCCGTCGGCGGGTGACCAGGACGAAGAAGCCGATCAGGACGACCGTCAGGCCGACCGGGAGGGCACGGGTGGCAGGCGTCGGGTTGAGCACGGTCAGGGGGCGGCTCACCGCGTAGGCGAGCAGGGTCAGCAGGGCGGCGGTCAGCAGCGAGGCGGTGATGTTGATCAGGGGCTGTGTCTCGCGCACCTCCTCGCTGTGCGCCCGGCCCGCGGTGAGCGCGGCCAGGGCCCGACGGATCAGGTACGGCAGGACACCGGCCCGCAGCACCCCGATGCCGATCCCCACGCCCACCAGGTCCCAGCGCTCCTCGTGCGCGCCGAGCAGGACGGCGATCGCCGCGAGCGCGAGGCCCTGCGCCGCGAAGGCCCGTACGATCGCGGCCAGTTCGCGCAGCCACAGCACGACCACGGCCGCCAGCAGGAAGGCTCCGCAGGCCAGGTCGAGGAGTTGGGTGTACAGGCCGCCGCTCATGACGCTCCGCTCAGGAAGTAGGAGGCGGTCACCGCGAGCAGCGCCAGCAGGAAGGACCCGGCGAGGAGTTCCGGCACCCGGAACAGCCGCACCTTGGCCCAGAACACCTCGGCCGCCGCCAGCACCGCGCCCAGCAGCGCGACCTTCGCCGCGAACAGCACCACCGCCACGGCCAGCGCGGCCCAGGAGGCGTCGGTGGCGATGCCCCAGGGAACGAACAGCGACGACAGCAGCCCGAGCAGCAGGGTGAGCCGCATCTGGGCACCGAGTTCGACCAGCGCCAGGTCCGGGCCCGCGTACTCCAGCACCATCGCCTCGTGGATCATCGTCAGTTCGAGGTGGGTGGACGGGTTGTCCACCGGCATCCGTCCCGTCTCCGCGAGGACGGCGACCGCGAGCGCGGCCGTGGCGAGCAGACCGGCGGGGGAGGCCAGCCTCGCCGGTTCGTCGATGGCGCCGTTGACGATGGCCGGGATGTTGGTCGTGCCCGTCGGTATCGACAGGGCGAACACCGCCAGCAGGATGGTCGGCTCCACCAGCGCGGCGACCGTCATCTCCCGGGAGGCGCCCATCCCGCCGAACGCGGTGCCGCTGTCGAGGCCGGCCAGCGCCAGCGCCAGGGTGCCGAGCGCGATCAGCGCCACCACGACGATGAGGTCCGCGTGGCCGCTGACCGGGGTGTCGGTGGACAGCAGGGGGACGAGTGCGGCGGCGACCACGGTGGTGGCGACCAGCAGCGCCGGGGCCGTGCGGAAGGCGGGCCCGGTGCCGACGGGGGTGATCGGTTCCTTGCGCAGCAGCTTGCGGGCGTCCCGCCAGGGCTGGAGCACCCCGGCCCCGGCCCGGCCCTCCAGACGGGCACGCACCTGCCGCGTCCACCCGGTCAGCAGCGGTGCCCCCGCCGCGACCACGACGACCTGGCCGACGACGGCCGCGTATCCGACAGCACTCATGGGTTCGCTCTCACCAGCCCACCGCCAACGCCAACAGCAGGACGACCAGGCCGGCGAAGCCATAGCCGAGATAGACATGGACGCTGCCGCCCGCCAGCCGCCGGGCCGCCCGCCCGGTACCGGCCAGGGCGCGCAGCAGCGGCTCGTACAGGCGGTGTTCGATCCGGTCGGGCACCCGGCGCTGGAACCGCACGCGTTCGACCAGGTAGGCCGACTCGCGCACCGGTGTGACGTTCACGTCCTGCTCGGGCGCGAGGACGTCGTCGAAGACCCGCTGGAGCGGTTCCGCGAAGGAGGTCGCCGTATAGGCCATGCGCGGCGTCGGCGCCCCGCCGCCGCAGTCCCACAGTCGCGCGTTCGCACGGCGCCGGCGGCGCCCGTACAGCCGGGGCAGACCGGCGGCCAGCAGGAGCGCGGCGGTCAGGGCGGCCACCAGCCACAGCGGCGACAGGGACGCGGAGATGTCCGCGAGCCGCACCTTCAGCCCGCCGCCCGACACCGCACCACTGCCCGGCAGCCCGGTCGCGGTGACGGCCCGGTCCAGGCCGTCGCCCAGCGCGCCGGGCACCAGCGCCAGGGCCCCGCACAGGACTGCCAGCAGCCCCATTCCGGCGAGCATCAGCGGGGGCGACTCCCCGGCCTCGCTCGCCTCCCGGCTGCGCGGCCGGGCGAAGAACCCCACCCCGAGCGCCTTCACGAACACGGCCGCGGCGATCCCCGCCGACAGGGCGATCAGCGCCACTGACAGCGGCAGTACGACCGCCACCGCGACGCCCGGCACCTGAAGTCCGTGGATGAGGGACTGCAGCAACAGCCACTCGCTGATGAACCCGTTGCCCGGCGGCAGCGCCACGGCTCCGAGGGCGGCGAGCGCGAACAGCCCGGCGGTGACGGGCATCGGTGCGCGCAGCCCGCCCAGCCGGTCGAGGTCGCGCAGGCCGGTGGCCCGCAGCACCGACCCGGCCGCGCAGAACAGCAGGGCCTTGAACGCCGCGTGGTTGATCACGTGCAGCAGGGCCGCCGCCAGCGCCAGCGCCGCCAGCGACCGGTCGCCGTAGGCGGCGAACAGCCCGGACGCCCCGACCCCGATGAGCACCAGGCCCATGTTCTCGCTGGTCGAGTACGCCAGCAGCCGCTTCAGGTCGGAGGCCATCGCCGCCTGGAGGATGCCGTACACCGCGCTGACCCCGCCCACCGCCATCAGCCCCAGCCACCACCACGCCGGGCCGCCGCCGAGCAGGTCGAGCCCGGTGCGGACGAGGCCGTAGACGCCGAGGTTGACCATCGCGGCGCTCATCAGCGCCGAGACGGGGCTGGGCGCCTCGGGGTGTGCGCGCGGCAGCCAGGCGTGCAGCGGCACCGCGCCCGCCTTGGACGTGAACCCCGCCGCGACCAGCACGAACACCAGCCCGCGCAGCGTCGGCGACACGGCGTGCGCACCCGCCCGCAGCGCCGCGAAGGTCTCCCCGCCCGCCTGCGCGGCGAACACCGCGAGGCCGATGAGCAGCAGCACCAGACCGAGGTGCGTCATCACCGCGTACCAGACACCGGCCTGCCACACCGACGCCCTCTCCCGGTGTTCGGCGAGCACCAGCAGCAGCGAGGCGAGCGCCATCAGCTCCCACAGCACCAGGAACGTCGACACCGACGCCGCCACGGGTACGAGGACGAGGGTGAGCGCGAAGAGCGGCAGCACCGCCTGTGCCGTATGCGAGCCGAGCCCGTGCGGACCGTGCCCGCAGGCGTAGCCGATGCCGTACACCGCGACCGCGGTCACGACGGCCCCCGCCACGGCCATGAAGAGGCCCGCCAGCGCGTCCACCGCCACCTGCGTTCCGGCCAGCGGCAGGAGCCCGGGGAGCGTGTCCGTCCAGCGGCTTCCGCCCAGCGCGGCCACACCGGCCGTGCCACCCGCCGCGCCCACGCCGGCGGTCAGGACTCCGACCACCGGGACGCGGATCCGGTACGGCAGCGCCAGTCCGGCGAGCGCGCCCGCACCGCCCAGGGCGGTGGCCGTCGCGAGGGCGGCCGGAATCACGCTCACCGTCCGGTCACCCTCCGCAGCGCCGCCACGATCGCCTCCGGCTCCGGCGGGCATCCGGGCACGGCCAGATCCACCGGTACGACATCGGCGACGGCGCCCTCGACGCCGTACCCGCCCGCGAACTCCCCGCAGTCGATCGCGCAGTCCCCCACCGCGACCACCAGCCGCGGCTCGCCCATCGCCGCGACCGTGCGCCGTAGCGGCTCGGCCATGTTGCGCGTCACCGGGCCGGTCACCAGCGCCACGTCCGCGTGCCGGGGCGAGGCCACCAGGCGCGCCCCGTACCGCTCGGCGTCGTGGACCGGGTTGAAGGCGGCGGCGATCTCGATCTCGCAGCCGTTGCAGGAGCCTGCGTCCACGCAGCGTACCTGCACCGAACCGCCGAACTCCCGCGCCTGCGGCGGGGCTTCGCCCTCCGGACGCGGCGGAGCGGGCTCGGCCACCCGCCCGGTGGTCCGGATCTTGCGCAACAGGCCCATGAACTCCTCCCGGAGACGGTGCTGTGCCGCTTGTCGACGTGGTGGGGGAGGGGTGAGGCGACCGCCTCCCGCACCACAGAGCGCTGTCCAACTCCCGGGAGACGGCCGCCGTTCCAGGGCCGTCGCTACGACGGCGGCTTCCCCTCGCGCTGCATGGCCTGGAGGTCGGCCAGCAGCTCGGCCTGCCCGGCGAGCACGCCCGACAGGATGCTCCGCGCGACCCGCAGAAGCTCCGCGACCCGTGGGTTGGCCAGCGAGTAGTACACGGTCGACCCCTCCTTGCGCGTCCTGACCAGATTCGCCCGCCGCAGCACGGCCAGCTGCTGCGACAGATGGGCGGGCTCGATGCCCACCTCGGGCAGCATCTCCGCGACCGCGTGCTCGCGCTCGCTCAGCAGCTCCAGGACCCGTATACGGGCCGGATGACCCAGCGTCTTGAAGAACTCGGCCTTCAGTTGGTACAGCGGCGTACTCATCGTGCCGTCCCTTCCCCGACACAACAGCACGGCCCCACCGGCCGGAACTCGGCGCATCGCATCCACCCACTTGTCAAGAACATGCGGCCCATCCTCGCCTGCGGCACCGGCCGTGCCGAACCCGCGGGTGGAATCAGAGACGCCGAATCCAGCGGTGATGACCTCAGTAATTGCTAACATTAGCAATTACTGAGGTCCTGTGAGGAGGTTTGCGTGAGGATCACCCCGCTGCGCGGCATCGGCGTCATGTGGCTCAAATGCCCCGCCTGCCGTCTCAAGTGCCGCCCCACCGCCGTCGGCCCGGACGGCGTCTGCCCTCGCTGCGGCGACGCGCGCATGCTCAGGCTGTCGTTCGGCGACCGTCCGGCTCAAACGGACCGGACGAGCGGCCCGGCGTCCGGCACCCACGGGAACTGATCCGCACACGCGAAACCGCCCGGGACGTCGTCCCGGGCGGTCGGCGGAGAGGTGCCGGGGTCAGGCCTTCTTGACCACGCTGGACTTGAGCTGCATGGCCCCGAACCCGTCGACCTTGCAGTCGATGTCGTGGCCGTCCACGCCGTCGACGAGGCGGATGTTGCGCACCTTGGTACCCGCCTTGATCCCGGTCGGGCTGCCCTTGACCTTCAGGGTCTTGACCACCGTCACGGTGTCACCGTCGGCGAGCACGTTGCCGACCGCGTCCCGGATCACCTTGTCCCCGGTGCCACCCGCGGACTCGTCGGACGGCGACCATTCGTGCCCGCATTCGGGGCAGACCAGGAGCACACCCATCTCGTAGGTGTACGCACCGGAGCATTCGGGGCAGGCGGGAAGGTTGTCACTCATGGCATGGAGTTCTTTCAGTCAGGGGGCCGATACGTGGATCAGGTGGGGGTCGGTTCGGGGTCAGGTGGGCCAGCCGTCGGTGCGCCACGCCTGCTGCTCCTGCTCGGGAGCCGGCTCGCGCCGGGCGTGGGCGGCGAACGCCGCGGCCAGGTCGCAGTGGACGGGGATGTCCGGGCAGTCGCCCGGCGGGACCAGTGAGCCGTCGGCGGGGATGGCGGCCAGTTCCAGTCTGCGGCCCGCCCCGGCGAGACGGCGCGCGGCCTCGGTGATGGCCAGCTGGCCTTCGGCGGACCAGCTGCGCAGCTCCGTCAGGTCGAGGATGACCGGCCCGGTGCCGCGGGCGACGACCCAGCCGACCGCGCCGCCGAAGCGGCGGACCGCGTCCGGGCCCAGGTGTCCGGTGACGGAGAGGATGCCGAGATCCTGCTCGATGGCGTAGCGCCACTCGATGGTCATGGGGAATGAACTTCCTTGCGATGCGGTCCGTTGGAGGCAGCGGCCCGTTGGATTCAAGCGGCCCGGCGGATTCGTTTGATTCAGCGGATTCAGCGGACTCAGCGGATTCAAAGGGGAAGGGTGATCCAGATGCTCTTGCCCAGCCCGTCGGCGTCCGGCCGGACGACCCCGCTGCCGCCGAGCCCCAGGGTCAGCTCCATGACCGTGGCCAGCCCGCCGGTCCCGCCGTCGACGGGGGCGCCGTGGAGCGGAGGCTGGTAGGGGTGGCGGTCGTGGACGCCGAAGGCCAGGCAGTCCCGGCCGGCCGCGTAGATCACGGTCAGCTGCGGGGAGCGGACGGCGGCGTGCCGGACGCTGTTGGTCACCAGCTCACCCAGGATCAGTAAGGCCGGGTCCACGGCGGGGTGCCGCAGGCCGATCCCCCATTCCGTCAGCGCCTGCTCGGCCGTCTCGCGGGCCGTGCGCACGGCGGCCGGCAGGGTCGGCAGGGTGAGCACATGCCGGTGGGGGAGGGCTTCCAGTCGCCGGGACATCAGGCCTCCGCGCGGACCAGGCGGAACCCGCTGACCGTCTTGGGCTGCAGGCGCAGCACGGTGTCGTGCGGGCCGTGCGTCCAGCCGGTCAGGGTGCGGCGGTAGTGCGCGGCTTCGTCGGGGGCGGCGATCACCTCGGCGGGGCCGGACAGGCTCACCGTCCAGCCGGTGCCGGCCACCACCCGGATCTCGTCCACCTGGTACGTCACAGCCTCGTCGGACACGACAGCCGCCTGCACGGGAGCCCGGACGATCAGTCGCCCGAACTCCCACACATGCCGGGCGGGCCGTACGACGGTCTGCCCCCGCTGCGGGTACACCAGCCGGCCGAGACTGCTGCCCTCCACCAGCCACAGCGCCTCCGCACCGGAGACCTCGACCAGGCGCGGGGCCGTGTCGGGACGGCTCATCGCGCGGCCTCCTCATGGAACTCGGGAGCCGTGGCGGGGTTCGGGACCCGCTTGTGCTTCTGCCGGACGGCACCCGCGGGCAGCACTCCCGCCAGCTCCAGGTGATCGCGGGCACCCTGGATCGCCTCCGGGGTGGTGGCGTAGTCCCGGCCGTCGTGCCGCAGCAGTTCCAGCGCGCCGACCGAGTCCAGCACCTGGACCTGGCCGGGGCGTATCCCGGAGGCCAGGACGAGGATGCCGCGCCGGGTCAGCTTCTCCACCGCGTCCTTCAGGACCAGCGCACCGGTGGCGTCCATGGTCGAGACCCGCGACATGCGCAGGATGACCACCCGTACGTCGGCCACCTCGGTCAGTTCCAGCAGGAAGCGGTGCGCGGCGGCGAAGAAGACCGGCCCGTCGATGCGGTACGCGACGATGTGCTCGGCCAGCAGCGCGTGTTCCTCGGCGCTGTGGTCGCCCCGGTCGAGCGGCACCTGGTCGAAGCGGGCCTGCTTGGCCACGGCGCGCAGGGCGAGAGCACCTGCCACGACCAGGCCGATGACCACCGCGTACACGAGGTCCAGGGCGAGGGTGGCCACCGCGGTCAGGACGAGGATCAGCGCGTCCGAACGCGTGGCCTTCGCCATGGCCTTCAGCGAGCCGACCTCGACCATACGGACCGCGGTGGCCAGCAGCACACCGGCGAGGGCGGCGAGCGGGATCTTCGAGACCAGGGGCGCCGCGGCGAAGACGATCACCGCGAGGATCGCGGCGTGGATGAGGGACGCCAGCCGGGAGCCGGCACCCGTGCGGACGTTGACCGCGGTCCGGGCGATCGCGCCGGTCGCGGGCACCCCGCCGAACAGCGGGGCGGCGATGTTGGCCAGTCCCTGGCCGAACAGCTCGCGGTCGGGGTCGTGCTTCTGCCCCACCGTCATGCCGTCCGCGACCGAGGCGGACAACAGGGACTCCAGGGCCGCCAGCGCCGCCACCGCCACGGCGGGCGCGAGCAGGGTGCCGAGCGAGCCGAGGTCCAGGAAGCCGAGCGAGGGCGCGGGCAGCCCGGACGGCAGGTCGCCGATCGGCTTCGCCGCGTCCAGTCCCGCGACCTGGGCGACGACCGTGGCCGCGACGACCGCGAGGATGGAGAACGGGACGGTCGGCCGCCAACGGGCACCGATCAGCATGACCGCGGCCACCGACACCGCGAATCCGACCGCCGTCCAGTTCGGATGCCGTGCGAACTCCTCGACGGCCCGCCAGGTGACGACGAGCACCCGGTCGCCCTCGGGCTTGGGCACGCCGAGCGCGCCCGGGATCTGCTGCAGTCCGATCACACAGGCGATACCCAGCGTGAAGCCCTCGACCACCGGCGCGGGCACGTACTGCATGTACTTGCCGGCCCGCAGCGCGGCCAGCGCCACGAGCATGACGCCCGCCATCAGCCCGACGGTCAGCACGCCGGTCGGCCCGAACTCGCCGACGATGGGCACCAGCACCACGGTCATGGCCCCGGTGGGCCCGGAAACCTGGAGATTGGACCCGCCGAACACAGCGGCGAGCGCGCCGGCGACCACGGCGGTCGCCAGTCCCGCCTCCGCGCCGAGACCGGAGGAGACACCGAAACCGAGCGCGAGCGGAAGCGCCACGATCGCCACGGTGAGCCCGGCCAGCAGGTCCCGCCGAGGGGCGCGTCGCATGTCGGTCAGGTCGGCGCGGGTGGGCAGAAGCGCGGTGAGCCGGGCCGTTGCCCGGCTGATCGCCGAGGTCATCGCGGGGCGACCTCGGTTTCCCGCAGCTCGGCCAGCAGCTCGCCCTGCCCGGCCAGCATCTCGGTGAGGATCCGGCGCGCGGCCTTCATCAGGTCGTCCACGTCCCCGCCGGCCAGTGCGTAGACGACGGTCGATCCTTCCCGGGTCGAGGCGACGATCCCGGAGCGGCGCAGCACCGCCAGCTGCTGGGACAGGCTCGAGGGCTCCACCTCGATGGCGGCCAGCAGCTCCCGCACCGGTTTCGGTCCCTCCTGGAGCAGCTCCAGCACCCGGATCCGGACGGGATGCCCCAGCATCCGGAAGAACTCGGCCTTGGCCTGGTACAGCGGAACGGACACGACCCCTCGGCTTCCCTACACCTGCTTCCGCCCCTCCGGGCGGACACGACTGTGCTGCGCCCGCGGCTACCGGTGGAGCGGGCACAGCCGCTTCAGCATGTATGAACTTGCGAAATTTTGCAATTCAGACATCTGTCAGTGACGCGTTGCTGATCGCGACCGTTCGCGGAGGGCGGAGGGCGGAGGGCGGGGTGGACGGCGGCGGCGGGACGTCCGGCTGTCCGAGCCGGGTCACATCTCGAAGACGATGCGGGCCTTGATCCGTCCGTCGAGGACATCGGCGATGGAGTCGTTGACGGTGTCCAGCGGACGGGTCTCGTAGATCACCTTGGTGCGTCCGGCGGCGTGGAGCTGGAAGACCTCCTCCAGGTCCTGGCGGGTGCCGACGATGGAGCCGATGACGGAGGTGCCGTTGAGGACGGTGTCGAAGATCGGTACCTGGATGGTTCCGCCGGCGGGCAGGGCGACCATGACCAGCTTGCCGCCGCGTCGCAGACCGCCGTAGACGGCGGCGAACGCCTGCTCGTTGACGGCCAGCGCGATGGCCGCGTGCGCGCCGCCGTGCTGCTTCAGCACCTCGGCCGGATCCTCCTTGCGCGCGTCGATCAGGATGTCGGCGCCGAGTTCCCGGGCCAGTTCGAGCTTGTCGTCGGTGACGTCGATCGCGGCGACGGTGGCTCCGGCGATCTTCGCGTACTGCACGGCCAGGTGGCCGAGACCGCCGACGCCGGAGATCGCCACCAACTGGGTCGGCCGGACGCCCGCGACCTTCAGCGCCTTGTACGTGGTGACACCGGCGCAGGTCAGCGGGGCCGCGTCGCGCGGGTCGATGCCCTCGGGGACCGGGGTGGCGAAGTCCGCGGGGGCGAGCATCTTCTCGGCGTACCCGCCGTCCACGCCGTACCCGGTGTTGCGCTGCTGTTCGCACAGGGTCTCCCAGCCCGACAGGCAGTGCTCGCAGCGCCCGCAGGCCCATCCCAGCCACGGCACCGCCACCCGCTGCCCGACCGCGAGATGGGTCACGCCGTCCCCGAGCGCCTCGACGATGCCGACTCCCTCGTGACCGGGGACGAACGGCGGAGTCGGCTTCACCGGCCAGTCACCGTGCGCGGCGTGGATGTCGGTGTGGCACAGTCCGGACGCCTCCAGACGGATGCGGACCTGGCCGGGACCGGGCTGCGGGTCCGGCCGCTCCTCGATCACCAGCGGCTCGCCGAAGGTCCGGACGACTGCTGCCTTCATGGGATGCTCCTCAGTTCGGTGCGGTGCGGTTCCAGCGTCGCGCCGCGTACCGGTGCGGCGGCAGGTGCTGGACGTCCCCGTTGGGGGGCCGACCGGCCCCACGACGAGGTCATGCCGCGGTGGGCGCTTCGGGGCCGGACGGCTCCGGGGCGGGCAGCATGGTCAGCAGCATGACGCTGGGCTCGGTGGCCCGCACGGTGTGCGGCAACCGAGCGGGCAGGTGGATCCAGCTTCCGGGCGTCGCCTCGGTCTTCTCGTCGCCCAGGACGAGGTCGAGGCGACCGCTGACGACCTGGATGACCACGGGCAGGGCGGAGGTGTGCTCGGTGAGTTCCTGGCCGGCGGCGAAGGCGAAGCCGACCACGCGCAGCCGGTCGTCGCGGTACAGGACGCGGCTGAGGGTGCTGTCCTCGGTCAGCGGCAGTTCGGTGGCCAGGTCGGTGATGACGGTGGCGGTCATGCGGATCCTTCTCCTCAGGAAAACAGCGTGGTGGGGGTGGCGACGAGGCTGATCGCGCCCAGATGGGCCTGGTGGCGGCGGAAGACGCGGCGCATTTCCAGGACCCGCTGCCGGGCTGCCGGGTCGCGCAGGGCCCGGCCGGCGATGCGGGTGGCCCGGGCGAGTCCCTCGTCGGCGATGAGGCGGCGTGTTTCGAGCAGCGCCATCGGTGCCCGCCGGCGGGCGGTGACGGTGAAGCCCTCGGCGGCGAGCAGGGCGACCCAGCCCGACGGGGTCAGCGGACGGGCGCCGACGTGGATGGCCAGGCCCAGATCCCTCGTGATCTCCTCGGCGTGTTCCTGGTCGAGGTCCTCGGGCAGCAGGCACAGCTCGTGGATGGCGTACCGGCCGTCGGTGCCGGCGAGCAGCCGGTGTGCCTCTCGCATGATGCGGCCCTTGGCGGAGTCGGGCTGCATGGTCAGCATGGCCTCCCCGTACACCACGGTGGCGCTGCCGGGCGGCAGTCCGGTGTCGGCGGCGTCCGCTCGCACGGCGGCCACCTCGGTCGGTCCGGCGGTGGTGAGGGCGCAGAGGTGTGCCACGGCGGCGGGGTCGCGGTCCACGGCGGTGTAGGCGGCCGGGGCGTGTTCGAGGACGAGCCGGGCTGTGCTGCCGAGCCCTGCGGCGAGTTCCACCACCCGGTCGTCGGTGCGGATGCCCAGGGTGTCGAGCATCCAGCGGGTCAGCTCCAGGCCGCCGGGGCGGAGCACGCGCTTGCCCAGGCGGGCCAGGAGCCAGTGGCCGGGCATGCGGGCGGCGTCCAGTCCGTCGCCGGGTACCGGGATGCTCTGGTGGAGGGTCTGAGGGTCTGTCGATGCCATGTTCGTGCCTCGCTCTCTGCCGGCACCGGTGTTTCTTAGGTGAACCTAACTTGGAGTGGTGGTGGGGCGGCTGGGGCCGAACGTCCCGATTGCCGGGCCCGGGTGGACCCGGTGGGCCGGTGGCCCGTCATGGCGCGGGCCTTCACGGCGTGGGCCTTCACGGCGCGGGCCCCTACGCGTCGTGGAACAGGTCCGTGCTGAGGTAGCGCTCCCCGGTGTCGGGCAGCACGACCACGATCAGGGCGCCCTCGTGCTCCGGGCGGTGGGCCAGGGTGGTGGCCGCGTGGAGGGCGGCTCCGCCGGAGACTCCGACGAGGATGCCCTCGGTGCGGGCCACGCGGCGGGCCTCGGTCCGGGCCTCCGCCAGGGAGACGCGGCAGACGGTGTCGTACACCTCGGTGTCCAGGACGTCGGGGACGAAGCCGGCGCCGAGGCCCTGGATGCGGTGCGGGCCGGGGGAGCCGCCGGACAGGACGGCCGACTCCGCCGGTTCCACGGCCACCACGGTGACGTCGGGGTTCTTCTCCTTGAGGACCTGTCCGACGCCGGTGACGGTGCCGCCGGTGCCGACGCCGGCCACCAGGACGTCCACCTGTCCGGCGGTGTCCTGCCAGATCTCCTGGGCCGTGGTGCGGCGGTGGGCGTCGGGGTTGGCCGGGTTGCGGAACTGCTGCGGCATGAACCAGCCGTGGTACTCGGCCAGTTCGGTGGCCCGGGCGACCGCGCCGGTCATACCCTCGGCGGCCGGGGTGAGGACCAGTTCCGCGCCGTACGCGCGCAGCAGGGCGCGTCGTTCGGTGCTCATGCTCTCGGGCATCGTGAAGGTGACCGGGTAGCCCTTGGCGGCCGCCACCATGGCCAGGCCGATGCCGGTGTTGCCGCTGGTCGGTTCGACGATGCGCGTGCCGGGCCGGAGGGCACCGGTGGCCTCGGCGTCCTCGATCATCGCGAGCGCGATGCGGTCCTTGACGCTGCCGCCGGGGTTGGCTGACTCCAGTTTGGCGACCAGACGCGCGGGCAGGTCCGCGCCGTAGCGGTGGAGCGCCACCATGGGGGTGCGGCCTATCAGCGCCGTGACCGAGGGCATGATCGAGGGCGTGGTCGGGGCAGTGGTCGGTGGCGTGGTCGGGGGGTGGGTGGCGGTCATGGCCGTCCTTCTTTCTCGTCTGCGGGAGTGCGGATCCCGGCGGTGTGCGAAGCCGTCGCCGTGCCGTGAGGGCGGGCGGTGGAGGCCGCCTGTGGGGCGTGGACGCGGGAGTGGGCGGGTACGTCGCGCAGTACGAGGGCGTGCGCGCCGACGAGCGTGTCGTGGCCGACGTGGACCGGGCCGAGCACGGTGGCGCCGACACCGAGGACGACCCGGTCGCCGACGGTGGGATGCCGCTTGGCGGCCTTGGTGTCCGACCACCAGCCGGTGCCGCCCAGGGTGACGCGGTGGTACAGCATCACGTCGTCGCCCAGGACGGCCGTCTCGCCGATGACCACACCCATGCCGTGGTCGATGAAGCAGCGGCGCCCTATGACCGCGCCCGGGTGGATCTCGATGCCGGTGAGTGCGCGGGAGAGCTGGGACAGCAGCCGGGGCAGCAGCGGCAGACCGAGCTGGTACAGCCTGTGCGCGACCCGGTGGGACCAGATCGCCCACAGGCCGGGATACAACAGGACCTCGACCACGTGGACGCCGTGCAGGGCGGGATCCTTGCGGCAGGCCGTCCGGAGGTCTTCGAAGATCATGCGCGTCTTTCTGTGGGCCGGTCCCGGCAAGGTGCCGACCGGCGGTCGGTTCACATCGCCGCGGGCCGGAGCGGTTGGTGAACGCTACGGCCCGTTCCCGGCGCGGCGCCCGGTCCGAAGCGCCCGGTGTGCGGGGGCCGGGCGGTCCGGATCGCCGCTGGTGGTCCGGGACCAACAGCCCCTGGGCGAGGGGCTTTTCGGCCCGCGCGTCCCGGTCCGCGGCCGGGCGAGACTGCCTTCCGGGATCGGCCGGGAGGAGGCCACGGACCACTGCTTCCCTCCGCCGGCCGCGCGTTCTCCTGTTCCAGAGGCCGCGGTGGGAAGCGGAGTCCTCCCGGTTCGGTCACCGTCCGGCCGTCTGCGACACCCGCGCGGGCGGCCGGACGCGCACTCGGCGCCGGTCTTCTCGTGCCCGTCGACGGGGCCGACAGGCCCAGGTCAGAGGGCCGTATGTCCCAGGTCGTCCATGGGTAGGTAAGGCTAACTTAAGTCTCGCTGATGATCTCTGCTGGGCTGATGGTGCCCGGCGCGACATGGTGGAGACACACATGAGTGGCACTGATGGGGCGTTCGAGGAAGCAGGCGGTCCGGGGACCGTCGTCATCGATGCCCTGCCGCGCTCCTTGGCGAACCTGGCACCCGGTGCCCGCGCCGCGGTGATCGGGGTCGTCGCCGACGGGGAGCCCGCTGTCGCCCGTAGGCTGCACGACCTCGGGTTCACCCCCGGCGCGGTCGTGGAGGTGGTACGCCGGGCGCCCCTGCGTGATCCGGTTCTCTACCGGGTCAGGGACTACGAGGTGTGCCTGCGCCGGGCACAGGCGGAGTGCGTGCGGGTCACCGGGGCGCAGCGGTGAGCGCCGGCTGCCATGAGGCCCCGGGCACGGCCGCGACCCTGCCCGATGCGCAGCGGATCGCCCTGGTCGGCGCCCCCAACTCGGGCAAGACCAGCGTCTTCAACGCCCTCACGGGCCTGCGCGCCAAGACCGGCAACTACCCCGGCGTCACCGTGTCCCGCCATGTCGGAACAGCACGGACGGGCCATCACCGTCACCTGGTCGAGGACCTGCCGGGCACCTACAGCCTGGAGCCGATCAGCCCGGACGAGCAGATCACCGTCGACGTGCTCGACGGGCGCTTCGAGGGGACCGACCGGCCCGACGCGCTGCTGGTCGTGGTGGACGCCACCACACTGCGCCGCTCCCTCGGTCTCGTCGCCCAGGTCCTGACCCGTGGGCTGCCGACCTGTGCGGTCGTCACTTTCACCGACGAACTGGCCCTCCGTCAGGGCAGGTTGGACGTCGACGCGCTCGCTCAGGCACTCGGCGTGCCGGTGCTGCCGGTGATCGGCCACCGAGGGGTCGGCATCGCGCGACTGCGCGAGCAGCTCACCTCCTGGCGTACCTGGTCGGCCCCGGTCGTGGCACCGCCCACCGAGCCGGGCGAGCAGGACGCCTGGGTGGAATCGGTCCTGGCCTTCGCCGCCTACCGGCCCCCGGAGCGCCACCGGATCACGCAGCGCGTGGACGCGGTACTGCTGCATCCGCTGTGGGGAACGGCGGTGTTCCTCGCGGTGATGGTGCTGTTCTTCCAGACCGTCTTCACCCTGGCCGCTCCGTTGCAGGACGGGGTGGAGTCGCTGTTCGCGTGGCTGTCGGGCCAGGTGGACGCCCACGTCGGCAGTCCGTGGCTGTCCGGGCTGCTGGGGGACGCCCTCATCGGCGGAGTCGGCGGAGTGCTGGTGTTCGTCCCGCAGATCGTGCTGCTGTTCCTGCTCCTGGCACTGCTGGAGGGGGTCGGCTATCTGGCGCGGGCGGCCTTCCTGATGGACCGGGTGATGGCCCGCTTCGGCCTGGAGGGCCGTGCCTTCGTGGCGCTGCTGTCGTCCTTCGCCTGCGCGATCCCCGGCATCATGGCCACCCGCACGCTGCCCTCGGCCAAGGACCGCCTGGCCACCATGATGGCCGCCCCGCTGATGACCTGCTCGGCGCGACTGCCGGTCTACGTGCTGCTCATCGGCCTGCTGGTCGAACCGTCCGCCGACGTCGGCCCGTTCGGCGCACAGGGCCTCGTCATGTTCGGCCTGTACCTGCTGGGCGCGGTCTCGGCGGTGCTGGCCGCCTGGGTGTTCAAGAGGCTCGGCGACCGCCGCGGCCGGCCGGTGCCGTTCTTCATGGAGCTGCCGCCCTACCGGCTGCCCGCCCCGCGCGCGGTGCTGGTGGCGATGTGGTCCTCCGCGCGCGCCTTCCTGCGCAAGTGCTCGACCGTCATCGTCGCCACCAGCCTCCTGTTGTGGCTGCTGCTGAACCTGCCGCTGCACACGGACGCGCAGCTGCGCGCGGCAGGCGTCGACCCCACCGACTCCGTCGCCGTGTCCGCCTACACCGTCGACCACGGCTACGCCGCTGACCTGGGACGTCTGGTCGCCCCCGTCTACGACCCGCTGGGCTTCGACTGGCGCATCAACGTCGGCGTCCTGTCCGCCCAGGCCGCCCGGGAGACCTTCGTCGCCACCCTCGGCCAGGTCGCCGCCGCCGAGGACCCCGAACAGCCGGAGCGGGCGCTGGCGGCCATGACCTACTCCGACGGTGAGCATGCCGGAGAGCCGGTGTTCACGGCGCCCACCGTCGCCGCGCTGCTGGTCTACTTCGTGTACGCGCTGCAGTGCATGGCCACGGTCGCGGTCCTGCGCCGGGAGACCGGCACCTGGAGATGGCCGACGATCGCCTTCGGCTATCTGACCGCGCTGGCCTGGCTTATGGCCTACCTGGCCCGGTCGGTCACCGTACTGCTGGGCGGGTGAGCCGCCGTGACGGTTCCCCTGCACCCCCAGCGGATCCCCGGCCGGCCCGACCGGCTGCGCTGGGTGATCCCTGCCGGAATCCTCACCGGAACCGGAACCGGAACCGGAACCCTCACCGCAACCGGCACGGGCGCGCTCGCCGAGGTGCCCGCGCCGTTGGCCGCCCTGCTGGCCGACGGCACCCTCGCGCGGATCGAGGTGGAAGGCGCGGCCGTCGTCACCCGGCTGGGCCCGGGGCGCGCCTGGCCGGAGGAGGGCGCCCGGGTCCGCAGCGCGCTGCACGCCGCCCTCGACGAACCCGCCGGATGGATCCCGGCCTCCGGCTCGGACCACCGCGGTGACGATGCGCTGCTTCAGGACGTGGCATGCGAGGTCCTGGCCGGGGAGGTGGGCGACTTCGCCCGCTCCCACGGCGGCAGCATCGACCTCGTCGACGTACGCGACGGCGTCGTCACCGTTCGCCTCGGCGGCGCCTGCGGTGGCTGCCCCGCTTCCTGGTTCACGCTTCACCAGCGCCTGGAGGGCCACTTGCGGCGGCGCCATCCCGCGCTGCGGGGGGTCCGCAACGGTTAGCGCTCCGCTGGGGCCAGTGTGTCATCTGCGGGTCCGTCGTGGCTGGTCGCGCAGTTCCCCGCGCCCCTTTGCGCAGTTCCCCGCGCCCCTTTGGGGCGCTGCCGCACCGCAGCGGACTTCGCCCGAGCTGCCGTCGGCGCCACGTGCTCACCCCCCGACCGGTGTTCTACCCGTCGGGGGGTGAGCACGTTTGACTGGTGTGGCTCGTCACATGGCCTCGGCGGCCCATCGGGCGGCCAGTTCTCCGGCGCGCCGGGCCGCGTCCGCCACCGCGTCAGGCCCGCCGCCCGCCTGTCCCGCCGCGTACCCGACCAGGAAGGTCGTCAGCGGAGCGGCGGGCCGGGCGACGCCGTGAGCGGCATCGCCCGCGAGAGCGAGGAGGAGGGCGCGGTCGACCTCGAAGTCGAGGCCCAGTTCGGCCTTGAGAGCGGCTGTCCAGTCCTTCAGTACATCGTCCATGATCGTGGTTCCTTCGTTCGTGCGGCCGGTCAGAGCAGGCTGCTCCAGTACGGCCAGAAGCGGGTGAGGACGAGGAGCGCGATCACCCCGTACCAGGCGGCGAGCAGCATCCAGTGCGTGTCCCGCACCGCCTCCAGGACGCCCCGGCGCACGCGGATGACGCCCTGTTCCAGACAGTGCACGGTGACGTACCAGAACAGGGCGATGGTGGCGATCCAGACCACGGCGCAGTAGGGGCAGAGCTTGTTGAGCTCGTAGAGCGACTGTCCGATCAGCCAGTGCGCGAACACCACCCCCACCAGCGCTCCGGCGTCCAGCGCGAGCCACAGCCGGCGGTGCAGGCGCGCCCCGGAGAGCACGGCGACGCCCAGGGCGGTCACGGCGGCGAAGGCGCCCAGTCCGAGCAGCATGTTGGGGAAGCCGAACAGGCTGCCCTGCGGGCTGGACATGACGCTGCCGCAGCTCACGACGGGGCTGATGTTGCAGGGCGGCTGGTAGGAGGGATCGCGCAGCAGCCGCCAGTCGTCCACGGTGAGCTGGAAGGAGGCCAGCCAGCCGACGACCCCGGTGAGGACCATCACCCAGCCCGTGCGACGGCTCCCGCCCACCGCACGCGGGCGCGGGGTGGGCGGGGCGTCCGGTGCGAGCGCCGGTCCGTGACTCATGCGGCTCGCCGGGAGACGGAGGCCGGCCGGGTCCGGTCCGTGCCCGCCGTGGCTCGCCGCCGGTAGACCAGGTACGGCCGGGCCAGGTATCCGATCGGCGCGCTCCACACATGGACCAGTCGGGTGAACGGCCAGGCGGCGAAGAGCAGGCAGGCGGTCAGGGCGTGCAGCTGGAACAGCAGCGGTGCGCCGGCGATCGCCTCGGGCTGCGGCTGCAGGACGAAGAGGCCGCGGAACCAGACGGAGATGGTGGAGCGGTAGTCGTAGCCGGGGCCGAACACGTTGTGCGCGGCGGTGGCGGTGATGCCGAGCAGAACGGTGGCGGACAGCAGCGGGAAGAGCAGCTTGTCGCTGCGGTCGGTGCCCAGCCGGATCGTCCGCGTCAGCAGCCGGCGGGCGCACAGCATGCCGAGCCCGGTGACCATGGCGACGCCCGCGACGGAACCGCCCCAGACGGCCGTGGTGTGGTACGCGTGCTCGGAGATGCCCGCGGCCTCGGTCCACGAGTCGGGAATGGCGAGCCCCATGACATGTCCGGCGATCACCATGAAGGCGCCCAGGTGGAACAGCGGGCTGCCCCAGCGCAGCCAGCGGTGTTCGAGGAGCTGGGTGGTGCGGGAGGTCCAGCCGAACTGGTCCTGCCGGTAGCGCCAGACGTGTCCGACGGCGAACACGGCGAGGCAGATGTAGGGGACGGCGACCCACAGGAGCAGATCGGCACCGCTCGCCGAGGCGGCGGCCAAGGGGGAGAACGCGGCGTTCATCGGTGGCCTTCACGGATCGTCGGAGTGGGCGGAACACGGGTCGGCGGGGCGGCCATCGGCGGCACGAAGGTGCCCGGAGGAGCGAACTCCCCTTCCCCGTAGGTCCCGTAGGGGTCGAGTCCGACCTCCTCGTTGGGCGGTCCCTCGGCGGCGAGCCGGTCCACCGCCGCCCGGTCCGCCTCGGTGGGCGGCGGCAGCAGGGTGAGCAGCGCGGCCAGGACGTGCCGGTACGGCGAGTCGGCGTCGGTCAGCGCCCGGTGGATGAGCTCCAGCCCGCGCCGGTGCTGGCGCAGCGGTGCCTCGCCGCCGCCGGGGCCGGCCAGGGCGGCGAACTCCAGCACGACCGGGAGGTGGTCGGGCAGTTCCCCGCCGTCGGTGTCCCAGCCGGCGGCCCGGTAGCGCTGGTTGAGGGTGAGCAGGGCCATGCCCCGGCGGCGGGTGTCGCCGTGCAGGTAGTAGGTGAGGTAGAGGCTGCTCTTGCGGCGCAGGTCGAACATCTCGACGTAGTGCCGCTCCAGCGCCTCGGGGTCCTGTGCGGCGAACCAGTCGGTGAACCGGGCCAGGTGCTCCGCCGCGGGCGTGGCCGGCAGGGCCTCCACCACGGTGGTCAACTCCGCCCGGGCGGAGGTCAGTTCGGAGTCGGGATACTGCAGGAGCAGCGACACGAGCCGCAGGGTCAGCGCTCGGCCCGCCGTCTCCTCGGGGGTGAGCCGGGCCGGGCGGCGTACGGCGGCCCGGACGCGGGTGCGGACGAGGGCGGGGATCGATGGGGGTCCCCCCAGGCGTTTAGCACTGGGGGAGGGGAGTGGGCTCATCGGTGGTCTCCGGCAGTGGTGTTGCGGCGCAGGGTGGGGATGCCGAGCATGATCTTGCGGGGCTCGGCGTCGCCGGACGTCTCGACCGGGCAGCGGTTCTCCATGGCGGTCAGCGCGGCGGCGTCCTCCTTGTGGGCGGCGGGGACGACGTACCGGTCGGCGTACTTGGCGACGGCGAGCAGCCGGTGCAGGTCCTCCGCCTCGCGCGGGGTCAGCCCCACGGCCTTCAGCGCGGCCTCGTCACCGTCCTCGCCGAGGGTGCGTTCACGCATGTACGAGCGCAGCGCGGTGAGCTTCATCAGCACACCGGCGACGACGTCGGTGTCCCCGGCGGTGAACAGCTCCGCCAGGTACTCCAGCGGGATGCGCAGCCGGGTGACGGCGGCGAAGACGTGGTCGGGGTCGTCCTGGTTTCCGCCCGCCGCGTCGACGGCGTCCAGCACCGGGGACAGCGGGGGCACGTACCAGACCATCGGCAGGGTGCGGTACTCCGGGTGCAGCGGCAGCGCCACCCTGTACTGGGAGATGAGCGCGTACACCGGCGAGCGGCGGGCGGCGTCCAGCCAGTCCTCGGGGATGCCCGACTCCCTTGCCGCCGCGCGGACTTCGGGGTCGTGCGGGTTCAGGAAGACGTTCCGCTGGGCGTCCAGCAGGTCCTTCTCGTCCGGGGTCGCCGCGGCCTCGCCGACGCTGTCGGCGTCGTACAGCACGAGCCCCAGGTAGCGCAGCCGGCCGACGCACGTCTCGGAGCAGACGGTGGGCTGTCCGGCCTCGATGCGCGGGAAACAGAAGGTGCACTTCTCGGCCTTGCCGGTGGCGTGGTTGACGTACACCTTCTTGTACGGGCACGCCGTCACGCACATCCGCCAGCCCCGGCACTTGTCCTGGTCCACCAGAACGATGCCGTCCTCGACCCGCTTGTACATCGCGCCGGACGGACAGGCCGACACACAGGCCGGGTTGAGGCAGTGCTCGCACAGGCGGGGGAGGTGGAAGAGGAAGGTCTGTTCGAACTCGAACTTCACCTTCTCCGCCCATTCACCGCTCAGGTTGGGGTCGCCGCCCGCGTGTTCGGCGGCGCCGCCGAGGCCGTCCTCCCAGTTGGCGCCCCAGGTGATCGCCGTCGGCTTCCCGGTGAGGACCGAGCGGGGACGGGCGACCGGGACGTCGTCCCCGGCCGGGGCGTTGAGGAGGTTGTCGTAGTCGTAGGTGACCGGCTCGTAGTAGTCCTCGATGGACGGCAGGTCGGGGTTGGAGAACAGCGACAGCAGCCGCCGGACCCGGCCGCCCGAGCGCAGGACGAGACGCCCGCGCTTGTCGAGCATCCAGCCGCCCTTCCACTGCTCCTGGTCCTCGTAGCGGCGGGGGTAGCCGATACCGGGCTTGGTCTCGACGTTGTTGAACCATGCGTACTCGACACCGGTCCGGTTGGTCCACGTCTGCTTGCAGGTCACGGAGCAGGTGTGGCAGCCGATGCACTTGTCGAGATTCATGACCATCGCGATCTGGGCCATCACGCGCATGTCAGTACTCCACGTCCTGAGAGCGACGGCGGATGACGGTGATCTCGTCGCGTTGGTTCCCGGTCGGGCCGTAGTAGTTGAAGGCGTACGTGAACTGTGCGTAGCCGCCCGCGAGATGGGTGGGCTTGAGCAGCAGCTTCGTCAGCGAGTTGTGCATACCGCCGCGCTTGCCGGTGACCTCGGTCTTCGGCACGTTCACGTTGCGGTCCTGGGCGTGGTACATGTACACCGTGCCCTCGGGCATACGGTGGGTGACCACGGCCCGCACGGCCACGACGCCGTTGCGGTTGTACGCCTCGATCCAGTCGTTGTCCTTGGCGCCGATCTTCTCCGCGTCCTGGGTGGACATCCAGATCACGGGGCCACCGCGGGACAGATCGAGCATGTACTTGTTGTCCTGGTAGTTCGAGTGGATGGACCACTTGGAGTGCGGGGTCAGATAGCGGACCGTGACCTCGGCCCGGCCGTCGTTCAGATGCTCGTCGCCGTAGTGGCGGGGCGAGTTCAACGGAGGCCGGTAGACGGGCAGTTGCTCGCCGATCTCGGACATCCAGTCGTGCTGGACGAAGAAGTGCTGGCGGCCGGTGAGGGTGTGCCAGGGCTTCTTGTGCTCGACGTTGATGACGAACGGTGAGTAACGGCGTCCGCCGGTCTCCGAGCCCGACCACTCGTACGACGTCATCACCGAGCGGGGCTGGACGCGGGTGTCGGCGAACGTGATCCGCTCCGCCTCGCGTTCGGCGGCGAGTTCGACGAGGCCCTCGCTGCCGGTCTGCTTCTCGAGCGCCCGGAAGCCCTCGGCGGCCACTCGTCCGTTGGTGGTGCCGGACAGGGCGAGGACCGCCTCGCACATGTGGCTCGCGGTGGCGAGCGAGGGCCGTCCGGCGGCGATTCCGTCCCTGACGGTGCCGTTGCGGCGCCGGAGTTCGTCGATCTCCTTGTCAGGGACGACGGTGACACCCTTGGTGGTGGTGCCCAGGGTGTCGAGCAGCGGACCCACGGCGCGCATCTTCTGCGCGATCGCGGTGTAGTCCCGCTCGACGACCGCCAGCTTCGGCATGGTCTTCCCGGGAATCGGTTCGCACTCGCCCGTTTTCCAGTCCCGTACCACGCCGCCCGGCTGGGCGAGTTCGTCCGGGGTGTCGTGCAGCAGCGGCACGGCGATGACGTCGGTGCGGGTGCCGAGGTGGTCGGCTGCCAGCTCGCTGAACCGGTCGGCGATGGTCAGGAAGGCGTCGTAGTCGGTGCGCGCCTGCCAGGGCGGGGAGATGGCCGGGGTGAAGGCGTGCATGAAGGGGTGCATGTCCGTGCTGGACAGGTCGTCCTTCTCGTACCAGGTGGCGGCCGGGAGGACGACGTCGCCGTACAGGCCGGTCGAGGTCATCCGGAAGTCGATCGTGACCAGCAGGTCGAGCTTGCCCTCGGGCGCCTCGTCCCGCCACACCACTTCCTGCGGACGGGCCTCGGGCGCGGTCTCCTCCGACCGGACGGCCCCGTCCGTGCCCAGCAGGTGGCGCAGGAAGTACTCGTTTCCCTTGCCGGAGGAGCCGAGCAGGTTGGCCCGCCACACCGTCAGCACGCGCGGGAAGTTGGCCGGGTCGTCGGGATCCTCGACGGCGAACCGCAGCCGCCCCGACTTCAGCTCGTCGACGATGTGCTCGGCGACCGGCCGGCCGGCCCGGGCGGCTTCGTCCGCCAGGTCGAGCGGGTTGCGGTTGAAGCCGGGGTGACCGGGCGTCCAGCCCAGTCGCACGGCCTGCGCCAGACAGTCGGCGAAGCCCTTGCCCTGGAACCGTCCCTCCCCGAGCGGGGAAGCGATTTCGTCGGGCCCGAACGCCTCGTAGCGCCACTGGTCGGAGTTCATGTACCAGTAGGAGGTACCCGCCATGTGCCGGGTGGGCCGCTGCCAGTCGAAGGCGAACGACAGGTGCTGCTGCCCCGTGACCGGGCGGACCTTCTCCTGGCCGACGTAGTGCGCCCAGCCACCGCCGTTGACGCCCTGGCAGCCGGTCATGGTGATCAGCGCCAGGAAGGCCCGGTAGATGGTGTCGGAGTGGAACCAGTGGTTGGTTCCGGCACCCAGCGCGATCATGGACCGGCCGTTGGTGCGCTCGGCGTTGCGGGCGAACTCCCGGCCGATACGGGCCGCCTGCTCGGCCGGCACGGAGGTGATCGTCTCCTGCCAGGCCGGGGTGTAGGGCTCCGACGCGTCCTCGTACGACGACGGCCAGCTGCCCGGGAGACCGGGACGCTCGACGCCGTACTGGGCGAGCATCAGGTCGAAGACGGTGGTGACGAGACGGCCGCCGATCCGGCGCACCGGCACACCGCGCACCAGGACCGAGCCGCCCTCTGTGGCGCCCTCGTCGAAGCGGGGCAGCGCGATCTCGACGTTGTCCTCTGCCCGCTCCAGCAGGCTCAGCTCGGGCACGACATCGCCGAGGTCGAGGTTCCAGTGGCCCTGCTCCTTCGCCCAGCGGAAGCCGAGCGAGCCGTTCGGCACGACCGGTTCGCCGGTCGCCGAGTCGACGAGGACGGTCTTGGACTCGGCGTGCTCCGTGTCCTGTCCGAGGTCGGCGGCGGTCAGGAACCCGTCCGGGACGAGACCGCGCTCGTGCTCGCGCAGGGCCACCAGGAACGGGGCGTCGGTGAACTTGCGCAGGTAGTCCTGGAAGTACGGCACTTCGCGATCGACGAGGAACTCGCGCAGGATCACATGGCCCATGGCCATGGCCAGCGCGCCGTCCGTGCCCGGGTGCGGGGCGAGCCACTCGTCGGCGTGCTTGACGTTGTCGGCGTAGTCGGGACTGACCGCGACGACCTTGGTGCCGTTGTAGCGGGTCTCGGTCAGGAAGTGCGCGTCGGGCGTGCGGGTCACGGGGATGTTGGAGCCCCACATGATCAGATAGCCCGCGTTCCACCAGTCCGCGGCCTCCGGCACGTCGGTCTGGTCGCCGAAGACCTGCGGCGAGGCGATGGGCAGGTCCGCATACCAGTCGTAGAACGACAGCAGCGTGCCGCCGATCATCGAGTGGTACCGGGCCCCGGCCGCGAACGACGCGATCGACATCGCCGGGATGGGGGAGAAGCCCGCGACCCGGTCGGGGCCGTACGTCTTGACGGTGTGCACCTGGGCGGCGGCGATCAGCTCGGTCACCTCGTCCCAGTCGGCGCGCACCATGCCGCCCTTGCCGCGGGCCCGCTTGTACGCCCGCGCCTTCGCCGGGTCACCCGTGATCTCGGCCCAGGCAGCGACCGGGTCGCCGAGGCGCCCCCGGGCCTCCCGCCACATCTTCAGCAGGGCACCCCGGACATAGGGGTAACGGACGCGGCTGGGGGAGTACGTGTACCAGGAGAACGAGGCGCCACGCGGGCAGCCGCGCGGCTCGTACTCGGGACAGTCCGTGCCGACGGAGGGGTAGTCGGTGGCCTGGTGCTCCCAGGTGATGATGCCGTCCTTGACGTACACCATCCACGAGCAGGAACCGGTGCAGTTCACGCCGTGCGTCGAGCGCACCACCTTGTCGTGCGCCCACCGGTCCCGGTAGAAACCCTCCCACTGAGGATCGCCCGTGCCGAACACCGCGCGTCCGTCGGCCGACACCTCTCTGCGCGTGAGCAGCCGACGGGCCGCCAGCGGCCAGCCCTCACCGGCGGGCGACTTCGGCCGCCGTCCGTTCTGATCGTTCTCCATGGCCAGGAACGCTAGGCGCCGCGACCTCTGGAGCACCTGGGGCCTGCGGTCCCTGCCGGACGACCTTTTGACCCCATCCGACTGGTCGTGACAGGGACCTTCGGCCCCGGGATGGGACCCGGTCGGCCGGGGAGCCGGGTGCGGCCGGCGTTGCAAGCTGGACATCGATCGAACCGCAGATGCCCATCTGTACGACCGCATTCCGTGCCCGCCAGGCAGCCGACTCCCCGTCCCCGGCCGCCGCGGGTGAAGCGCGTACGGCGCGTGGCGCCCGGCTCGGTCGAGCGTCCGGCCGCGACTCGCGGCCGGACGCCC
>NZ_JBLRVZ010000019.1:258115-353105 GCF_048159505.1 Streptomyces sp. T028
CTCGCGGCCGGACGCCCAGCGTCCCCTCTCCGGTGCCGACACCTGAGACGCCCTACACCCGCACCGGTCGGCCGAGCCGACCGCGACCCGCTGGAGACACCGCCTTGACCTCTTCCCCTGCCGTGAACGACGGGGATTCCTTCCCTCACGGGTCGGGCTTTCTGCTTCACGGCCCGTTGCCGCCTGGGGTTACCAGCGAAGGGACGGTGTGCCGCCCACGGTCTTGCACAAGCTCCTGAAGACCGGGGTTTCGACGCAGGGAGTCGCCGACGCCCCGGGCAGCGGTACGGGCAGCGGGGGCGCCCCGGAAGATCAGGACACCGAGGAAGGACAGGACATGCGCGAAGGACAGATCGAGGAGATCGAGGAGACGGGCGGCTGCGGCGGGGTCTGCGGCTGCGGCGGCGCGGAGGAGACCGCCGAACCCGAGCTGGATGTGCGGGAGGTTCCGCACGCGCTGCGCCACGCCACGGTCTTCGGCGCCCTGGACGCCGTACCGGTGGGAACGGCGATGGTGCTGGTCGCCCCGCACGACCCGCTGCCCCTGCTCGCGCAGATCGAACAGCGCAGCCCGGGAGCCTTCGCCGTGGAGTACCTGGAACGCGGCCCCGAGAGCTGGCGGCTGCGGCTCAGCCACCACTGATCCGAAGCCCGACGGCTCCGAAGCCCGACCGCTCGTCCGAAGTTCGCCGCGGTACCCGCACACACATCAGGAAAGAAGGAAGACACGTCATGGACGGATCGCACCGCCTGGCCGGCACTCTGCTCGGGACGGTCGGTACGGCCCTCGCAGTCGCCGGACCGGTCATGGTGTACCGCGGCCGTAGCGGCAGGAAGGAGATCCGCACCGAACTGGCCGCCCAGAAGATCACCTTCCCCCATCACGGCCTGCCCGCCGACCTCGCCGCCTACGCCGGCCGACCCGTGGAGACCGGCCCCGAGGCGCACGCCTACGCCGAGTTCATCAAGGGCAACCTCGCACTTGCCACCGGCGGCCGCACCTACGCCGAGATCACCGCGGAGCTGCACGCCACCGGCGGTGACGACGAGAAGCTCGCGAAGCTGCGTCAGACCGCGTTCATGGGCCAGTCCCTGCGCGGCTCACTGATGTCCGCCTACCAGGCATGGCACCTCACGACCCTGGTCACCGGCCTGGGCACCGCGCTGACCGGCCTGGGTGTCGCCCTGGTGGCCACCGCGGACGCCCTGACTCCCCGCGCGCCGAGCCGCTCCTGACCGTGCGGCGACGCACCCGGACGGGCCTGGACTCCCGTCTGCCGCAGGGGATCCCACGCGCGGCGTCGCCTTTCCGAGGACCCGTCCGGCCCCGGCGCCGCGCCGCGAAAAGGGACCGTCGGCCCTGTTGAAGAAGACCACCGGCCGCCGCGCCGACCACCACCGCCGGTGGAGGCTGACGGCGACCGATCCGGAGGTACCCCCGTGCACGACCACGTCGACCGCCCACAAGGCCGATTCCACCGCTGCCGCTCGCGGTGGGCGCCGCGCACGGCCAGGGCCCTGGTCCCTCGGCCCGGACACCGCCCGGCCGCCCGCCTCGTCTGCCCCGACTCCAGGGCGGCCGGACACAGCCCGCGGGCGCTGGGAAGAGCCGGGCGATGAGCGCCGCCGTACCGGTCGGCGCGACGAGCCAGGCCGTCCATGCCATCCGACGCCAGCGGCACGACGCCGGGGAACGGCCGTTCATCGTCATCTGGGAGTCCACCCGGGCCTGCCCGCTGGCCTGCCTGCACTGCCGCGCCGAGGCCGTGCCCGCGCGCGACCCGCGTGAGCTGGACACCGCCGCGGCCAAGGACCTGCTGCACCAGGTGGCCGCCTTCGGGCAGCCCGCCCCGCTGTTCGTGATCACCGGTGGCGACCCGTTCCAGCGTCCCGACCTGACCGAACTCATCGCTCACGGCCGCGAGGCAGGGGTCCGGGTCGCGGTGTCCCCGTCCGGTACCCCGACGCTCACCGCCGGGCGGCTGCGGGACGTGCACGCGGCGGGCGCGGTCGGGCTCTCGCTGAGCCTGGACGGCTCCACCGCCGAGGTCCACGACACCTTCCGCGGCGTGCCGGGGGTGTTCCGCTGGACCCTGGACGCCTGGGACACCGCCCGCGCCCTCGGTATGAAGGTGCAGATCAACACCACGGTCGCGCGGCACAACCTGCACGACCTCCCCGACGTCGTCCGCCTGGTCGCCGAGCACGGGGCGATGCTGTGGAGCGCCTTCTTCCTCGTGCCCACGGGCCGGGGCCGCAGCCTGGGCGTGTTGACCGCGGGTGAGGTGGAGGACGTCCTCAACTTCGTCTACGACGTCGGCCTGACCGTGCCCGCCAAGACCACCGAGGCCCACCACTTCCGCCGCGTCGCGATGCAGCGCCAGATCCTCGCCGCCGCCGGCGACGACCACGTGGCGGTGCTCGGACTCGGCCCGCTGTACCGGGAGTTGCGCGAGCGGGCCGCCGAACTGGGGCTGGACGCCGGAGCGCGCCGGGTGCGGCGCCCGCCCCTGGACGTCAACGCCGGCCGCGGCTTCGTCTTCGTCTCGCACACCGGCACCGTGCACCCGAGCGGCTTCCTGCCCCTGGGCGCCGGAAGCGTGCGCGAGACACCGCTGACGGAGATCTACCGCACCTCGGAGCTGTTCACCGGCCTGCGGGACCCCGACCGGCTGGGCGGCCGGTGCGGTGCGTGCGAGTTCCGCCGGGTCTGCGGCGGCTCGCGGTCCCGGGCGTACGGCGTCACCGGCGACCCGTACGCCGAGGAGCCGTGGTGCGGTTACGTCCCCGGCTCCTTCCCCCGCCGGCGGGAACTGGCCGCGCTGCTGGGCGGCGGCACCGACACCGAGCCGCCCGCTCGTCCCTGCCCGACCGCCGCCGCGGGCGGCAAGGAGCACCATGTACCGCAAGCACGATGACCCGGCCGTCGGCGGTGGCGCTCCGCCCAACCGGTTCAAGGCGTCCGGCCTGCGCGGCCGGCACCTGACCGCCCACCTCCTGGTCGCGGCCTGGGCGGTGCTCGCGCTCCTGGCGGCCGTCGCCCAGGAGACGCCGGTGGCCCGCTGGCTGGCCATCCACCTCTTCCTGCTGGGCGCCGCCACCACCGCCATCGTGGTGTGGAGCGAGCACTTCGCCGTGGCCATGCTCCACGCCCCGCTGCCCGACCGGCGCTGGAGCGACGCCCGGCTGGCCGGCGTCAACGCCGGAGCCGTGGGCGTGTTCACCGGTGTGTGGGCCGACCGGACCGCTCTGACCGGCGTCGGGTGCGCGCTGCTGGTCACCGCGATCGGCGCGCACCTGGTGGTCCTGGTCCGGATGGGCCGGGGAGCGCTGGGCGGACGGCTCGCCCCCATCGCCGACTACTACCGGGCCGCGGCGGCGGCACTGGTCGTCGGCGCCGTGCTGGGCTGGCTCCTGGCCACCGGCAGGGCCGGACCCGGGCACCACACCGGACTGAAGCTGGCCCATGTGCACGTCACCCTCCTCGGCTGGATCGGACTGCCCGTGCTGGGCACGCTGTTCATGCTCTGGCCCACCGTGCTGGGCGTGCGCATGGCCGAGCGCACCACCCGGCTGGCGCGATGGGTGCTGGTGCTGACCGGGGGCGGCCTGCTGACCGCCGTCGCCGGGCTGTCGGCCGGATGGCGTCCCGCCGCCGTCACCGGTGTCGCGGGCTATGCGGTGGGTGTGGCCGTCGCCGCGCACCTGTTCGTCCGGACGGTTCGCCGACGGCCCGCGATCTCGGCGGCCGCCGCATGGACGCTGGCCGCCGCCGCGGGATGGCTGGTCGTCGGCGTGGTCGTGGACCTGGTGCTGCTGGCGGCCCGGCCGCTCGCCGAGAGCGTCGACGACATCGGGTCCCTGGTTCCGGTCCTGCTCGTCGGGCTCGTGGCGCAGGTCCTCATCGGGGCCCTCACCTACCTGCTGCCCATCGTGCTCTCCACCGGTCCCGAGGAACGGGCCGCGCTGCGGGCGGTGCTCGAACGGTTCTGGGTGCCACGGCTCGTCGTCCTCAACCTCGGCGTGGCCCTGCTCGCGCTTCCGCTGCCCGGCTCCTTCGGCACGGCGGGCATGCTGTCGGCCGGGGCGGGCGGGGTCGCGTTCCTCGCCCTGGTGGTGCGTGTGCTGGTCCGCGGCGGACGGGGTCTCCTCCAGGACACGGATCAGGACACGGATCAGGGCACGGTTCAGGGCACGGTTCAGGCCGGGGTGTCCGGTACGTCGCGTCGCCCCGTCCTGTGGGGCACCGTCGCGGGCGCCGTGGTGACCGTGCTGGCCGTGCTCGTGGCGAACAGCGGCGGGGACACGAGCGGCGGGGCGAGCGCCGCCGGGACGACGGGTGCGGGCGCCGGCACCTCCCGCACGGTCGCCGTCACCCTGGCCGACATGCGCATCCGCCCGGCCCGGATCGAGGTCGACGCGGGCACCGCACTGCGGCTGAAGATCACCAACACCGATGCCCAGCGCCACGACCTCAAGGTCGAGGACGGCCCCTCCACCCCGATGCTCGCCAAGGGCGCCACCCGCGTACTCGACCTCGGTACCGTCACCGAGGACCGCGAGGCATGGTGCACCCTGCCGGGCCACCGGGCCGCCGGGATGACGATGGACATCGTCGTGAACGAGGACACGGCGACCGACAGCGGCGGACACGAGGGACACACCTCCGCCGCCGACGGCACCACTGACGACACCGGTCTGGACCTCTCCGCCGACTTCTCCACCGGCTGGCAGGCACGCGACGCCGACCTGGCCCCCGCGCCCGGCGGTACGGTCCACAAGGTCGAACTGCACGCCGCCCACACGACGGTGGAGGTGGCCCCGGGCGTGAAGCAGCAGATGTGGACCTTCGGCGGCACGGCACCCGGCCCCACCCTGCACGGCAAGGTCGGCGACGTCTTCGAGATCACCCTCGTCAACGACGACGAGGGCATGGGCCACGGCATCGACTTCCACGCCGGATCCCTCGCCCCCGACAAGCCCATGCGCACGATCCAGCCCGGCGAGCGCCTCGTCTACCGCTTCCGCGCCGAGAACGCCGGAGCCTGGCTGTACCACTGCAGCACGTCACCGATGCTCCAGCACATCGGCAACGGCATGTACGGCGCCGTCGTCATCGACCCGCCGGGCCTGGCGAAGGTCGACCACGAATACGTCCTGGTGTCCTCCGAGCTCTACCTCGGCACACCCGGCAGTACCGCCCAGGTGACGAAGATGCGTCAGAACACCCCGGACGCCTGGGTGTTCAACGGGGTCGCCAACCAGTACTCCCAGCAGCCCCTGAAGGTGAAGGCCGGTGAGCGGGCCCGTTTCTGGGTGGTCGCGGCCGGTCCGAGCGACGGCATCGCCTTCCACGTGGTCGGGACGGTCTTCGACACCGTGTACAAGGAGGGCGCCTACCTGTTGAAGCCCGGTGACCCGGGCGGCGCACAGGTGCTGGACCTGGCCACGGCGCAGGGCGGGTTCGTCGAGACGACGTTCCCCGAGGCCGGCCACTACGCCTTCGTCGACCACGACATGCGGCACGCCGAGGCGGGAGCGCACGGCATGGTGGAGGTGAGCGAGTAGTGGACACCGTCGGCTGGTGGTCCCTGGTGCGGTTCGCGCACGTGGCCGGTGCCGCCCTGTGGGTCGGCGGTCAACTGGCCCTCTCCCTGGTGATCCTGCCGCTGGCCCGCCACCTCCTCGCCCCGGAGGCCAAGGACACCTTCACCGCCGCGGCCGGCCGCCGGTTCGGGATGCTGACCGGAGCGGTGTTCCTGCCCGTGCAGCTGGCCACCGGCTGGGCCATGGCCTGGCACAGGGGAGTCACCTGGGCCTCCCTCGCCGAACCCGGCTACGGACGCACGCTCGCGACCAAACTCGCCCTGTTCGTGGTGGTGATGCTCGCCGCGGCCGGACACGGCATCGCCCACGCCAAGGGCCGCTCCGACCTGGCGCGCGCCTTGGCGGTCGTCTCCCTCGTCGGCTCCCTCGGCGTCGTCCTGCTCGCCACGGCCCTGCCCGCCACCTGAGAGCCTGTGTCATATCCCCGGCCGGGCGCGCGACGCCTGGCACTCCCCCAGAGGGGGGACCCCCACCCCCAGAGGGGGCACCCCCACCCCCGGAGGGGGGACCCCCAGCCGCGTTGCCGAAACGCCCACGTGGCTCCTCCCCCACGCTCGGCTTCGCTCGCGCGGGGGCACCCCCATCGAGGGCACTCCGGCGCCTTGCGATCGCACGCTCCCCCACTCTCGGCTCCGCTCGCGCGGGAGGGGCCCCATGACGCCGCGCGCTGATCCGACCGGGGATATGACACAGGCTCTGAGCCACGCGCCGCACCGTCGGACGGCGCCGCGGCGGTCACTGTTCGATGAGGACAGGCTCTCCGGTGATCGTGACGGGGTCGCCGGGCTGGACCAGGACCGTGCTGCCGTTGAGCCGACGCACTGCCCGGACGTCCGGCCCCGCGGTGGTGGTGGCGGTACCGGTGTCGGTCCACCGAATCGTGGCCTGGTGATCGCGCTGCGACTCGGTGACGGTGAACTCGCACTCCCAGACATTGCTCGGAAGGCCGGCGGGAAGGCCATGGGAGCAGGAGCGGATCCGAGCGTGGCCGAGCCAGCGCTGCAGCTGCTCGACAGCCAGTGCCGCCCCGGTGGGGGATCCGCCTTCCGCCTGTAGGACGATGGGAATCCTGGTCCCGCCCCAGTTGTAGAAGTACATGCGCTCGATGTTGACCTTGCGTGCGTAAAGGCCCACGAGATAGAAACGCACGGCGTAGTTGGTGGCACGACGGCTGTCCAGAGGGTCCTGCAGCGGGATCTCGTACATGGTCCCCGTGTTCCAGACAGGCGGGTGAACGCCGGCGCCGTGCAGGACCTCGTCCACCTTGTGGGTGAGGTCGAGCATCGTCTCCGGCGGGTCGGAGGCGGTGCGTTGGTAGAGCTTGACGCCCGCGACGTCGCAATGGCGGTACCCGCCGAGTTCGGCGAAACGGCGCAGTACGTCCATCCCGTCGGGATCCCACAGGCGGCCCATACCCGGACAGACCACGGTGGCCTGCGGGTCCGCGGCGCGGATGATCCGGCCGGCCCTGCGCGTCATCTCGATGAGCGTTTCGACACTGCCGTTGTAGAAGCGGGCGTCGTTGGCCAGCACCCACAGTTCGTAGGCCTCGATCCGCCCCCGGTATCTGTGGACCAGGGCACGCACGAAGGCGTCCCAGTCGGCCAGTCGATCCGGTGGTGCGGCTCGGGAGTCGTCGTCGTAGGGCCCGACCGGGCCGTTCGGACTGGCCCACCGCGGAGTGCCGCCCAGCACGAAGAGAGCGGGCAGGCCTGCCCGCCGGGCTCCGCCGACCAGCCTGTCGAGGACGGACCAGTCGAATTCGCCACGCTGCGGTTCAAGGTTGGCCCAGCGTGTGCCGCTGTCCCACAGCCGCACAGCGCCGGTCCGGAACGACGGCATGGTGCCCGTGGTGCTGTTGATCGTGACCCCGAAGTGGGTCGATGGAACCGGAGTCGGGGAACTGACCCAGTCCGGTCCCGGTATCCACTGCGCCGAGTGACGCAGCTGCAGCTCACGCAGTCGTGGCGGACCGGCACTGGCCGCGGTCGTGCCCAGGAGCAGGCCGGTCACCACGGCGGCGACCAGGTAGGTGAAGACGCGTCTTCGCCTACCGCCTTCCCTCTTCTTCGGCCGCGTAGGCGGCCGCGGGACAGGGACGTCCGCGGACTGGTCGACGGAGCCGACGGCGGACAGGACCTGTGTCTCCTCGGGTCGGCCGGGCGCCTCGGCGGTTTCAACGGCGCGCATCCACAACCTGCACAGCGCCGCCGTCTCGGCCCTGTCGGCCTGACACGCCTTGGCCAAGCGCTCGACGGTGGCGAAGTCCCTCGGGACGCTGTGCCCGGCGCAGTAGCGGTAGACCGTGGACTTGCTCGCGTTGACCTGCTGCCCGATCCAATGGTAACTGCGTCCGCTGCGTCGCTTGAGCTCCTCCAGAGCAGCGCTGAACTCCTTGTCGCCCGGTGTCTCGGCCATGGCCCCCTCGAGTCGCTGTCTGGCGGGAAGGCGACGGTGTCCGGGTCCCGCGACCGAGCCCTCTCAGCCGCCGCCCCCTCGCCGGACACCGTGCCCGCCGCGCGATCGGTGGGGCGCCGGTGTTCCAGAAACGCCTGAACCCCCCAGGTAGAGACGTGGTCGGCGTTCCAGGCGTTCCATCTTCGGGCTCCGGTCTTGCTGAGCGCTGATCCCTGCCCCCACGATCTGATCACCGGTCGGGCCGTGGAAGGACCGCCTGCTTCGGCGGCCCGAATCAATCGCCATCCCACCGACCACACAGGGGGAAGATCATGCGTCCATCAACCCGGGGTATCACCGCGGCACTCGCCGCGGGAGCCGCGTTGCTCCTCGCCAACGCCGGCCCGGCCCACGCCGTGACCGGAGGCGACGTCATCCGCCACGACAGCATCCAGAACCTCGTCATCGCCAAGGACATCCGGAACTACAACGCCGGCTACGGAGGGAACTGCTCGATCTGGAACTGGGGCGGCGGGAACACCTGGAACTGGGTCCAGGGCGGAGGCAACTGCAGGACCGCCAGCATGAACGGACGCACGTACAGCTGGACCCTGTGGAACGACACCGACGCCTTCACGCTGCAGTACGAGAGCTACTGGCTGAACATGCACGGCTCCTGGCGGCACGTCAACGCGAACGTCTACACCAAGATCCAGGACCACGAGAACGCGCACTGCTACCGCGAGTCCGACGGCGTCAACTGCTACGTCTCCTACGGGTGACATCCGCGGCGGAGGGCGCGCGGTGACGGGGCCGCCGGAACCTTCCCTTCCACCGTCCTGGTGGAAGGGAAGGTTCCGAGCTGTTACGCAGTACGGGTGAATGAGGTGCTTGTTCCGTTCGGGGCTGGTGGGGAGTCTCCTACGTTCTTTGCATGCATCCGGGGCTGCAGGGGAGGCCCTGTGAGCGGGGGACGGGTTGAAAGGCGCACCTGATGTCGGGGTTGGAGAAGTCGCCGGACCTGCGCGGGGTTCGGGCGGGCCGCGGCCGTCGGACCGGGGTGCGGGCCTGGGGCGCGGTGGGCGTGGCATGTCTCGTGGGAACGGTGCTGTCTCTCAGCGGGCCGTGGGCGGCCGGAGGTGTCGCGGCGCGGATGGTGGCATCCGCGCCGTCCACCGGCTGCTGGGGGCTGGCGGCCTCGCTGATGCTCCGTGCGTGGGGGGCGAGCGGACGGGTGCGGACGCGTCTGCTGCTGTTGGGGGGTTCCGCGGCAGCCGGGGGTGTGTACCGGGGGACGGTCAGCGTGCTCTCGGGCCACTCCCCGGCCTCGGAACGGGGCGCGCGATCGGTGCTGGGTTCGATGGTGGTCACCGGAGTGACGCTGACGGTCGGCCTGGGGATGGTCGGTCTGGTGGTCGCAGCCGATGACGGCACAGGTCGGCAGGCGTTGCTGCGGCGCGTGCTGGACGGGGTCGTCACAGCCGGGGCCGTGCTCATGACCCTGTGGGTGCTGCTGCGGGGGACCGGTGAGGGCTGGCGGCTGGAGACAGGGATGGTCGGTGTCCTTTGGACCGCGGAAGTCGTGTTCCTCAGCTTTCTGTTCGCTCTGAGCCGTGTCGTGGGGAGCGACCGGAGAGCGACGTTGTGGGTGGGGATCGCCGGGCTGTCCCTCATGCTCGCCGGCGACACCCTGCGCCTGTGGACGGTCGGCCCGCACAGCCCCGAGGCGATGTCCTGTCGGCTGGTCGACGCCTGCGTCACCGCGGGACTGCTCGTGGCCGCTGTCGGCCCCTGGGTGCCTGGCGGGGCGAGCGCCCTGGGCACCACTCAGCGGGCGTTGCGATGGGGGATGGAGGGAGCGGCGGCGTTCATTCCCCTGACGGTCTGCACGGCCATGGTGCTGGGGTATGTCCTGGCGCCTCCCGCCCGTGACCCGGTGCCGCTGATGGTCGGCGGGACGGCCCTGCTGCTCCTCTGGGCACGCCAGGCGTTCCTGCCGCGCGAGAACACCAAGTACGACGACTGAGAGCCTGTGTCCCCGTGAGACCCGGACACCTCCGAAGGCAACTCGAAGCAGGCCAACTCGGCCGCATACGGCGGCGCTTGGGCCATTGACAGCGATCGGGCCGACATGACAGGTTCTCGTCTGACCCCAACTGAGACAACGTTGTCAAGGAGGTCTGTCCGATGGGGCTGTCCCTCAGACGGATAACGGCCCGCGCGACCGCTGTGGGCGTCGGCCTGCTCTTACCGGGCCTGCTGTTGGGGGGTGCGCTCCCGTCGGCCGAGGCCGCCGCGGAGCCGGTCTCCGACCCGGCCGCGCTGGTGAATCCGTTCATCGGCACCCAGAACTTCGGAAACACCTTCCCCGGGGCGAGCGCCCCGTTCGGCATGGTCCAGGTCAGCCCCGACACCGGCGGCCAGGGCGGATACGACTACCAGCAGAACAAGATCCACGGATTCAGCCAGACCCACCTCTCCGGAGTCGGCTGCGGTGTCGCCGGAGAGCTGCCCGTCATGCCGACCACCGGCGCGGTCGACAGCGTGAACCCCGACACCTACCGCTCCACGTACACACACGACGACGAGGAAGCCACCCCCGGTTACTACCGGGTGGGGTTGACGACGTACGACATCGACGCCGAGCTGACCGCCACCGCGCGCACCGGCTGGCAGCGGTACACCTTCCCGGCCACCGGTGCGGCGAACGTGCTGTTCAACACCGGCAAGGCCAACCAGAAGGTGTTCGACTCCGAGGTGCACGTGGTCGGCGACCGCACCGTGGAGGGACGGGTGCGCGCCGGAGAGTTCTGCGCCGGACAGGACAGGCACACCGTCTACTTCACCGCCACCTTCGACCGCCCCTTCAAGGACCACGGCACCTGGCGCGGTTCAACACCCGAGCCCGGCACACGCGACGCGGAAGGAGAGGGCGGCAACGGTGCCTGGGTGACCTTCGACGCCACCGCCGACCGAGACGTCGTCGTGAAGGTGGGGCTGTCGTACACCGGCCCGGACGGTGCCCGGAAGAACCTGGCGGAGGAGACCGGGGAGTCGTACGACTTCGACGCCACGCGCGCCGCGCTACGCGCCGACTGGGAGAAACAGCTCTCCTCGATCAGGATCGGCGGTGGGTCTCCGGAGCGGCAGAAGGTGTTCTACAGCGCCCTCTACCACGCCCAGTTGCACCCGAACCTGGCCGGTGACGTCGACGGCCGCTACATGGGCTTCGACGGCAAGGCACACACCGCCGCCGGTTTCACGCCGTATCAGAACCTGTCCCTGTGGGACACCTACCGGCCGCAGAACCAGCTCCTGGAAATGCTTCAGCCGCGCGTCGCCCGGGACGTCGCGTTGTCGGTCGTCGCGATCGGCAGGGACGGTGGCTGGCTGCCCCGGTGGGCCCTGGCCAACAGCGAGACCAACATCATGACCGGCGACCCGGTGACGCCGTTCCTCGTCGAAGCGTGGTCGAAGGGCCTGCTGGCCGGGTACGAGGACGAGGCCTACGCCCTGCTGAGGAAGAACGCGACCAGCACCCCACCCGCCGACTCCCCGTACAACGGCCGCTCCGCGGTGGACTATTACGCCAAGCGCGGATACGTCCCGTCCGGCCTGGAGCGGGGCAAGGACTGCGCGGACAAGGGCGGCGACAGCGACTGCGATCACCCGGCTTCCGCCACCCTGGAGTACGCGGCGGCGGACGCGTCCCTGGCCCTGATGGCCAGAGGGCTCGGACACGACTCCGACGCACGGAAGTTCGCGGCCCGCGGCCAGTGGTACCGCAACCTCTGGGACTCCTCGACCGGCCAGTTCCGGCCCCGTACGACCGCGGGGACGTGGCTGACGCCGTACGACCCGGTCGAAGCGGGCCACCAGTTCCACGAGGGCGGCGCGTACCAGTACCAGTGGCTCGTGCCGCAGGACCCCGCCGGTCTCGTCGATCTGATGGGCGGCCGGAAGGCCACCGAGAAGCGGCTCGACTCCTTCTTCGCCTACGACAAGCTGCTCGGCGACCCGGCGGGCACGGCGCGTGAGGACTGGATCTCCCAGCCCTACGACTACTACGGCAAGCCGACCTACAACCCGAACAACGAGCCCGATCTCCTCGCGCCGTACATGTATCTGTGGGCGGGCGCGCCGGCGAAGACGGCGACCGTCGTGCGCGCCGCGATGACGCTGTTCACCAACGGGCCCGACGGCATGACCGGGAACGACGACCTGGGCACCATGTCGGCCTGGTACGTGTTCTCCTCGCTCGGCCTGTACCCGACGATGAGCGGCGGCGGCTTCCTGGCGCTGTCCAGCCCGCAGTTCGAG
Organism: Streptomyces sp. T028; assembly: GCF_048159505.1. Taxonomy (NCBI): domain Bacteria; kingdom Bacillati; phylum Actinomycetota; class Actinomycetes; order Kitasatosporales; family Streptomycetaceae; genus Streptomyces; species Streptomyces sp. T028. The sequence continues at coordinate 270,440 of NZ_JBLRVZ010000019.1, forward strand.
TCGGCGACGGTCACCATCGGCCGGTACGGGAAGCGCCAGGGCGGCACGCTGACGATCAGCGCGCCGGGGGCGAGCGACACCAACCGGTACGTCCAGCAGGTGTCGTTCGACGGCCGGGACGTACGGCGCACCTGGCTGGACTGGGACAAGGTCGCGCACGGCGGCACCCTGGCCCACCGGCTCGGTACGGCGCCGTCCGCCTGGGGCACCGGCGCGGGCGCCGAACCACCGTCGGTCGACCGGGCGGCCGCCGACGGACGCCGGCACCTCGACGCGTCCCTGCGGACCTCCGCCGACATCGTTCCGGCCGGTGACACGGCCCAGACCGCCCACCTGACCCTGGACGTCCTCGGCCAGGCCCCTGGTGAGCTGCGCGTCGCGGTGACGGCCGAGGCGCCGACCGGCTGGCAGGTGAAGACGACTCCGCGCTCACCACTGCGGATCCGGTCCCAGCGCCTGCCCGTACAGAAGACCGTCGAGCTGGCGGTGACCGTGCCGCCCGGCACCGCCACCGGGTCCTACCCGGTGCGCGTCACGGTCGAGGCGAAGGGAGTCGGCCGCGTCACCCGGGAGGCCACCGTCGAGGTGCGCCCGGCAGCGGAGTGTGCGACGACCGCGGACGAGAGTTGCGCGGTGGACCTGAGCGGGGACATGCGGCACGACGGGACGGCGACCGCGGAGGAGTCCGGCCAGGGCGACTTCGACGGCGGCGGCTGGAGCTACGACGCCCGGCTGCTTCCGCCCGCCGGTCCCGTCACGTGGGACGGCGTGACGTACGACGCCCCGGATCCGGCCGGCACCGCGGCGAACTTCGTCGAGGCCCGTGGCCAGACACTGCTGCTGCCCGCCCGCAGCCATGGCACCCTGCGCCTGGTGGCGGCGTCGCACAACGGGCCGGTGACCACCCGGCTGACCGTCCGGTACGCCGACGGCACCAGCGCCGAGGTCCCGCTCCAGGTCGGCGACTGGGCCGGACAGGCCCCCGACGGCAGCACCGTCGTCCTCGACATGCCCCACCGGATCAAGTCCGGCCAAGGCGTCGACGGGCCGCCGGTACGGCTGTTCGGCCATTCCCTGGAGTTGGACGACGCCAAGGTGATGCGCTCGCTGGTGCTGCCGGACGACGCGCGTGTGGAGGTGTACGCGATCACGCTGTCGTAGGCGACTCCCGGAGGCGGGGCGCCAAAAGCCGTCCCGAGCATCCGCGACTGGCTCCTCTCCGGCCGACGGCTGGAGAGGAGCCGGCTCCGTCAGTCGCCGAGCGCCACCGAGAACACGTGCAGATCTCCTTCCTTCGGCAGCGTGACGGACGCGATCCGCTTGCCCTCCGGCACTTCGTACGGCTGGGTCGCGAACACGTACACCGGTGCGCCCTTACCGTTCGGTGTGTTGCGGTACTGCGTCTTCGCCACGACGGTGTTGCCGTAGACCGGATCCGAGCCGCCGCCCGGCAGGGTCCAGTCGCCGAAGGACAGGTCGGCCTGCGCCGTGGTGCCGTCGGTGAACGTGACCGCGGCGCTCCCCTTCTGATCGCCGTTCGTGGCCGAGCCGACGAACAGGAGCCGCTTCGCGTCCTTGGCGTCGGCCGCGATGTCGAGCGTCTGGCCGTTCGCCGTGATGTTGTCCGGCCGGGTGGCGGGCGGGCCGGGCCAGACGAAGGTCGTGCCCGAGGCCTCCATGTGGGCACCGCCCACAAGTCCGGCGGCCGCCAGAGCCTGCCGCGAGTAGCTGTTCCCGGCGCCGTCGTAGTCGGCCTCGGCTGTTCTGCCGTCGTTCGACACGCCCGTGCCCGAGTACGCGCCGGCGAGGGCCGCGGTGACACCGCCGTCCTCGGCGACCAGCACGATCGCGGTGCGGTGCACGGCGCTGCCGCTCCCTCGGACGGTGAGCGGCAGCTCGTAGTAGCCGGGGTCGATGCCGGCCGCCGCCGTCACCGTCAGGTCCGCGGTGCCGGAGCCCGTGCGCGGGTCGAGGGCGACGCCTGCGCCGGACACCGTCAGTCCGGCCGGGGCGTTCGCGGTGACCGTCAGTCTGCGGTCGTGTCCGCCGAGCCGCTGCGCGTGCACCGTGAGCTTCGCGCCGTCACCGCCCGGGGCGGCGATCACCTGGTTCGGTGTCGCGTACGCCAGGAAGTCCTGCTCGCCCTCCCGGTACGACGGCGGCTCCGCCCTCGCCGATGTCGCCCAGGACCTGTCCGGCGTCCCGGACAGGTCGAAGTCCAGCCGGCCGCCCTTCGTGACCGCGGACCGCGGCAGGTGGGTGCGCTCCCAGTCGTGGCCGCCCAGCCGCAGCCCGTGCACGTACGGCGTGCCCGCCGCGGCCTTCGGAGCACGGATGTCCAGGTCGCGCCCGGTGCCCGGCAGATCCAGGACCGCACGCGGGAACAGCGGGCTGTGCACCGACAGGTCGGAGGTGCCCGGGGTGGCGGGGTAGAGGCCGAGGGCGGCCCAGACGTACCAGGAGGACTGGGCGCCGAGGTCGTCGTTGCCCGGTTCGCCGTCCGGGGTCGGGCTGAAGAGGGTGGTGGCGATCCTGCGGACCGTCTCCTGGGTCTTCCAGGGCTGTCCGACGTGGTTGTAGATCCACGGGACGCCGAAGTTCACCTCGTTGCCGGCCCACATGTACGGCTCGTTCGGCCCGGCGTTGAGCTTGGTGAAGAAGGTGTCGAGACGCTTCGCCGTGGTCGCGCGGCCGCCCATCGCCTGGATCAGGCCGGCCGTGTTCTGCGGCACCAGCCAGTTGTACTGCGCCGCGTTGCCCTCGTCGAAGCCGTCCTGGCCGAACCTGCCCTGTGCCGGCGGCTGGTAGCCGGGCCCGTCGGGGAAGCGGCCGTCCTCGCCGCGCGGGGAGAGGTAGCCGGTGGCCGGGTTGAGGATGTTCTGCCAGTTCTGACCGCGGCGCGTGAAGGCGTGTGCCGTGTCCTTGTCGCCCGCCGCCTTCGCCAGTTGGGCGATGCCGAAGTCGTCGATCGCCCATTCGAGGGTGACCGAGGCGCCGACGCGGGCGTGGTCGCCGCGCACGACGCTGTTGTTCGCGTATCCGCGCTCCACGTACTCCTCCACACCTGGCCGCTCCTGATACGCACCGGGTGTGCCGTCCACCGAGGTCGCGCCCTTGACCAGGTACTTCAGCGCGGTCTTCAGGTCGAAGTCGCGGGCGCCGTAGGCGTACAGGTTCGCGATCAGCGCCACGGAGCTGTCACCGGTCATCTGGCCGGTGTAGTCGTTCGCGAGCGGCCAGCGCGGCCACCAGCCGCCCTGCTCGGCGTCGTTGACGAGCGACTGCGCCATGTCGCTCGCCTGCTCGGGGAACAGCATCGCCTGGAGCGGGGCGAGGCTGCGGTAGGTGTCCCAGTCGGAGAAGTTGGCGTACTGGGTACGGCCCTCGGGCAGCGTTCGGATCTTGTCGTCGAAGCCGATGTAGCGGCCGTCGGCGTCGTTGAAGGTGTTCGGGTGCATCAGCGAGTGGTAGAGGAACGTGTAGAACATCTTCCGCTCACCGGTTTCGCCGCCCGCGATCCGGATCTTGCGCAGTGCCTCGGTCCACTCGGACCTGGTCTGCTTGCGCACCTCGTCCAGGCTCCAACCGGGCATCTCCGCGGCCATGTTGGCCTTGGCGCCGTCGACCGAGACGTACGACATGGAGACCTTGGCGCGGACCGTGCGTTCGTTCGACGTGTCGAAGGTCAGGTAGGCGCCCGCTTTGGGGGCGTCGACCGCATCGCCGCCCTCGGTCACCGTCCTGCCGTCCCAGGTGCCGTGGGCGGTGAAGGGGCGGTCGAAGGTGATCGCGTAGTGGACGGTGTACTCGTTGCCCTTGCCGCAGAAGTCGCCCGTGGTCGCGGAGCCGGTGACCTCACGGTCGCCGTTGATCCGCAGCTCGGCCTCCTTGTCGCCGGCCAGGCTGCCGCCGCCCTTGACCAGTACCTGCGCCTTGCCTGCCGCCTGTGCGGGGAAGGTGAACGCGGCGAGCCCGGTGCGGGTGGTGGCGGTCAGCTCGGTGCGTGTCCTCGCGTCGTCGCCGGTGGTCACGGCGTAGTAGCCGGCCTCCGCCTGCTCGTCGGTGTGCGTGAACTTCTCGGTGCGGGCCCACGGCGAGGCACCGACGTCGCCGACGACCGGCAGCAGCGGCACGTCACCGAACGCGGTGCAGCCGACCGATGCGTGATCGAGGCTGAAGCCCTTGATCCTTTCGCTGTGGTACTGGTACCCGGCGTAGGAGCCCTCGGTGTCGGGGGAGAACTGCATCATGCCGAACGGGGTCGACGGACCTGGGAAGTTGTTGATCTCTCCCACCGACTCGCCGCCCCTGCCGGTGCCGATGAGCGGGTCCACGTAGTCGGCTGGATCCTCCACCAGTTCCGCCTGGTGTGTGGACAACGTTGTCGTAGACCTTGATAACGATGTCAGAGCGGAGGCGGGCGCAGCGGATCCCGCCGCCAGTACTGCCACGCATGCGGTGACGGCTGCGACTTTCGTTCTGAAGCGTTCCACTGTGCGCCTCCTGTGCGACGACGTCTCGACCACACACGGTCAAGCATGTCCACGCCAAGGTCAAGGCCGTACGCACAGGTCGGCTCGCCCGCCACGAGGACCAGGAACCCTTCCTGCGCGCGGCCACCCCCGGGATGTCGAACCTGCGCATCCGGCCCGACGGCGAGCACACTCTCTACCACCACGCCGTGGAACGCGACGCCTTCACCGCGGACTGGTTCACCGGCCACCTCCGTACCAACAGTTGGGCACCTGCATGGACTTCACCGTCGAGACCGCCACCGCCGCGGTCGTGGAAAGCTTCAGGAACACCGGGGATCCGCGGCTGCGGCGGGTGCTGGAGAGCCTGACCCGTCATCTGCACGACTTCGTCCGGGACATCGAACCCACGCTGGAGGAGTGGGAGGCCGCGATCGGTTTCCTCACCGCCGTCGGAAAGCAATGCGACGACACACGGCAGGAGTTCGTCCTTCTCTCCGACGTCCTGGGCGTCTCCATGCTCGTGGAGACCCTGAACGGCGACGAACACGGCACCGAGAGCACGGTCCTGGGCCCCTTCCACATGACCGTCTCCCCGCGCCGTGAACTCGGCGACTCCATCGACCTGTTGGGCACCGGCCGGCCGTGCGTGACCTCCGGCCGGGTGACCAGTACCGACGGCACGCCCCTGCCCGGCGCCGAACTCGACGTCTGGCAGTGCACCGAGGACGGCTTCTACGACGTCCAGCAGCCCGACGTCCAGCCGCCCGGCAACGGGCGGGGCCTGTTCCGCACGGACGAGGAGGGCCGCTACTGGTTCCGCGGCGTGATCCCCTCCCACTACCCGATCCCCACCGACGGCCCGGTCGGCGGCCTGCTCCGGGCCACCGGGCGCCACGCGTACCGGCCCGCCCACATCCACTTCATCGCGAGCGCCGACGGCCACCGGCCGGTCACCACCCACGCGTTCGTCGCGGGCAGCCCCTACATCGACTCCGACGCCGTCTTCGCCGTGAAGCGCGGCCTCATCACCGACTTCGCCGAGTCGTACGACACCGAGGACGCCGACCGCTTCGGAGTGACCGCGCCCTTCACCCACGCCCGGTTCGACATCGTTCTGGCGCAGGAGAAGAGGGCAACGCGATGAGCTTCACCTACGAGGCCCTGCCCATGCGGGTGGTCTTCGGCGCCGGGAGTCTCGCCCAAGTCCCTCAGGAAGCAGAGCGGTTGGGGCTGCGCCGGCTGCTCGTGCTGTCGACGCCGACTCGGCGGGGGCTCGCCGAGCGCATTGCGGCGCTGCTCGGGGACGCCTGCGTGGGCCGCTTCACCGACGCCCGGATGCACGTACCGGCCGACATCGCCGCGGCGGCCGTCAAGACCGCACGTGAGACCCGCGCCGACGGTTGCCTGGCCGTCGGGGGCGGCTCCACGATCGGCCTGGGCAAGGCGATCGCCCTGGAGACGGGACTGCCCGTCATCAGTGTCCCCACCACCTATGCCGGCTCCGAGATGACGCCCGTCTGGGGCCTCACCGAGAACGGCCGCAAGCGCACCGGCCGCGACCGTGCCGTCCTGCCGCGCAGTGTGGTCTACGACCCCGAACTCACCCTCCGGCTCCCGGTCGGCGCGTCGGTGACCAGCGGCTTCAACGCCATCGCCCATGCCGTCGAAGCGCTGTACGCCCCGGACATCTCCCCGATCGTCTCCCTGATGGCCGAGGAAGGCGTCCGTTCACTGGCGGCCGCGCTGCCCGCCGTCGTCAAGGACCCCCATGACCTCCCGGCCAGGACGGAGGCCCTGCGCGGGGCCTGGCTGTGCGGGGCCTGCCTCGGCGCCACCACGATGTCGCTGCACCACAAGCTCTGCCACATCCTCGGCGGCACCTTCGACCTGCCGCACGCCGAGACCCACACGGTCCTGCTCCCGTACGTCGCCGCCTTCAACCTCCCGGCGGCACCGGAGGCCGACCAGGCGCTGCGCCGCGCCCTGGCCACCACCGATGTGTCCCTGCACCTGGCCCGTACCTCCGTCGGGCTCGGTGCCCCTCGTTCCCTCGCCGAGATCGGTCTCGCCGAGGAGCACGTGGACGAGATCGTCGGGCAGGCGGTGGGGCAGCCGTACGCGAACCCTCGCCCGGTGACGGCCGAAGCCGTACGTTCCCTGCTCACGGACGCGTTGCACGGCACTCTCGCCCCCGGATCGTGAAGACCCGCCCACCGGGGATCACCGTCACAGGATGCTGGAGATGAAGGTCCGCGTCGCCTCGTGGACGGGGGCGTCGATGACCTGGGACGGCGGCCCCTGTTCGACGAGCCGGCCCTCGGACATGAAGACGACCTCGTCGGCGACACCGCGGGCGAAGCCGATCTCGTGGGTGACCACGATCATCGTCATGCCCGTGGTGGCCAGCCGCTTCATGACGCCCAGCACCTCACCGACCAACTCGGGGTCCAGCGCCGAGGTCGGCTCGTCGAAGAGCATGACGCTGGGCTTCATGACCAGGGCGCGGGCGATCGCCACGCGCTGCTGCTGGCCGCCGGAGAGTGTGCTCGGATAGACGTCGGCCTTGTGGGCCATGCCCACTTCCTCCAGCGCCTCCAGGGCATCCGCCATGGCCTGGCCCTTGTCCACCCCCTTGACCCGGCGTGGCGCCTCGATGAGGTTCTCCATCACCGTCATGTGCGGGAAGAGGTTGTACGACTGGAAGACCATGCCGGTCTTGGTGCGCTGCCTGGCGATGGCCGAGGGCGGCAGTTCGTGCAGCTTGTCGCCCTTGATGCGGTGGCCGATCACCTCGCCCTCGACGATGACCGTGCCGCTGGAGGGCCGTTCGAGGTGATTGATGCACCGCAGCATGGTGCTCTTGCCGGAGCCGGACCGTCCCAGGAGGACGACCACCTGGCCGCGGTGCACCTCCAGGTCGACGCCCTTGAGGACTTCGACGGCGCCGAAGCTCTTGTGGAGGTCGATGATCCGGACGATCGGATCGCCCTTCGGGGCCTCGGTGACGTGGGTTGTGGACTCTGTTGCGTTCATGGGAGCTTCACCGGTCCTTGTCTCACGCCGGAGTCGGGTTGTCGTTCGACCGGGACGGCCGTGGGCGCCGGGAAGAGGTGCGCGACCGGAACTTCGCGAATCCGCTCGGCCGGTGTGCCGCGATCTGGACGCCTCGCCCGTAGTGACGCTCGATGTGGCTCTGGGCGTAGGACAGAACCGTGGTGCACAGCAGGTACCAGAAAGAGATCACCACGAGCAGCGGGATCGTGCGGAAGTTCTGCGAGTAGATCAGCTGCGCCGAGTACAGCAGGTCGGCGAGGGCGATGATGCTCACCAGCGAGGTGTGCTTCAGCATCCCGATGACCTGGTTGCCGGTGGGCGGGACGATCACCCGCAGGGCCTGGGGCAGGACGACCCGGTAGAAGGTCAGCCATCGGTTCATGCCGAGCGCGAGGGCCGCCTCCGTCTGGTGCCTGGGCACCGAGAGCAGGCCGCCGCGCACGATCTCCGCCATGTAGGCCGATTCGTTGAGGGTCAGGCCGATGATGGCCACGGGCCACAGTGTGAGCAGGCTGTTGGTGGGTGCGCCGAGGAGCTCGGGGCCGCCGAACGGCACGCTGAGCGACAGCCTCGGGTAGAGGGCCGAGAGGTTGAACCAGAAGATCAGCTGGACGAGGAGCGGTGTGCCCCGGAAGAACCAGAGATACGCACCCGAGAGGTACGACAGCACCCGGTTCTCCGACATCCGGCACGCGGCGAGCACGATGCCGAGGATGATGCCGAGGGTCATGGACACCGCCGTGAGGATCAGCGTGGTGCCCAGGCCCTTCATGATCTCGGGGTTGAACAGATACTCGCCGACCGTCGGCCAGTCGAAGTTGTCGTTGGTCGTCACGGAGTAGGCCAGGTCGGCCGCGACGAGGAGGACGAGCAGGGCGGCCAGACGCCGGCCCTGGTAGCGCATGGGCACGATGTCCGAGGGTGGGACGGCGGACGGATCCACGTGAGTGGAGTCCATGGTGGCAGCATGTTTCATGAGTCGACTTCCCTCGGTCAGCCGGCGGAGGCCGGAAGGATCTCGGCGCCCCGGATCAGACCCTTGCCGCCGTTCCACTTGTCGAGGATCTTCTGCAGCCGGCCGTTCCCGATCAGATGATCGGTGGCCAGCCTGACCGCTTCGGCGAACTTCGCCGTGTCGTCGTTGCGCGGCAGGACCAGGCCGGTCTTGTACTTCGGGGCCCAGGGCAGGTCGACGAGCTTGAACTGGTTCTTGGACTGGCTCATGACGTAGGCGATCTGGCTCGCGCTGCTCACCGCCGCGTCGACCCGGCCTCCCTTCAGGGCGAGGTTGACGTTCGCCTGCGAATCGAAGGTCTTGACGGTGAGCGCGGCCTTGCCCGCGCTCTTGCACTCCCCGGCGACCTTCTGGGCCAGAGCGGCCTCGGCGGAGCCGAGCGACGCGGCCACGGTGAGACCGCAGAGATCGGTGTTGGCCTCGGCGCTGGTGATCTTGCTGTCGGCGGGCACCATGAGGGCGTCGTCCGAGGAGTGGTTGGTGACGAACGTGACCGTCTCCAGGCGCTCGTCCGTCGCGTAGATCTCCCCGGTCGCGGCGTCGTAACGGCCCGCCTGGAGGCCGGCGATGATGCCGTTGAACGGCACGATCTTGACGTTGACCTTCAGACCCAGGACCGCGGCGATCTGCCGCACGTTCTCGACGTCCCAGCCGGTGGGCGTCGCACCGTTGGCGGGCTCGATCACCGCGGGCGGGTAGGTGGCGGCCGCGATGGTCAACGTCCCCTTCTGAGCTATCGACTTGGGGACCATGGCGGCGATCGAGGCGACCTTGTTCGACGCCTTGTCCGACCCGGACCCGGCGGACTCCGCATCGGACGAACCGCATGCCGCGGTCGACCCGATCAGGGCGATGGAACCGACGATCGATCCGAAACGAATCAGCCGTGAAACGCGCACACGTGTCATGACTCTCCCTTGACTGATGGGCCAGAGCGGATCGGCAGCAACAGGACCTTGCTCGCAAACGACCCAGGGCTCGGTGGTGGCTCGTAACTTGGCACCTTCTGCAAGGCCTGACAAGATGTGATCACAGATCTTTTTGCTTCGTTATCTTTTATACCGGCTGTGACCTGGGCAAATATCGCTTCGGTAAAAACACGGGAGCGAGTGCGGGCGATGGTGAAGATCGCGAAGGCGGCGCGCCGGTGGTCGGGGCGGCCTCGGAACGTGGCGAATCAGCCACGGCAGGTGATGGGTGAGACGGTTCCCGGGCGGGTGGACCGGCGTGGCCGGCCCCCCTTTCCGCTCAGCTCAGGGCTTCGAGCTGCGCCTTGATCCGGTCGGAGGCGGCGAGGATCGACTCGTCGTTGGCCGTGACGGCCGCCTCGACGTCGTTGCTGTCAACGGCCGCGACCAGGCGTTCCTGGTACTGCCACAGGGTGTCGTAGCTCTGCGTGCCGAGGGCCCCCCGTGCGCCGACGATCTTGTAGGCGCGACAGTGCTGCCACAGGGTGCGGATGATGTTGAGCATCACCGGGTTGCCACCCGCCTCGTAGAGGATGGCGAGGAGGGCCTCGTCGTGATCGAGGTACGGGACGATGGCACCCTCGACGAGTGCCTGGCGCATCAGCTCGTACTCGTGACGCATGCGGGCCACGTCTTCCTTGCCGATCAGCGCGGCACCGCGACGCGCGGCCTCGACCTCCAGGAGGCGACGCGTTTCGTAGACGTGCAGCAGTTCGGCGAGGTGCAGCCCCTTCACCACCGAGCCCTTGTGCGGGACCCGTTCGGCGAAGCCGGACTCCTCGAGGCGCCGGATCGCCTCGCGCACCGGCATCACGCTGGTTCCGACCTCGGCGGCGATGTCACGGATGCGCAAGCGGTAGCCGGCCGGGTACTCGCCGCTGGTGATCGCCTCGTGCAGAACCGCGTACACCTGGTCGGTCAACGAGGCCGCCGGCTCGACACGCTTGGACATGCGCACGACTCCTCCCCAACCTTTGGAAACCCCCGGGACACTTTGTGATCACATCATAAGGTTGCGGGTTCCCTGGGCGTCAGCGGCCCGTGGATCCGCGGGCCGCATGCGTGGCCTGCCCGCCAGGGTGGTCCACAGGTACGGGGCGACGTCGTCCTCGGACAACTGGGCGATCATGTAGCGCACACAGCGCTCGATCTTGACCCGCCACAGCCGCGCGGCCTCGTTCCCGTCGGCGTCGAGCAGCGCTTGATGGACGGCGCTGTCCTCGTCGGCGATGGTGTCGCAGGCCTGGCTGTAGTCCATGTCCAGGACCGTCACGAACATCCGCAGACGTGCCGTGAGCCGCTCGAACGTGCCGGCGGCCTGCGGCAGGTCCGCGATCCGCGCGAGCGCGTCCTGATACCGCAGGTCCACTTCCCGGATCCGCAGATGATCGTTGTCCCGCGCGGCCCCCCGTACCTCCGCCAGCGCCGCCGAGGCCGGGGCCAGATTCTCGCGGCCCAGCATCGCGATACGGCGCATGAGCAGCGCGCCCAGGCTGGCCCGCAGGGCGTAGAGGTCCAGTACGTCCTTCGCCGTGACGGCCGGGATCGCGGTCGCACCGCCCGGCAGCAGGTCGAGCATGCCCTCCTCGACCAGCGCGTGCAGACCCGCGCGCACGCTCCGGCGGGAGAGGTCGAGCCGCACCGCGAGCGGCGTCTCCCGGACGCGGTCGCCGGACCGGTAGCCGCCGGTGAGGAGCGCTTCACGCAGCATGCCGACGACAGGGTCGGTGGTGATCGGGGCGCCCGGGGAAGTGACCTGCACCGCTGAGCTCGCGGTCGTGTGGTCGAGTGCGCGCGGTTCCGGGACGATCGAGTCGTTTGCAGGGCCGCAGATGGCCGGGGCGGCGTACGACGGTCGCGGAGTGGCGACGCGGGCGAACGGCGCGGCGGACGGGGTCCAGGTGGTGGACCAGGTCAGCAGCGCGTCTCGGAGGCGGGGCAGGTCGGACGACGCCTCATGGGGGAGCCGGTCGTCGTCGGCGAGGAAGCGGTGGGCTTCCTCGGTCCAGGCCTCGGAGCCGGGCGCGCGGTGCCAGCGCGGGTACGAGGGCACGGCCGGGTCGGGCCGGTCGGGGCCACCCGTGCCGTCCTCCGGTACGCCGTGGGCCAGCAGATGCACGCTCGCCCCGGCACCGGCCGCCGACCTGACCTGCTCCACGAACGCGCGCAGCACGGGGTCGTCCGCCCCGATGTGCCTCCCGCCCCGCAGAGCGGCGAAGGCGCAGGCCACGGACAGGACGTGGGCCGCCTCGTGGTCGGGCCCGAACAGCCGGCCCGCAGCGGTCGTGCCCGAGGGGCGCCCGGCGCCACCGCGCCCGGCCCGGCCCGTCACGGCGAGCACGCACACCGGCGGGGCGACGAACAGGCCGATCACCTCCTCGGCGTGGCCCGGCAGGGACCAGGCCCGGCGCGGGCCGGCCGCGACCCGCTCTCCCGGCCGGGTGCGGTAGGTGCGCCAGATCCGGCTCACCGTGGACTGGCTGAGGCCGGTCTCGGCCGCCATCGAGCGGGTCGACCAGCCGCGCCGGGCGCCGGGCGGCGGCGGGGTGAGGGTGCGGACGAGGACATGTGCGACGGCGTCGTCGTCGGCCGTGGGCGGGCGGCCGGCGCGGGGCTGCTCGTCCAGGCCGGCCAGCCGGTCGGCGAGGAAACGGGCGCGCCATTTGGTCACCATGTCGCGGGAGACGCCGAGGCGTTCGGCGACGGCGGTGTTGGTGGGCTCGTCCGCGCAGGCGAGCACGATCCGGGCGCGCAGGGCACGAGCCTGTGAGCAGGTGCGGCTGCGGGTCCACAGCAGCAGTTCGGTGCGTTCGTCCTCGGTGAGGACGACGGCATCGCGGGGACGACCGGCCATACGGCAACCGTAGCCGAACTTCTGACTCGAACACACCCAGGGACAGGGTGCCGCACCACGGGCATTGTTGGCGGCCCCCGGCCTTCACATACTTCGTTGCCATCCGGTGGTCACACCGCCGGCGTCCCCACGAAACCGCGAGTTCTCCACGATCGGCGAGCCCGGCCGACCCCGCCCCCACCCGCCGGGCGGGCGGCACACGAGCTCCCGCACCAGCACAACAACCCCGACCTGGCCCGGACCTGCCCTGAAACGGGCATGTCCGGGTTCCGCTCCCGGAGGCTGTGATGACAGTAACCGCAGGAAACCGAGTGGATGACGCGCCCCTGTCGCGCTTCCACAAGAAGCTGGCGCTGTACTCCTCCGGGGGGCCGTTCCTCGACGGCTATGTCCTGAGCATCATCGGCGTCGCCATGGTGCAGATCTCGCCGCAGCTGGATCTTTCGTCCTCCGCCGAGGGACTGATCGGCGCGTCCGCGCTGATCGGCATCTTCCTCGGCGCGTTCGTGGGCGGCTGGCTGACGGACAGGTTCGGCCGCCAGGTCCTCTACACGATCGACCTGGTCGCCATCATCGGCTGTTCCGTCGCCCAGTTCTGGGCCACCGACCCGGTGTGGCTGTTCGTCCTGCGACTGCTGATCGGCATGGCGGTCGGCGCGGACTACCCCATCGCCACCTCGCTGCTGGCCGAGTTCACCCCGCGCCGTTACCGGGGTCCGCTGCTGGGCGGCCTGGTCGTCATGTGGTTCGTCGGTGCCGCGGTGGCGTACATCGTGGGCGAGCTGCTCCTGCAGACCGGCGACGACGCCTGGCGGTGGATGCTTGCCAGCGCGGCGCTGCCCGCGACGGTCATCGTGCTGCTGCGCCTCGGTACCCCCGAGTCCCCTCGCTGGCTGGCGAACAAGGGACGTGTCGACGAGGCCGAGGCCGTCCTGAAGAAGGTCTACGGCCCCGAGGCGACCATCGCCGACCTGCCGGAGGAGCAGGAAGAGCGCGAGAACGTCGACCTCAAGGCGATCCTGCGCGCCGGCTACGGCGGCCGGATGCTCTACATCTCGGTCTTCTGGACCTGTTCCATCGTCCCGCTCTTCGCCATCTACGCCTTCGGCCCGAAGATCCTGGGCGCGCTGAAGCTGGAAGGCTCGCTGGCCAACGTCGGCTCCGCCCTGATCACCGTCATGTTCCTCATCGGCTGTGTGGTCGCCCTGCTGTTCGTGAACCGCATGGGGCGGCGCCCCCTGGTCATCCACAGCTTCGTCTGGTCGGGCCTGGCGCTGCTGCTGCTCGGTGTCTTCCCCGACGCGCCCGCGGCCGTGATCATGGTGCTCTTCTCCGGGTACGCGCTCATCATCGGCGGCACCCAGATCCTCCAGTGGATCTACCCGAACGAACTGTTCCCGACCGAGGTGCGCGGCTCCGCCGTGGGCCTGGCCTCGTCCGCCAGCCGGATCGGCGCCGCCGTCGGCACCTACCTCGTCCCCATGGCGCTGACCAGCTGGGGCATCGGCGGCACCATGCTCGCCGCCGCCGTCATCAACGCCGTGGGAGCCGTCGTCTCCGTCTTCTGGGCGCCCGAGACGCGCGGCATGGCCCTGCACGAGGCCGCCGCGCTGACGCCCAGGCCGGAATCCGCCGCCCGCCCCGCCGCGGTCTGACCCTCACCGTCGCGACGGGCCCCCACCTGGTGGGGGCCCGGGGCAGCTCGCGCCCGCGGGCCGGGCGGTTCGCACTCTTCACCCGCACTTGTTCAGGAGGTTCCCCATGAAAGACGTCGTGATCGTAGGCGGCGGCATCGCAGGCCTGGCCGCCGGCTGGCGACTGCGGCACTGGGACACGCTCCTGCTCGAATCCGAGGGACGGGTCGGGGGACGCATCCGGTCCGAGCGCCGGGGCCCGTACTGGATGAACTGGGGCGGTCACGTCTACGCCGGCGGGAACTCCGCGACGTCCTGGCTGCTGGACAACACCGGGGTCGAGTCCGCTCCGGTGCCGGGCTCGCTCGCCGGGCTGGCCATGAACGGCAAGCTGCTGCTCAAGGGGCGCGTGGAGACGTACCCGTTCCGCATTCCGATGCCGATGGCGGCGCGGGTCGCCATGGTCACGGCGGGCGCCAAGGTCGCGATGCACGTGGCGCGTTACGCACGCATCGTGCAACGGCGGCGGGGCGAGACCGCGGCGCAGCACCAGCAGCGGATCTACGACTTCATGAACGACCGCTCCTTCCAGGACTTCATCGGCGATCTCCCCGAGGACGCCGAGGCGTTGTTCAAGCCCACGGTGACGCGCTCGTCCGCGGACATGGACCAGCTCTCGGCAGGCGCGGGCGTCGGCTACTTCAGCCTGGTCTGGGGCATCGGAGGCGGTCTCTCGCAGAGCATCCTCGGTGGACCGTCCACCCTCACCGAGTCCATCGCCGCGGCCCTGTCGGACCGGGTACGGCTGAACGCGTCCGTCGACGAGATCGTCCACAAGAAGGACTCGGTCGTCGTCCGCTACCGCCGGGACGGCGTCGAGCGGGAGGTCGAGGCGCGTTACGTGGTCCTCGCCACTCCCGCGACCGTCAGCCACCGCGTCGCGGTCGACCTCGACCGCGACGTCCGAGAGGCCCTGTCGAAGATCATCTACGGGCCTTACGTCAGCGCCGCGTTCCTCAGCGACGAGACCGGCCCCCAGGTCTGGGACGACGCCTACGGCATCGCGACCCCGAAGCGGTCCTTCAACGTCGCGCTGAACATGTCGAACGTCGTCCACGGCTACTCCGCCGAACGCCGCCCCGGCAGCAGCATCATGACCTTCTCGCCGGGCAGCCTCGCCCGCGAACTGCTGGAGCACGACGACGACAAGATCCGCCGGATCTACCTCGACGACCTGGACCAGGTGCTGCCGGGCTTCGCCGACAACGTCGTGGAGGCCGAGATCCAGCGCTGGCCCACGGGCGCGCCCTACTGCTTCCCCGGCCGCGGCAAGCTCCAGCAGACCCTGACCCGGCGTGGCGGCCGGGTGTTCCTGGCCGGTGACTACCTCGGCACCCTCTACACCGAGACCGCGATCCAGACCGGCCTGACAGCTGCCCACGAGGTGCGCAGCCTGCTGGCCACCGACCGGCAGAGCACCGCGCGCGACCTGGCGGCGGCACGGAACGCGTAGCACACCCTCATCCCCACCCCTGGCCGGAGCTCCGAGAGCTCCACCGCACACCCGCTTTTCTGAAGCTTCACCTGAGGAGATCCACCATGTCGGCACAGCTGAGCGGTGTCCTGACCGCACTCGCCATCCCCTTCGCGGCGGACGGCCAGATCGACGAGAAGGTCCTGCGCCGTGTGGTCGACCGCAGCATCGACGGTGGGGTCGACGGCGTCGTCGCCTGCGGCTCCACCGGTGAGTTCGCGGCGATGAGCGGAGCGGAGCGGCGCCTCGTCGTCGAGACCGTCATCGACCAGACGGCCGGACGGGTACCGGTCGTCGCGCAGACCGGCGCGCTGAGCACCAGGGAAGCGGTCGAACTGTCCCGCCACGCGGAGGCCGCCGGCGCCTCCGTCCTGATGGTGGTCGCCCCGTACTACGAGCCGCTCACGCTCGACGAGACCCTGCACTACCTGCGCAGCGTCGCCGACGCCGTGGACATCCCGATCATGCTCTACAACCTGCCCGGGGCCACCGGCGTCAACCTCACCCCGGACATCGTCGGCAAGCTCGCCCGCGAGGTCGAGAACATCCAGTACATCAAGGACACCAGCGCCGACATGGCCCAGGCCGGGCAGCTGATCCACAACCACGGCGACGTCATCTCCACCTTCGTCGGCTGGGACAGCCTCCTCCTCCAGGCGATCTCCGAGGGCGCGGCCGGTGTCATGGCCGGGACCGCGAACGTCATGCCGGCCCACCTGGTCTCCGTCCACCGGGCGCTGCGCGCCGGCGACCTCGACCGCGCGCGGGCCGAATGGGACCGGATCTACCCGCTGATGGACGCGATCATGTCCGCCCCCTTCATCCAGGCGGTCAAGGCCGGCCTGAACGCGGCCGGGATCCCGGCCGGCGAGCCCCGTGAGCCGCTGCTCGGCCTCGACGCCGCCACGACCGCCCGGATCACCGCCCTCGTCGAGGCGCTGCCTCAGCTGAACGCGGCGAGCTGAGGGACGGACGGCGCGGCAGCCATGAGATTCCTCGACGGGCACGACGTCCGAACCCTGTTCGACATCGACACCGCGACCGCCTCGCAACGAGCGGCGTTCCTCGCCCTCGCGCGGGGCGAGGCGTGGCAGCCCGAGAAGATCATCGGCGGCCACGCCGACGACCCCGACACCGTCTTCTGTTACGCGGCGCGCCTCGACCGCACGAGCGGCCCCGTCTGCAAGTTCGGGAGCGTCAACCCCGGAAACGCGGGCAGGCGTCTGCCGACCATCAACGCCGTGGTCACCGTGCTCGACCCGCACACCGGCGTCCCGCTCGCCTTCATGGACGGCACCGCGCTCACCACGCTGCGCACAGCCGCCGCGAGCGCGGTCGCGGTCGGCGCACTGGCCCGGAGCGAGGCAGCCCGGCTCCTCGTCCTGGGATCCGGTGTCCAGGGGCGGGCGCACATCGAGGCACTGTCACGGAACAAGGCCTACGCCTGGACCGGCATGTGGTCACCACGCCGTTCCTCGCTCGACGCCTCCGTCGGCCACCTGCGCGAGCAGGGACACGACGTCGAACCGGTGGACTCCCTGAGCGACGCGCTGGCCCGGGCGGACGTCGTCGTCTGCGCCACCCTCGCCACCGAGCCACTCTTCTCCGCACACCAACTGTCGCCCGGTACCACCGTCGTGACCGTCGGTTCCTTCGAACGGCACCGTTGCGAGATCGGGCCCGACGTCCTGCGCGCAAGCCGCCGGGTCGTCGTCGACCACGAGCCGACGGCACGACACACCTGCGGTCCGGTCGTCGCCGCCCGGGCGGAGGCCGACCTGGAACTGCTCGAACTCGGCCATGTCCTGACCGGCGCGGCGACAGGTCGTCGTGGCGACGACGACATCGTGACCTACATCAGCGCCGGCCTCGGCGTCCAGGACGCGGCAGCGGCCTGGCACATCTACCAGCAGGCCGAGGCACACGGCGTCGGCCGACGTGCCGACCGGCCCACTGTCCCACACGACCACGCTCAAGGAGTCACCGATCATGACCACTTCCGCTGACCTCACGACGGCCGGAGTCCGACGCGCGGCACAGGCACGGCCGCTCATCGCCGAGGCCGACCTTCCTCCGGCCCGCCATTTCGTCGACGGAGCCTTCGTCGAGGGATCGACCGAGCGCGTCATCGACGTGGTCGACCCGAGCAGCGAGGCTGTGATCGCGCGGATTCCCGAGGGGACCGCCGAGGACGTCGACCGGGCGGTCGCCGCCGCCGTCGCCGCCAAGAACGAGTGGGCGGGGCGGCTTCCCCGGGAGCGCTCCGAACTGCTGCACGCCATCGCCGACCGACTGGTCGAGAACACCGAGTTGTTCAGCAGGCTGGAGTCGGCGAACACCGGCAAGCCCCTCGCGGTCTCGACCGACGACGTCGGCCAGGCCGTCGACACCTTCCGCTTCATGGCCGGCGCGGTACGCGCGACGACCTCCCTGGCCGCCGGCGACTACGCCGAGAACCACCTCTCGGTCATCCTGCGCGAACCGCTCGGCGTGATCGGCGTGATCACCCCGTGGAACTACCCCCTGCTCATGGCGGTCTGGAAGATCGCCCCCATCCTCGCCGCGGGCAACACCCTGGTCATCAAGCCGTCCGAGCAGACCCCGCTGACCACCCTGAAGTTCGCCGAACTCGTCGCCGACCTCCTGCCGCCCGGCGTACTGAACGTGGTCAACGGATACGGCTCGCCCGTGGGCGCCCGGCTCGCCGAGCACCCGGACCTGAACATGATCGCCCTGACCGGCTCGGTCAACAGCGGCCGTGCCGTGGCCCGGGCCGCCGCCGACACCCTCAAGCGGGTGCACCTCGAACTCGGCGGCAAGGCACCGGTGGTCGTCTTCCCGGACGCCGATCTCACCGCGGCCGCCTCGGCGTTGCGCGTCGCGGGCTTCTGGAACTCGGGTCAGGAGTGCGGAGCCGCCTGCCGCGTCCTCGTCCACGAGTCGGTCGCCGAGCGGTTCGTCGGGCAACTCGTCGGCGAAGTCCAGGCGTTGGTCGTCGGTGAGCCGCAGGCCGGCGAGGACGTCGAGGTCGGCCCCATGGTCTCCAAGGCGCACTTCGACCGGGTCACCGGGTACCTGGAGCGGGCGAAGAAGGACGGCGTCCGCGTGGCGACGGGCGGTGGGGCGCTGGACGGTCCCGGCTACTTCGTCGCCCCGACCGTCCTGGTCGACGTCCCCGAAGGCGCCGAAGCCGCCCGTGAGGAGATCTTCGGCCCCGTGATCACGGTCGAGACCTTCACCGACGAGGACGAAGCGGTACGCCGCGCCAACGACGTCCCCCTCGGCCTCTCGGCATCGGTGTGGACCGAGAACGCCCGCCGCAGCCACGACATCGCCGCCCGCCTCGACTTCGGAACGGTCTGGGTCAACTCCCACCTCGTGCTGGCCAGTGAAGTCCCCTGGGGTGGCTTCAAGGGCTCCGGCTACGGCCGCGACCTGTCGATCTACGCACTGGACGACTACTCGCGCACCAAGCACGTCATGCACAACCACGAGCGCTGACGCCGCACGAAGCGCATCGGCGTGTCGGGGTGGGTGAGATGAACACGCATGTCGAAGCGCCGATGCCGCTCGACCAGTCATGCGACGCGTGATCGTCGCGACCGGCGGCGATCCCGCGGCACCCCGGATTCCCGGCGCCGACCGGAACTCCTCGCCCGCGAGCCCCGGTCGACGGTCCGGAACGAGAACGGGCTCGTTCCTGGTCAGAAGCTCTGAGCGCGATACGCCGCGAGCAGTCGCCGCAGGGCGTCGACGCCCTCCTCGGTACGGGCCGGCCCGTCGGAGGTGACCTGGTGGAAGACCAGGCCGTCGAGGGTCGCGAAGACGATCTCCGTCATCTCCTGGGGCACCTCGAAGCAGGCCAGCGCCTCGCGGACCGCGTCGCGGTAGGCGTCGTAGAGCATGTCGACGTGGCGGCGCAACTCCGGGCGCCGGTTCGATTCGAGCTTGAGCTCGTACTGGAACGCCTGCAGATCGGGGTCGTCCGCGATGAAGTCGGCCAGAGTCGCGGCGAAGTCCTCAAGACTTCCGCTGGCCGGAACCAGTGAAGAGGTCTCGATGCTGCGGGTGACGCACCACCGCAGTGCCTCTTCGAGCAGGGTGTCCCGCGGGACCGAAGTGATGGGCGACCAGCCCGTGCGTGACACCGGCTTCGGCGGCGACGGCACGATAGGTCAGTTTCCGCAGGCCGTCACGGGCCACCACTCTGACGGCCGCGATGAGCAGCGCGTCACGTCCTTCGCCGTAGCCAAGCCTGGTGTCCTGCCCCGCCTCACCGTCCGCTCCCGCCGTGGTGGCCACTCGTTCTCCCCTGTGTCCGTGCGCTCCCTGCCACCCAATCTATCCTATTGGCAAGTTATCCATCTGGATAGATTCTCGCTGTAGCGCACGCCCTCTCGCCACAGGAGTCCCCATGGCCGTCCCCGAAGGACTGAGCACCACCCGGTTCGCTCCCCGCTACGCCGACCGCGTCGAGGAGTGGATCGACGTCTACGGCAACGCCGCCGCTGATGGTGTCGAAGTTCGACCACTGCCTCGTCGACTGCTCTACCGCTGGGACCTGGGCGAACTGCCCGTCGACATCCCGCTCGTCGTCTCCGACCACCCCGACCTCGCGCCCATCACACAGCGGTACGGGATCCCGTTCGTCCACCTCCCCGTCACCCGTGACACCAAGCCGGACGCGGAGGCCGAACTGCTGCGGCGCAACCGAGTGCCCATCACCGGACGGCAGTTCTGCGTCATCGGCTGCGGGATCACCGTGGGCCGCCCGCTCGGCCTGATGCCCACCCGCAGCACCGAGCACGCGACCGTGACCCTGTGCCACGAGGCCACCCAGGACACCGCGGCCCACGCCCGGGTCGCCGACGTGGTCGTGGCCGCGGCCGGCGTGGCCCATCTGGTCAAGCCGGACTGGATCAAGCCGGCCGCCACGGTCCTGTCCGTGGGGATCACCCGGACCGCGGAGAGTGTTCTCGGGGACGTCCACCCGGGCGTCGACCAGGTCGCCGGATCCGTCGCCCCGCCGGTCGGCGGGGTGGGGCCGATGACCCGCGCCATGCTGCTGACCAACATCGTCGAGGCCGCCGAGCGCGGCTCCACATGACGCACGGCTTCGGGCCGAGCCGAAGAGGCCCGGCCCGAAGCCGTGTTCCGCGCTACGAACGGCCGGCGCAGTGCGCGTAGCACTCCACCGGGTCACCCTCGTGTCCCCAGGGCCAGGGCGTGACCAGCCCGTCCACGGCGGAGAAGACGGGGCCGGCTTCACGCGTTCGGCCCGCCCTGCTCAGGGCGTGGGCGAGCAGCCCCAGGTCGGCGACCGCAGCCGCGTGGCGCAGACGGCCGGGGGGCATCCAGTGGGCCAGGGCGTGGTCCAGCAGCCGGCCGGTGTGCGGCTGTGTCCAGTACTGGCTGATCCCCAGCGTCCGCGTTCCACCGGCGTCCAGGTCCCGGTGGTACTGCCGTACCGCGGCGGCCGACGGCAGGCACGCCGTGGGGGCGTCCGACGGCATGACCGCGACGACGTCGTCGAGGAAGTCCCGCAGCGCGGCCTGACTTCCCTGCTCCTCCGGGGAGAGGTAGCCCAGAATCTGCGGATGCGCCTCTCTGCGCCACGGATCGCGCGCGTGGATCCCCTTCCAGATGGGGGTGAGTTCGGAGGTGGGCCGCCCCAGGGTCCGGGCCGCTGCCAGCGCGCCCACCCAGGGAGTCGGATCGCCCGGGCGCGCCTCGGCGGCGAGGCGGCAGGTCGCCATGGCGCCCCACGGATCGGTGGCCAGCTCCGACCAGGCCGCCAGGACCAGGGCGTCCGGATCGCTCGGCCGGTGCTCACGCCAGGCACGGGCCAGCGCGGGCACCGTGTGCGCGAGAACGCCGATCCGGTGGCAGCGGCGGTCCCAGTCCTCTCCCGTGTCCCTCAGGAGCCGCTCCACCTGGGCGACGGCGAGATCCTGCGGACCGATGCCGCGGGCCGAGGTGACGCTTCTCAGCACCCGGCCCAGCGGCACGTCGTCCAGTTCGGGGGCGAGACGGGGTTCGTGTTGTCCGCGGCCGAAGAGCGCCATGGCCGTGTCAGCGTCTGTCCTGGGCGGCCCGGACAAGGGCGTCGAAGAGGCCCTGCTGGGCCGGGTCGTGCTCCGCGGTGTCCTCGGGGTGCCACTGCACGGCCGTGAACCAGGCGGAACGCCCGGGCAGTTCGAGTCCCTCGACGGTGCCGTCGGCGGCCCGCGCGGTGACGGCGAGTCCCGTGCCGGTGCGGTCGACCCGCTGGTGGTGGTAGCAGGACGCCTCCGTCTTCTCGGCGCCGGTGGCCCGTTCGAGCAGGGTGCCGCGCTGGATCGCGACCGGATGCACCACATGACGGTGCTCGCGCTCCGGGCCGCCCATGTCCTGCTCCAGGCTGCCGCCGAGGACGATGTTCACGACCTGCAGGCCGCGGCAGATCGCCAGGAGAGGTGTGCCCGACTCCAGCGCCTGGCGGGCGACTTCGAGGTCGAAGGCGTCCTGGAGGTCGTCGACGTCGTAGACGCCGGAGTGGATGTCGGTGGCGCCGTAGCGGTGCGGGGCGAGGTCGCCGCCGCCCGGGAGCAGCACTCCGTCGAAGCGGACCAGCCGAGCGGCCACGTCGCCTCGGGCGGGGTCCGCCAGGTGGACGCTCACCGGCTCGCCGCCGGCCCGCCACACGGCCTCGATCAGAGCACGTGCGTTCACCTCCGCGGCGTACCGCAGGGCGGAGGTGGTGGCGGAGAACCGGGCGGGAATCGCGATCAGGGGTCGCGTAGGCATGGTCGTACGGCTCACAGCTGGATCCAGGTGGTCTTCAGCTCGGTGTACTTCTCGATCGCGTGGACGGACTTGTCGCGGCCGTTGCCGGACTGCTTCACGCCGCCGAAGGGCACGGTCAGGTCGCCCTCCTCGTAGGAGTTGACCCAGACCGTCCCGGCCTTGAGGGCGCGGGAGACCCTGTGGGCGGTGGACAGGTCGGAGGTCCACAGGCCGGCGGCGAGGCCGTACTCGGTGGCGTTGGCCAGCCGTACCGCCTCCTCGACGTCGTCGAAGGTGAGGACGGACAGGACCGGGCCGAAGATCTCCTCCCGGGCCAGGCGCATGCCGGGGTCCACCCGGTCGAAGACCGTGGGCCGAAGGAAGCTGCCGCCGCTCTCGGTCAGCGCCCGGCCGCCGCCCACGCGCAGCCGGGCGCCCTCGTCCAGGCCTGCGCCCACGTGCTCCAGGACCCGGTGGAGGTGGTTCTCGCCGACCATCGCGCCCATCTCGGTGGCAGGGTCGAGCGGATCGCCGACCCTCAGCTCGCGGGCCCGCGCCACGACCGCTTCGGTGACCTGTTCGGCGATCGACGAGTGGACCAGCAGCCGGGAGGGCGCGGTGCACATCTCGCCCTGGTTGAAGAAGACGCCCCAGGCGGCGGTGGCCGCGGCGCGGTCCAGGTCGGGCGCGTCGGGGAGGACGATGTTGGGCGACTTGCCGCCGAGTTCGAGCCAGACCCGTTTGAGGTTGGAGTCGGCCGCGTAGCGCAGGAAGTGACGCCCGACAGCCGTGGAGCCGGTGAAGGCCAGGACGTCGACGTCGGGGTGCAGGCCGATGGCCCGTCCGGCCACCGGACCGTTGCCGTTGACCACGTTGAGCACGCCCGGCGGCAGCCCGGCCTCGGTGGCGAGTCGGCCGAGCAGGAGGGCGGAGAGCGGGGGAGTTCTCCGACGGCTTCAGTACGACCGCGCAGCCGGCGGCGAGTGCCGGCGCGACCTTCCAACTCGCCAGCGTGAGCGGGAAGTTCCAGGGCACCACGGCACCTACGACACCGGCCGGCTCCCGGGTGACCAGGGCGAGCGCGTCCGGCGCGGTGTGCGGGGACTCGTCGGTGAGTTTGTCGGCGAGTTGTCCGCACCAGCGGAAGGTGTTGATCGCGGCACGCAGTTCGATCCCGTACGCGTCGGTGACCGGCTTGCCCATCTCCAGGCTGACGGTCAACGCCAGTTCCGCACGGTGCTCTTCGAGCAGTTCGGCGATGCGCGACAGGATCCGGCCGCGGTCGGCGGGCGCGAGGCGCGGCCAGGGACCGGAGTCGAAGGCCCGGCGGGCGGCGGCCACGGCCGCGTCCACCTCGTCCGTGCCCCCGTCGGCCACCTGCGTCAGTACCCGGTCGTCGCGGGGCGAGACGGCGGCGAAGGCGGCCCCGCCCCCGCCCTCGTCGACGCCGCCGATGTGATGCGCACCGGTCAGGTCAAGTGCCTTGGCGCGGAGCAGCCACTCCTCGTGGGTGATGTCCGGCGTGTGGGACCTCCAGATGGATTATTTGAATCCAAACGGTATGGTGCCCGCTGAAGCCGTCACAAGGGCGCTGTGGGGATCGGGCGCGGCCGACCGGGTCCCGGGGGAGCGGGAACCGGGCCGGCCGCACCGTGGGGGCGGGGTCTCAGGCCCCGGTCGCCGTCCTGCCGCGCGTCACGCGGGCGGCGACGACGCCGAGGACCAGCACCGCCGGAACCGTGACCTGGAGCCAGACGGCCGTGGTCCGGTCGCCGCCGATCAACGTGGTGAAGTTCTCGACGATCAGCCAGATGGCACCCGCTGTGCCGAGCGCACCCAGCACCGGGGCGATCAGCGTGTTCCAGGGCCGGGTGTCGGCACCCGAGCGGCGGAAGAACACGACCACGGACACCGAGATCAGGAAGTAGAGGAGCATGACGCCGAGGACCGCGACGCCGCTGAACCAGGAGAAGAGGGTCAGCACCGGATCCTTGCCCAGGACCGCGAACGGCATCACCAGAAGCACGGAGATCGCGGTCTGCACGGCACCGGCCACCCACGGCGAACGACGCCGGTTGATGGAGGTCAGCCCGTGGGGCAGCAACCCCTCGCGGCCGAGGGAGAAGAGGTAGCGGTTGGCGGAGTTGTGGAAGGCGAGGATGCCTGCGAAGAGGGAGGTGGCCAGCAGGATCGGCAGCACGTCGCCCGCCCAGCCGCCGAACAGCTCGGTGATCGGAGCGAAGACGAACGAGGTGGCGTCCAGTGGCTCGGGCAGCAGTTCACGCACCCGCGAGGGGTCGGTGCGGTACTCGACGGTCAGCAGGTCGCCGGAGTAGCGCCAGGGCGGCGACGGGATCAGCGACGAGGCGCCGCCGGCCGTCTTGGGGTGGAGGAATCCGCGGACGGTCGTCATGGTCAGGTCGTTCCTTACGCGGTGAGGGAGGGCTGCTTCAGGAGTTCGGTGCGGTAACGGGCTGCGGCGGACGCGGCGGCGTGTCCGCCCAGAGCGACGACGCCGACGAGCCGCCCCCCGACGTGGTATCCGGCGACGACATCGCCGTCGAGGTCGCCGTCGAGCACCCGGACGTCGTCCTTGCCGAGGACCGGTGAGCCGAAGGACTGCAGACGGAACTCGTGCTGGTCGCTCCAGAAGGTGGGCAGCGGCGCGAACGGCGCCGGCTGCGCAGCCGCACCGGAGAGGTGTGCGACGAGTGCCTTGGCGGCGTGCTTGGCCGTGTCGGTGGGGATGCACCAGTGCTCGACGCGGCGTGGAACACCGTCGTAGCGGGCGTTGGGGAAGCGGGCGAGGTCACCGACCACGACGACCTCCGGCCGGCCTCCGGCGCGCAACTGCCCGTCGGTGAGCACGCCGTCGGCCAGGTCGAGGCCGTTGCCGTCCAGCCACTCGGTGTTGGCGACGGAGCCGACCGATTCCACGACCACGTCGGCGGGCAGCACGGTGCCGTCGGACAGGACGACACCGGTGACGTGGTCCGCGCCCTCGAAACCGGACACACCCGTGCCCAGCACGAAACGCACTCCGCGTTCCTGGTGCCGCTTCAGCAGGGCGCGTCCCAGCAGCTCCCCGAGGGGGCCGACCATGGGCAGGGGCAGCGGGTCGACGACGGTGACCTCGGTGACGCCCAGGCCCACTGCCGTCGCGGCGACCTCGCAGCCGATGAAGCCGCCGCCGACCACGACGACCCGGGCGCCGGGGCGGGTCAGTGCCTCGCGCAGCCCTTGGGCGTCGTCAAGGGTGCGCACGGTGTGCCGGCCGGCGAGTGGTCCCGGACAGTTCAGCCGGCGGGGGCGCATGCCCGTGGCGACGACGAGTCCGTCGTACGACAACGCCTCGCCGTCGTCGAGTTCGACGATCCGGTCGCCGAGACGGGCCGCGACCACCTTGGTGCCGAGGCGCCACTCGACGTCCGTCACGCTGGCGCGGGGGCGGAAGGTCAGGGACCCGAAGGGTGCCTTCCCGGCCAGCACCTCCTTGGACAGCGGAGGCCGGTTGTAGGGCATGTGGGGCTCGTCGCCGACGAGCGTGATCGTTTCGGCCCAGCCGGCGGCGCGCAGTTGCTCGGCGGCGCGCAGGCCGGCCATGGACGCGCCGGCCACGAGGATGCGGGCGCTCATGATCAGGCCTCGATCCGGATGGCCTGCAGCGGACACACGTCCGCGGCCTCCTCGACCTCGTCGCGCAGCGCTTCGTCCGGGTCGGAGACATGGGCCAGGTGGCCGTCGTCGTCCATCGAGAAGACGTCGGGAGCGGCGAAGACGCACTGTCCGTGGTCCTGGCACTTGTGCATGTCGACGACGACCTTCATGGCGGTCCTGCAGATGGTGAGGGCGTCGGAGCAAGGCCAATTCGTTTGGCTTCAAACAGGATGGGGAGACGTCACTCCCCGGGTCAATACCTGTCCACCCGCTGGGCCGCCGAGCCCGGTGTTTCTATAATTTGAGCCCGAACGACGCCTGCTGTGCGACGTGTCCTCGCAGTCCCGAAGGAGTGTGTCCGTGCCCGGTCACCGGTCCATCACCGAAGCCGAGAAGCTGGCCGAGGCGAAACTCGGCGGCACTCGCGTCCATCACGAACAGATGGCCGTGGTCGCCAACATCTACCGTGCCGCCTCCGCGGTCCGGCAGCACCTGGAGAACTCCGTCCTGCGCGGCGCCGATCTGACCTGGACGGCGTTCGTCGTCCTGTGGGTCATCTGGATCTGGGGAGAGTCGGAGACCCGGCACGTGGCGGAGGAAGCCGGCATTTCCAAGGGGACGCTGACGGGGGTCTCGCGGACGTTGGAGAAGCGGGGGCTCGTCCTGCGCACGGGACATCCCTCCGACGGGAGGCTCGTGCTGCTCAGCCTCACCGAGGAGGGCGAGGAACTGATGCAGCGCGTGTTCCCGGCGTTCAACGAGGAGGAGGCCTTCGTGGCCGGGCGGCTCAGCGCCGCGGAATGCCGCAGCGTCGCGGAGGGACTGCGACGGGTCGTACTCCAGGTGGAGAAGCACGGTGAGGAGCGCCGCCTCGCTCTCCTCGACGGTGCCGCACCGGCACCACGCCGGAGCGGACGCCGCCCGAAGGCCTGAGCAGGGCATCACGGTGCGGCCCGGCGGGCCGCACCGTGACGCGGTGCCTCGGCTCTCCACCCCTGCCCTGCTGCGGGTCAGCCAGGCGGCGACGAACCCGAGGATCATCACCACGGGGACAGGCTCCAGCCGGACGGCGGTGGTCCGGTCGCCGCCGATGAGCGTGGTGAAGTTCTCGATGACGAGCCGGATGACGCCGGCGATCCCCGGCGCGCCCAGGACCGGGGCGACCAGACCCACACCAGCCCGCAAGGTGAGGTGGTCCCGGTCAGCGGCGGTATGGACGCGGGACTGCCGGACATTTCGATACGTCCCGACCTCAGCACACTGGTCGCGCTGCCCTGGGAGCCCAAAGTCGCCGCCTGTCTCGGGGACGTGACCGACCCGGCCACCGGGTCGCCCGCTCCCGAGTCGCCGCGCGACCTGCTGCGGCCACGACGACGTCCTCGGCGGCGACGCGCGGGGTGACGCCGATGGGGGCGATCCACCGCAGGCCCTCGTCGAAGGCGCGCAGCGCGTGCTCCTGCGGGGCGTCGGCGACGGTCTGCGCCTGGTCGGGGTCGAGCAGCAGTCCCGCGCAGGCGTTCGCGGCGGCGTGGCCGGGTTCCTGCAGACCGCCCAGGATGATCACTTTCATGGTGGGCAGCACCTCGGCGAAGGCGCGCATCTCGCCGTCGGGCAGGCCGCCGTGCACCACGTGGCTCATCAGGGTGTGGTCGGGTTTGGCGGCCACCCGCTCGTACAGCGCTCCGAGCGACGTGTCGATCTCGGCCAGCGCGCGGTCGAGCCGCTGCCACACGGCCGGGTCGTCGCTGACGTTCTGTAGACCGGCGCTCATCGCGTGGAACCACTCGACGAGCGTCTCGTTCGGGGTGTCGGTCAGTCCGATGACGTCGCCGATACAGCGCACCGAGACGGGTTCGAAGAGGTCGGCGGTGAGGTTCGCCGACCCGCGGGGCGTCAGCTCCGCGAGACAGCGCTCGACGACCGGATGGGTCAGGGCCTCGACATAGCCGCAGACCCGCTCCAGGGTGAGGTTCTCGTCGATGCCCAGTCGGAGCAGCTGATGGTCCTCGCCGGTCATGGACAGCACGTTCGGCATGCCCATCACCCGGGCCTCCGGTCGGTCCGGGCTGCCGGACGGTCCGAACACGCGGTCGTTCGCTCCTACCGCGCGGCAGTCCTCGAAGCGGGTGACCAGATATTCATGGGCTCGAAGAAGGCGACGGGGGCTTCCTCGCGCAAGCGGGCGTAGACGGGATAGGGGTCCCTGTACAGGTTCTCGCCATTGAGTTCCAGCGCAGACATCACGGGCTGATCCAATCCGGATTCCGTTCTGACTTAGGATTCCGATGAGTATTTGAGTGCCTCCGTCACGGTGTCAATACGTCGGACGTCGGCAAGTTCCGCGTGTTCATGGTCGCTGTTTCCCCGCTCTGTCGGTACATAAAGATCTGTCTCCGATCCGTTGACAGCCGTCCGGGTGGGGCATACGGTCCGGAATTCAAAGACCGATCGGTATCTGAAACACCACCCGGGGCGGCGCTCCTGATCAGTCACTCCCCGAAATGAGATGACGATGACCGATGCGACGACGCATCTGCCCACCCTCCCGGACGACTTGGTCCGCGAGCTCGTCGCGGTCGTCGGTGACGACTCCCTCCACATCGAGCGGACCAAGGTCGACGAGTTTCAAGGACGCCTACTGGATCCCCGGTGACGAGACCTACGCCGCCTTGGCGGTCGTACAGCCCGTCTCCACGGCGCAGGTGCGGGAGATCGTCCGCCTGGCCGGCCGGTACCGGGTCCCCGTGTGGCCGCACAGCCAGGGCCGCAACCTCGGACACGGCGGCGCGTCACCGCGCGTGCGCGGCTCGATCCAGATCGGCTTCCAGAAGATGAACCGCATCCTGGAGATCGACGCGGAACTCGCCTACGCCGTCGTCGAGCCGGGCATGACCTGGTTCGACCTGCACCACGCCGTACGAGCGGGCGGCCGTCAACGCCGCGGGCGGCATCAACGGCCGGAAGATCGACTTCAAGGTGAAGGACGACGCCTTCGACCCCGCCCGACTGGTGTCCAACAACACCGAGTTCGTCACCAAGGACCACGCGACGGTCGTCATCAACTTCGGCGGCATCGCGGTCGCGGCCCGGCCCCAGCTCAACACGGCGGGCGTGGCCCAGATCGTGCAGGGCGGCGAGACCGTGCTGAGCGACGTCAAGAAGTTCCCCGACTCCCGCGCGTTCGTCCCCGACACCTCCTGGGAGGGCGAACTCCAGGGCCGCTACATCAAGGAGAAGATCCCCGAGGGCGTCGTCGGCTTCATGGGCTTCAACAACGAACTCGCCGACAGCCGGCTCGCCGGCCTGGCCAAGGCCGGCGTCAAGCCGGTCAAGGCACTCAGACTCCCGCCTGGGCAGGGAGACATCGCCTCTCAGGTCACGGAACTCAAGGCGGCCAAGGTCGACACCCTGGTCGTGACGCTCGGCCCGCCGACCCTGGGCGCGCTGCTGTCCTACATGGGCCAGATCGACTACCACCCCCAGGTCTTCATCGGCAGCCCGTACGCGGACTTCGCCAGCACGGTCAAGCCCGCCGGCGCCGCCAACGTCAAGGGCGCCTTCTCCCACCAGTGGTTGGACCCGCAGAACCCCGCGGTGCACAACGAGAAGGCGCTGGTGCAGTACCGCGCCGACATGGCGAAGTACGCCCGAGGCGGACGCCGGCCAGTCGTTCGCGCTGACCGGTTACGGACTGGCCGCGGCCGTCGTCTCGGCCCTCAAAGGCGCCGAGGAGGTCACCAGCAGGGGATTCCTGGCCTCGTGGGACTCCCTGTCCGCGGTGGAGGACCCGCTCCTTGTCGACGGAGTGAACCTGACCGGAGAATCCGACGGCCGACTGGTGCACGAGTACCGGCTCCACGAGTTCAACGGCACCAGCTGGGTGCCGCAGGGCTCCATCGTCAATGTGTCGCAGAACGGAATATCCGGCTGAGTCGTCGCGCTGTGACCGGACCGGACGAGAACCCACTCAGCGGGTTTACTCCGGTCCAGGGGCGCGAGTTCCGGCACGATACACTGGCGCGCGGTTCGACACCGGGCTGTTCCGCCGTTTGTGAGCGAATGCAGTGGGGAGAGCATCATCATGGCGAGGCTGACGCGAGAGCAGAGTCAGGCGCTCACGCGGGAGAAGCTCCTGAACGCGGCACGTGACGTGGTCGCGCGCGAGGGTTACGAGGGTGCCTCCGTCGAACGCATCGCGGACGAGGCCGGCTTCTCGAAGGGCGCGTTCTACTCGAACTTCTCCTCCAAGCAGGACGTTCTCCAGCAGCTCCTGGAGGGCAACGCGGGGCACGACGTCGAGGAACTCTCCGAGTTTCTGCGCGATGTCACCGACCCGGACGCTGTCATCGAAATCGTCGCCCATTGGTCCGACACCCGTGCCGCTGAACAGAAGTGGGGAATCATCGCCATCGAATTCCTGCGGCGCGCGCAGCGCGACGGAACTCTGGGAATGCGGCAACGGCAGCTTTTCGTGAGCCAGTGGGAAGAGATCGGGAATCTACTTCTCGATAAACTCGCCCTGGGCCGCGACGGAAGAATCAACGCCCTCGACATGGGTGGAATCGTACTCGAACTCACCTACGGCGGTATCTCGGGATTCCTTCGCGCCAATACCGCCGGTCAGATGGTGCGACACGTGCTCAAGTCGTTCCGCGACTCGGCTCGAGCCGCGCAGGAGAGGTGATGGGCGGCCGTCTGGACGAGCATGCAGGTGCCGACAGCGAGTTCCCAGGCGGCGATGGGCAGGGTAGCCGTGCTCGCGTCGCGCGCGGCAGGCAGCACGTCGTCCAGCGCCGACTGGTCGAGGAGCGTGTACCGCCCGGCCAGCATCACCACGTCGGCGGCGGTCTCGCGCAGGAAGCGCGCGAGCACGGCCGACCGGTTCATGCCGGCCTGGCTGCCGGCCGTCCCGCAGACCTCCCCCCTCTCGGCTTCGCCGAGCTGGGAACCCCGAAATGGTTGTACGGCCGCCGAACCCGGCCGACATCGGCAAGATGCCCGGACTTCCGCAGGCGGCCGCCTTCGACGCGCCCTGACCATGGGCGGCGGAACTGGCATGCCCTCAGCCCAATCGAGCCGCCGATCGACGCAGGACGACCACTATGGCGGTCGGCAGTCGAGCCGTGCCGACCAGCGCGGCGAGCGCGATCGCAAGGCAGGTCGGCCGAGTTGGCCTGGGCTGGTGCACTGGATCGGCGCGTGGAGACCGCCCACGATCGCAACGGTCCGATGCCCCGCTTCGGTCTGTTCCTCGACGTACTCCTCACGGCCTGCCCGCCGGCCGTGGTCAGGTCGGCGTGCGGTCGGTGTGCGGGACGGGGCACAGCGCGGCGCCCGGCGAGCCCTCCTCGCTCGACTCCGTGCCCGCCTTGCCGTGCGTGGCGAGTCGTTCGGCTTTGCGCTTCTCGATCAGCGCGGTCCGCTCACGGAAGTACTTCTCCGACGCCGCCTCACGCGGGTCGGGCAGGAACTTCTGCAGCCGTATCTGGGTCTTCCTCGGCGCGTTTGTCACGCCGGTGCACGACCTTCCCGGTGTGGGCGAGGGTCTCAGAGCCGCGGGGATGGACGATGTTGTGGATGGTGCTGGCCGAGACGACCAGGTCGAGGACCGTGGGGTTGAGCTGGTAGTCGCCCATCAGCCGGATGATCTGCTCGTACTCGGTCTCCGGGTCCAGCTTGCGCATGGCCCGGTCGACCCACTTGTAGCAGCGCTTCGTTCTTGGCACGGGGACTCCTTTGTCGTGGGGTGAGCCGGATCGGGAGGCGGTCAGAAGGGGTAGTCGGGCAGGTCCCCGCGCACGGTGCCCCTCCCCCAGAGGGGGCACCCCCAGCTGTTCGGTGAAGGCCTCGAGGTTGGCCATGGCGCCGCCGTGCCGGGAGCCGGTCCCGGAGTCGCCGACCCCGCCGAAGGGGGCGGTGGCCTCGTCGTTCACGGTCTGGTCGTTGATGTGCACCAGCCCGCTCGGGATGCGCTCGGCGAGTTCGAGGCCCCGCATGACGTCGCGAGTGAGGATGCCGAGGGAGAGCCCGTACGCGGAGTCCGCAGCCAGCCGGACCGCCTCCTCGAGGTCGGCGAAGGGAACCACGGGCGCGACCGGACCGAAGATCTCCTCGGTGTACGCCCTGGAGGTCACCGGGACGTCGGCCAGCACGGTCGGGTGGTAGAAGAGCCCTTCGTAGGTGCCGCCGGCCGCGATGCGTGCGCCCGCGTCGACGGTGTCCCGCACGACGCCGTCGATTCCGGCGAGCTGGTTCCGGTCGATGACGGTGCCGACGGCGA
This sequence comes from Streptomyces sp. T028, assembly GCF_048159505.1. NCBI lineage: Bacteria > Bacillati > Actinomycetota > Actinomycetes > Kitasatosporales > Streptomycetaceae > Streptomyces > Streptomyces sp. T028. The sequence continues at coordinate 302,676 of NZ_JBLRVZ010000019.1, forward strand.
TGTCCCCGCCCGCGGGGTCGCCCACCGGCAGCGCGGTGGCGTGCCGGGCCAGTGCGGCCGCGTACTCGTCCGCGATCCGCGCGTCGACCAGGTGCCGGCCGCTGGCCATACAGATCTGCCCGGCGTGGTTGAAGGAGCCGTACGCGCCGACGGAGGCGGCCTTGTCGATGTCGACATCGGCGCACACGATCAGCGCCGAGTTCCCGCCGAGCTCGAGGTGCACGCGCTTGAGCCGGGTCGCCGCCGCGGCGGCGATGGCCCGTCCGGCGCGGGTCGAGCCGGTGAACGCGATGACCGGGATCTGTGGATCCTCGACCAGGGCGGCCCCGGTCTCGGCGCCTCCGGGCAGCATGTGCAGCAGCCCGTCGGGCAGCCCGGCCACTTCGAAGATCCGGGCGAACACGACACCGCCTGACACAGCGGTCCGCGGGTCCGGCTTGAGGATCACGGCGTTGCCCAGGGCGAGTGCCGGGGCGACGGCGCGTACGGCCAGGATGAGCGGGGCGTTGAAAGGGGCGATGACCCCGACGACGCCGACCGGGACCCGGCGGGAGAAGGACAGCCGTTGCTGTCCGGAGCGCAGCAGCTCGCCATAGGGCGCCGACGCGAGGGCGGCGGCCTCGTGACACTCAGCGGCACCACCTCCGAGGGTCTGGAAGGTGGCGAAGGGGCGAATGGCGCCGGACTCGCGCACGAGCCAGGTCTCGATCTCCTCCTGGTGCTGTTCGAACAGCGCCGCGGCGCGGCGCAGGACCGCGGCGCGGTCGGTGTGCGGCCGGGCGCCCACTCCCGCTGGGCCTGCGCCGCGCGCTCCGCGGCCTTCGCGACGTCCGCGGGCGTCGCTGATCCGACCCGGGCCAGGAGGGCGCCGGTGGCGGGTTCGGTCACGGCGATGTCCTCGCCGCTTCCGCGGACCCAGCCGCCCGAGAAGATCCGTCCGGACCACTGTGGGTCCGCCAGTAGGTCAGTGCGCACGCGCGTGCCTCCTCGTCGAGCGCGCGCTGGTGGCGCGCGACCTGTCGAGAAGTGTCAGACCTGCGGCGAAAGGCGTCTTGTCCGCACACGTCGTGCGGCTTGTCGGTTCGCGACGGGTATGTCGCGTCCGTCAGTTCACGCCGGCCACTTGGCGACGGCGCCCGGGGAAGGGCCCCGGCTTCGCCGACGGAACTCGCGGGGTGCGACGCCGAACTCGGCGCGGAAGCGCCGGCTGAAGCCGGCAAGGTCGGTCATCCCGTACTGGACGGCGATGTCGGTGATCGTCTCCTCGGCGCGCGCGGGATCGGCGAGGGCGGCCCGGGCGGCGGCGAGCCTGCGCGAGCGGATCACGGCGGTCAGTGTCTGTCCGGCCTCCTCGAAGGCGCGCTGCAACTGCCGAACGGACACGTGGTGGGCGGCGGCGACGGTGACCGGTCCGAGGTCCGGGTCGCCGAGATGGCGCTCCACGTAGTCCAGGGCGCTGCGCCGCAGCCCGGTCACCCAGGCCATCGGTGTACGGGGCGAGCACACTTCCTTCGGGCAGCTCGACCTCGGCCGATGCGAAGGGCAGTCCGCCTGTGCAGGGCGTCGGCGTGCGGGCGACCGTACATGCTGCGTCATTCGTACACCGTCACCGCAGCGTTCGTACCGACTGCCGGATCACCAACTGGGTGCTCAGCACGACATGGTCGTCGGCCGCCAGGCGTTCCTCGCGTTCCAGTGCCAGTCGGACCGCGGTGCGGCCCAAGTCCTCGTACGGAACCCGGACCGTGGTGAGGGCGGGGCTGAGGTCCGCGGCGAAGGGGACGTCGTCGAAGCCCACGAGCGAAATGTCACCGGGAACATCGAGACCGGCCTCGCGCAGGGCGGCCAGTGCGCCCGTCGCCACCACGTCGGTGCCCGCGAAGACCGCCGTGAAGTCCACGCCGGCCTCCAGTACCTCCCGGGTGCGCTGGTAGCCCGAGACGCGGGTGTACGGGCCGGGCACGTCGAGTTCTTCCGAGTAGGGCACGCCGTGGGCGCGCAGCGCGTGCAGATAGCCGTCCCTGCGCTGCACGGCGGTGCTCAGCAAGGGGGCGCCACCCAGGAAGAGAATGCGCCTGTGGCCGACGGTGAGCAGGTGGTCGGCGGCCTGGAAGGCGCCCCCGCGGTTGTCGTACTCGACGACCGTCACCGCAGAGCTGTCGGGCAGCGGTGGACGGCCGACCAGCACCAGCCGGGAGCCCGCGGCGTCCAGGGCTCTGGCGTACTCGACCATGCGCTCGTGATACCTGTCGTCCTGTACCGCTCCGCCGACCAGGAGAACCGCGCCCGCGTGCTGTTCGCGCATCAATCGCACCAGGTCGCCCTCGCGGTCCGGGTCGTCGTGAGTGGCGCAGACCAGGCTCAGCCTGCCCCGGTCCGCCGCTTCCTGCTCCACCCCGGCGGCGACATGGGCCAGCGACGGCCCGGTGATGTCCCGGATGACCAGCCCGATGGGGCCCGCCACCCGGCCGGACAGCGCCTTGGCATGGACGTTCACGGCATAGTGCAGCGACTCCACGGCCGCCATGACCCGGGCCCGGGTGGTCTCGGAGACCGGGTAGTTGCCGGCGAGAGCGCGGGAAACGGTTGCCACCGAGACGCCCGCCTTCGCGGCGACGTCGCGAATCGTGCTGGGCCGGTCGCCACCGTCGGTGTTGTTCCGTCGCCGCTTGGACCGCTTGGGTTCGATGGTCGTTCGAGGACCGCTTCCGTTGACCGTCACAGCTCGACGTTACTGCATGGAGAGCCTCTTGTGGGTAGGGGAGGGCCGGAACCGCCGCCCCGGAACAGTAATCGTTTCCCCCTCTTGGGGTCGGACGCGAGGGTCAGGTGCTGTCAGGCGCTGGTCACGAGTTCCGTGCGGCGGAGCCCGTACGCGGGTGGCTGTCCGGTGGCGAGCCGTTCGAGTTCCTCCATGACGGTGCCCCCGAGGCGTGCCAGCTCGTTGCCGAGGGAGCCTGCTATGTGCGGGGTGAGGAAGACGTTGGGCAGCCGGTAGAGGGGTGAGTCGGCGGGGAGCGGCTCCGGTTCGGTGACGTCGAGCACCGCGCTGATCCGGCCGGCGACCAGCTCGTCGGTGAGGGCGTCAGGGTCCACGAGGGCGCCTCGCGAGGTGTTGATCAGTACGCCACCGTCGGGGATCAGCGCGAGCCGTTCGCGGTTGAGCATCCGGTGGGTCTCCGGGATGTCGGGGGCGTGCACGCTGACGATGTCGCTGGTGCGCAGCAGTTCATCGAGGGGCAGTGGTATCGCACCGAGCGCCTTCGCCTCGGCGTCGTCCAGGTACGGGTCGTACAGGCTGACCGACAGGTCGAAGGGCTGCAGCAGTTCCAGCACCCGGCGGCCCACGCGCGAGGCGCCGATGAGCCCGACCCGCCGGCCGAGGTTGCCCACCGCCGCGTACTCGTCCGGAGCGGGGTAGACGTGCTGGGTCCGGAAACGCTCCCGGAGTCCGAAGGCGTCCTTGCCGGCGAACAGGATCGCGGCGAGCGTGTACTCGGCTACGGGAAGCGCGTTGGCCCTGACGGCGCTGGAGATGGTGAGTCCCCGCTCCCAGAACGCGTCGCCGATCAGGCTGCGCACGCTGCCGGCCGCGTGCAGCACGGTACGCAGCCGGGGAGCCGCGTCCAGGACCTCCGCGCCGAGGTGCGGACAGCCCCAGCCGGTGATCAGCACCTCGGCCTGGGCCAGCGACCTGGCCGCTCCGGATCGGTGAAGTCCTGCAGGACGACTCCGGGATGGATCGCCACGAGTTGCCGTAGCCGCGTCATGAGACGAGGCGGGAACAACTCGGGCAGATGCACCGGGTTCATCGCGAACACGGCAGGGGGCAGCGGTGGCGTGGGCATGGCGCTCCTGCTTCGGGCAAGGGGGCGAAGGGGGCCGGAAGACCTCCGAGTAAACGTATTCCACACTAAGGAGCCATTGCCCCGCAGGTCAACGCGCAATCGAGCGTCACTGGTTACACCCTCTTGTGGTTCCGGCCACTCACGTCCTACGGTCCACAGCAAACGGTTACCGTCCTTCGGGAAGCGAACATCGCATCCCTTGCCATCCAAGGTGGACGGCGACCACTGGGTCGTCGACTTCACCTCGCCCGAGGCGCTGAAGGCCGGGGACATCGTCCAGCAGCTGGTCGACAACGACCTCGCCTCCAACGCCTCGTACGCCGACCCGGGTGTCTTCAAGACGTGGGACCTCGGTACGACCATCGCGATGACGACCTCGACCTGGCAGCTGCCGATCTACAGCACCAACTTCCCGAAGTCCCGGGGCCAGTGGCAGCTCGCGGACTCGCCCGTCTTCGACACCGCCAAGCCGCAGACCTCCAGCAACTTCGACGTCCTGGCCGTGCTCAAGGGCTGCAAGTACCCGGACCGTGCCGCCCAGTTCGCCACCTGGCTGTCCAGCAGCAAGGAGTCGCTGACCACGCTCACCGACCCCGCCTCCAAGTCCGGTCTCTTCCCGGCGGTCACCGACGTCTCCCCGTACGTTGACAAGATCATCCCCACCGAGATGTTCAACGGCAAGTCCGACAGCGCGAACGTGATCACGACCGCCGCCTCGCGGGTCGGTGAGCAGTGGCAGTACGGCCCGAACTACGCGGCCATGTACTCCGAGATGCAGAAGCAGTGGGGCAAGGTCATGAAGAAGGAGCTCACGGTCGAGGACATGCTGACCAGCATCCAGAAGTGGACCGTCGACGACCTCAACGGCAAGGGCATCAAGGCGGTCGCGGGCAGCTGACGCCCCTCGAGCGGGGCAGCGGATCCCCGCGCCTCAGGAGACAGCCGACTCACTTCTCACTTGGAGACACCCGTGTCCACCCTCACGCGACCCGCGAAGGTCGCGACCGACTCCCCGGTCCGGCGGTCCTCCCCCCGCCGGACCGGGAGCCGGGGAGCCTACAAGGGGCTGCTGTTCACACTGCCCTTCCTGCTCGGCTTCCTGGCCACCTACGTTGTGCCGATCGGCTACGCCTTCAGCCAGAGCCTGCACGAGAAGAAGAGCACCGGCCTCGGCTTCGGCCCGACCCGAGTCGTGTACACCGGCTTCGCTGCGAGCATCATCTCCTGGTATTCCGCGGCACGGCGCATGTCGGCTACATCCCCGCTGAGCATGGCAGAGTCACCGGGCTGTCCAAGCTGGCCCGGCTGGTGGAGGTATACGCACGCAGGCTTCAGGTCCAGGAACGGCTCACCGGGCAGATCGCCGACGCGCTGATGCGCATACTGGGCGCGCGGCGCCATCGTGGTGGTCGAAGCGGAGCACATGTGCATGTCAGCACGCGGCATCCGCAAGCCCGGCGCACGGACGACGACTTCAGCCGTGCGCGGGCAGCTCCGCAGACCAGCGACGCGTGCGGAAGCGATGAGCCTGATTCTGGCGCGCTGACACGTACGTGGTCGACGTGGCCGGCTCGAAGCAGTTTCTGCTCGCCGCGGTGCCAGCCATTGCCCTGCACGTCAGTGCCTGTTTGTGAGCCCGACATGCCAAGCCGGGCCGGTGGATGTCGTTGTTGGTCTCGCGGGTGCCGATCGGTGTGCCGGCGCGAGGCTGCGTGCCTGTGCTGCGTGGGGCGGCTGAACAACAGGTGGTGACGACGGTGCTGCTGGGCCTGGCAGGGTCCTACATGGCCGGGAAGGAGTTTCACGCCAACCGGGCCGAGGCGACCGCCGTGGATCTGGATGCTGCCGTCGAACAGCTCGCGGTGGCGGTCAAGAGCAATGCTCAAGATCCGTGGATCAGCCCGTGGGAGGGACGCGGAGGGCGTACCTATCCGAACGATCCTGTGATGGTCACCGGGTAGGCCCGCGTTCGCAGCGCGGGGCGGGGAGGCACGCTCGTGCTCAGCGTAGTCACCGACGAGGGCTCCACCGAGTCCGGCTCCCTGAGCGACGAGATCGTACGCGAGGGCGCCCGCCGGATGCTCGCCGGCGCCCTGGAAGCCGAAGTCAACCAGTACTCGGCCGCCATCTCAAGGGCCGGGTTCGCTGCTTTGCCTACGGCGTAGGCCATGACCGTACCCACCTCGCCCACGGTCGCCGCGATCTGCGAGACGGACGCCAGGATCATGCCGCGCTCACGCAGGGCCCGGTCGGGGTGAGCGCGGGCAGCGCGTTCTCCACGGTCTGGGCCTGGTCCGGGTGAGCTCCGGGCGCAGGTCCTTGAGGAGGCAGGTGAGGTCCGTCACGGCGCTTGGAGCTCGGTGTCCTGAGCGGTGCCGTCGTCGTGGACGACGGTGCCGTGGTTGATGCCGATGACCTTTTCGCCGCTGTTCACGTTGACGACGTCCCCGTAGTAGTTCGATGTGTCGCTCATAGTCTGATCCCCGTGTTTCCCCTGCCGCCGTTCATGTTGACGACGGAACCGAAGTTGTTCGTGGTGTTGTACTGCTCAAGGACGGCGGAGAACTCGTATTCCGGGTGGTCGATCGCGTACACGATCTGCCCGGCGATCGCCCGCAGTTCATCCATGGTCGGCAGGGTCAGGACCACCCTGGAACCGCTGTTCAGCTCAACGACCAGCACCGGCTTCCTCGACCAGAGCAGGACGGCGCAGACAACGACCAGGGTGAACAGGGTCAGGATGCCCGGGGCAGGGCCGCCGCCCCCGCCGCCCCCGTCCGTGGAGTCGCGCCAGGCGGAGACCAAGAAGGCGAAGACCACCAACAGCAGGAAGTGGACGCCGGCCTTGCCCCAGGCGGGCTTCAGCCTGAACACTTCGACCCAGCTGACATTGCGCAACGGAACCGCCGCCGACCCCACCCACAGGATCTGCCGACGGACCCGGAGTTCCAGCGGCTTTCCCCTGCGGGGAGGCAGCGGCATCGGCGGTATCTGAGGAGGCGGCTGAGACGGGGGCCGGGGCGGAAGCTGTGGCGGAGGCCCGGGAGGTGTCCCGGGAGGTGGTACGCCCACGCCGCCTGTGTGATCCATGGTCCCCCCGTGCTGTCGTCACAACCACCCGCGCGGCGTGCAGTGCGTGGCGCGGGAGCATCATTAAGCCTGTGTGGGGTCGTGGGACGGCAGACGAGATACGGCCAATTTGCTTTGCTCCTGCACGGGTGAGCTGGGGGTTCGTCGTCAAGTGCAGGGGACTGTGGCCTCTCCGGATACCTCGAAGTCGCCTACATTACGGTCGAGTTAGCCGTATCGGCGACACCCAGGCGCAGGCGCCGGGCTGACGCTCATTGCGGGGAGGGTGACGCATGGAGTGGTGGGGTGTGCCCAACCGGATGCGACGCACCGAATCATGCCGGTGCGGATGAGTTCGGACATCAGTGCAAGCAACTTCGGACATTGACATTGCCCGTCGCCCCTGGCCGACCGCCCGGGCTCACACAGGCCTAACATGCCTTGCGTGGTCCCACACCTCTGTACTGCAAGAACGCTTGACAACCCCAGATAACGCACGCTCCCACGTCACCGTGCTGGTCCTCTGGTCCTCTGCCCTGCATGCTCCGGCGCCAGCGCCAACCACGGCATCAACAGATCGACGACCTGACCGCTTCCGCCGCCCGAACCGCCGCGCTGGCGCTGCCGCTGGCGGCGCTGCTGGCCGCGCGCAGCGTGCTGCGGCCGGTGCGTGAACTGCGCGACACCGCACGCCGCTTGGCCGACGGCGACCTCGACGCACGGTCACCCCGGATCGGTGCCGACGAGCTGGCCCAGTTGAGCCTGACCGTGAACGAGATGGCCGAGTCCTTGCAGCAGTCGATGAACACGATGGCGCGCATCGTCGTGGAGGTGCTCGCGACCACGGCCGACACCAACCGGATCCCGACGCACAGGAATCCCTCTTCCGCTACTACGCCAAGTTCCTGGCCGAGGCCCGGAACCGCGCCAACAACCTGATCGAGGAATCCATGCGGCGGTGGGAGGAGCCGGTGGACGGCGCGGAGAACGCGTTAACGGGACCTTGGCCCGGAAATGCCGCGGAACAGCTGGTCAGAGCTGGGATACCGGTGGGAGATATCGGGAGTAAGGCCGCTCTTCGACTCATGGCCCAGGCGTGGGTCGATAAGGGCGCCTGGCGGGCATCTGCCCAGGTCAGGCGCCCTTTGTCTGTGTCTAGAAGAAGCCCAGCTTCTTCGGCGAGTACGACACCAGGAGGTTCTTCGTCTGCTGGTGGTACCGGCTTTCCATGCGCCTGACCAGCTGAAACAGCTTGTGGCGACGGAGTTTTCGAAGCGCTGGCCCGGGTATGGTCCGGATCTTGGTCTGGAGTGGGGCTTTCCGGCCGTTACCACTGCCACGAGCAGCATCGTCTACGGTCTGCTCAACTAGGGGCTCCCGAGTAACCGACCTCCATCAGGCCGTGAAGTCCGGTGGCTCCCGCATCACCCGCTGCCCAGCCTTTGTACAGCGCGACTGCGTCTGTCAATGTGCCACTGACGATCACCGGTTACGCCTGGGCCGTGGTCTTCTGCTTGAGGCGTTCGTAGGGGGTCTGGCCGCCGAGGCCGCCGTGGGGGCGATGGTAGTTGTAATAGTCCTCCCACTCGCGCAGTTTGTCGTTGAAGACCTCGGCGTCGTCGATGATGACGCCGTCGAGGAGCTGGTAGAACTCCTCGGCGTCGATGCGGTGGGAGCGTTCGACCTTGCCGTTCAGGCGTGGGGTGCGGGGCTTGATGTAGGTGTGGGCGATGCCTTTGTCGAGGACGTGCCAGTGGAAGGCGGACTGGAATTCGGCGCCGTTGTCGGTCTGGATGACCTCGACCTGGAACGGCAGGCGCTGGATGACGTAGTCGAGGAACTGGATGGCGGTGGCCTGGTTCAGCGTCGGGTAGATCCGCAGGACGCGCAGCCGTGTGCAGTCGTCGATGGCGGTGAACTGGAAGTACTTGTTGCGGCCGCCGCGGCGCCCTTGTGGCATCGAGGCGAGGGGCTCGATGAACTTCACGTCGATCTGGACCCGGTGGCCGGGCAGCTGCTTCTCGTAGCGCTTCCACCGGCGGTCGTGGCGCTTGTAGCGCTGTGAGGCTGGCAGGCGGCCCATGTCCAGGCGGTTGAGGATGCGCCAGACGCCGGACTTGCTGATGGTGACGTCGTGGTACCGCTTGAGGTACATGGCGATCTTCTCGGGGCCGAAGTGGTAGTTCTGCCGCAGGTAGATGATCTTCCCGACCACCTCGACGTGGGTCGCGTTCGGGCAGGTCTTCGGCGCCTTGGAGCGGGTGCGCAGGCCCTCGACGCCTTCGGCCTGGTAGCGGCGGTACCAGGTGTAGTACGCCTGCCGGCTGATCCCGAAGTACCGGCAGGACATCGCGACGTTCCCGGTGACCTCTTCGACGTGGCGTATGACGGCCAGGCGCCGCTTGGCCTCACGGTCAAGCGGCGGGGTGGTGGGGTGGACTTCGGCATGTGGATCTCCGTAGTGATCGGAGACCCAGGTGTCAATGATGATCGGCAGTTTTATACTGCGGGGAGCTTTGCACTTCCGCCGTCATACGTCCACCTTGAACTGCGGCGGATAGTACTTCACGACCACCAGATGTCCGTTCCCAGATCCTCAGGATCCAGCCGCTGGTGTGTCCACGATCAAGGCTCATGGCCAACATCCCGCTGCACCACTTCATGGGATGCGATCGGCTGCGGAAGGTCAGTTGTGCGGCAAACCGACTCCGTCAAGACCGGAGCGTCTCATCTCGGCCGCCCCCGTACGTGGTTCACCGGCGAGCCCCGGCGTCGTGTGGCCGGTGTGGGGAGGACGCCTCAGCGGGCGTTGTCGATGGGCTGTTCGGCCCAGATCGTCTTCCCGTTCTGGCCGTATCGACAGCCCCAGCGCGCGGTGAGCTGAGCGACGAGGAACAAGCCGCGCCCTCCCTCGTCGGTCGTGCGGGCACGCCGCAGGCGGGGCTGGGTGTTGCTGGGGTCGGTCACCTCGCACACCAGGACGTCGTGGCGGATCAGTCGCAGCCCCACCGGTCCGCCCGCGTAGCGGATCGCGTTGGTCACCAGCTCGCTGACGATGAGCTCGGTGGTGAAAACAAGATCCTGCAGCCCCCACGCGGTGAGTTGGCGGGCCGTCAGCTTCCGGGCTTCGGACACTACGGTGGGATCGCCCCGGAACTCCCACACAGCGGTTGCCTCCTTCGGGATCGACCGTGTTCGGGCCAGCAGGAGGGCCATGTCGTCGCGTCGCGGCTGGACCGCGAGGTCGGCGAGCAGGGCGTGGCCGGCGTCCGCCAGGACGGCTTCCGGACCGCATGACGAGACGAGACGGGCGGTGAGCCGGCGCAGCGCCTCATCGAGGTCCCGGCTGTCTCGATCCATCAGGCCGTCCGTGTAGAGGGCGAGGACGCTACCGGGCTCGATGTCGATCGTGGTCGTCTCGTACGGCATGCCGCCGACGGTGAGCGGAGGTCCCGCGGAGACCGCGACGATGTGCGCGGTCCCGTCGGGGTGGATGACCACGGGGGGCGGGTGACCGGCACTGGCCATGGTGCAGCGCCCGGTGACCGGGTCGTAGATCGCGTACAGGCAGGTGGCCCCGACGCCGTCCTGCTCCGCGGGCGGTGCCTCCGCCGTGAGACGCTGGACCAGGTCCGCTGTTCGGGTGAGTACTTCCTCCGGTTCCAGTTCGAGATCGGCCAGAGTCTGGATGGCGGCGCGAAGCCGCCCCATGCCGGCGGTCGCGTGCATGCCGTGGCCGACCACGTCGCCGATGACGAGAGCGACCCTGAAAGAGGGCAGGGTCAGAGCGTCGAACCAGTCGCCTCCTATGTCCGCCCCGTCGCCTGCGGGAAGGTAGGCGCCGGCGGTCTCGGCGGCGGGGGTGTCGGTGGTGGCCGGGGGAAGCATGCGTTCCTGCAGGGCGACCGCCGCACGGTGTTCGCGGGTGTACCGCCGGGCGTTGTCGAGGGCGAGCGCGGCGCGCGAGGCGACCTCGGTCAGGAGGTCCGCGTCCTCCGGGGTGAAGGGATCGGACCGGTCGATGCGCCAGACCGTCACGTCACCCAGCAGGGAACCGCGTGCCCAGAGGGGTGCCAGCATCACCCAGCGGAAGGACTTGGGGAGGAGAAGCTCGACCAGCTGGGGATCTCCGAGCATGGCGATGAGTTCCTCACGTCCGAGGACGACTGTCCTGCCCTGCTGGAGGCCGCGCAGCAGAGGGCTGTCGGGGACCGGCGGAAGCTCGTCACCGAGGTCGATGCCGGTCAGAGGCCCGACCGCGGCCGGTGCCAGCGCGGCGTGGCGCAGGTGAAGATCTCCCCCGCCCAGTCCTCGCGGAGGGTCGGCGCCGTCGAACACGGCCTGCGCCAGTTCGACCCCCGCGAGGTCGCCGAGGGCCGGCACGAGCACGTCCGCCAGATCCTGCGCGGTGCGCCGGACGTCCAGCGAGGCCCCGACGCGTACGGCCGCCTCGTGGGAGAGGCCCAGTCGCCGACGGGCGAGCAGTTCCTCGGTTGTGTCCATGTGCATCACCGCCACGCCGGTGGGGTTGCCCTGGGAGTCCTGCAGCCGGAAGGCATGGAGCGACAGGCGTCGCCGGAGTGCCGGATCGTGCTGTAGCCGCACCCATCGCTCGCCGTCGAACGCTGGTTTGCCGGTGGCCAGAACCTGGCGAAGCGTGTACTCGATGTCCTTGGCGTCATCCCAGGACACCACATCGTCCGCGGGGCTGCCGATCGGGACGCCGGGGCCGCCGAGGACATCGGAGGACGCGTTGGTCTGCACGATCGAGAGGTCGGTGTCGTACAGAGTGATCCCGATGCTGTTCTGGGAAACAAGCGCGTCGAGGAGTGCAACACCCCGGTCACGGTCGGTCACGTCCCGTGAGGGGGTTGCCAGGACCAGCAAGTCGGGTGAGCCTGTCAAACGTGTCGTGCGGAAGGCGACCTCGACGACGGCGCCGGATGATTGCCGGATGCGCGCCCAGCCGCGAGGCGGAATCGCGGACCCTCCGCGCAGGCGTCGCGCCGGGGTGCCGTGGGCGCGGACCAGAAGGTCCCACACCGGGTGGCCGCAGGCCTCGTCGGTGGTGAGCCCCGTGAGAGCCGCCGCGGAGTCGGTCCAGCGCAGAATCGTCCCCTTGTCATCGAGTACGGCTGCGGCCAGGCCGTCGAAGGCGGACGGCCGGTTGTTGGATGAGAGAAGGGGCATGGCCGATGTCCGCTCTGAACCGGTTGGAGTGCTTTATTTCAGTATGGTGTTTTCGATAAGGGACCCGAACAGCTCGTTCTCGCCGAGCACGGACCTCCCGGCGACGGCGTTCACGTCTTCAGGTGCTCGACGACGGCGTCCGCTACAGACCGCATGCCCTCCGCGGTCGGGTGGAACGGCGCCACTTTCCCGAGATGACGGAGACGGTCCGGCAGTCCGCTCACCCATGGATCCGCGGACCCCAGTGCATGCCCACGGCTGAGTTCCCCCATCCGCACGAGCTCCGCACCCGACCGGGATGCGGCGGCCCCGAAGATCTGGGAGACCGTCTCTCCCAGCCGCCTCAGTGCGTCGATGCCGGCCTCGTCGAAAGGCGCCGCACGGCTGGGACGGGTGCCGGGCCCGATGACCTTCAGGTAGTCGACGAGGAGGATCCGGGCGCCGGGTGTCCGGCCACGCGCCGCCTCGACCACCTGGCAGAGGCGGGCGGTGGCCCGCTCGATTGTCTCGGCCGTCGGGTTCGGCACGTCGGGTCCGGGCAGCAGCACCGCCCGCAGCGGCCGGGTCCAGGGGGAGGACGACAGCCGGCCCGCGATGCCGAGCATGAACATGCTGCCGATGTAGTCGAGGTCGTTGCCACCCACCGTGATCGTCACCAGATCCGCATCTGAGGGCACCCCTTCGAGCTGCGGCGGGAATTCCCTCCGCATACGGCGCTGCGGAGCGTCCAGGACGTTTTCGGTCGTCGCTCCCGACACCGTCAGGTCGGTCAGCTCGGCGCCGAGCCGCCGGGCGACCAGGTGAGGATAGTTGCGTGCCGAGCGCCCTGCCGCTCGGTTCGCGATCGGTTCGATCCCGGGGCCTGCGGCGAACGAGCTCCCGAGAGCCGCGAGATGGCGGAAGTGCGAGCTCATTGTTCCTCGTCTGTGATGCGCGTGCTCATGGTGTGCGGCTCGCTCGACCTCGTCGGCGGACCGCCCGGAACGGCCTCGTGGCGGGCGTTCTTCGCTCGCGTCGCATGCCCAGGTACGGAAAGGTACCGCCATGCTCGGCGCTGCGTGCGTGCGACCGCGTTGGCTGACCGGTGGTCGCGGATGTGGCATGACCACCCCCGGCAGGGTGGAGGGGGCGCCGCGGAGGGCGTAGGTGCTTGAGGCATCGCCGAGTCGACGTCGGCGCGGCTGTTCTCCCCGTACGGACAGACGCGCGTGTCAGCCGTCCTCGCCGACCGGCTCGCTGCCCGGGCTCTTGCCCACGTCGGGGGCGCACATCCGGTTGAACGCCTCGACCAACACGGTCATGTCCACGCCCGGGTCCAGGAGCCACTGCAGTTGGATGCCGTCGGACACCGCGAGCAGCAGTCGTGCCATGAGCTCGGAGTCGACGTCCCCGCGGATCCGTCCTTGCTGCTGCCCGTGATCCAGGCCGTTCTGGATCTGCGCGCTCAGCTCCGTGTACCGCCGCTTGAAGAACGCGTGGGCGGGATGCTCCGGGTCCGACGCGGCGGCCGACAGGGTCACGAACAGGTCGACCAGACCTGGTTGCCGGGCGTTGTGACCGACGGTCCGGGCCACCGCCTCGCCCGGCGACATCACATCGACGACCGCTTCGGTGTCCAGGGCGTCCCGCTCGGCCAGCACAGCCAGCAGCAGGTCCTCCCGGGAGTCGAAGTAGTGCAGCACACCTGCCTGGGACATGCCCACACGGTCGGCGATCTCCTTGAGTGACGAGCCGCGGTCGCCCTGCTCGCTGTAGACCTCCAGAGCCGCCCGCAGAATCTGCTTGCGACGCTCCAGTCCCTTGCGATAGGGGCCCCTGGGTTTGCGTGGTGTGCTCACGGTCAGACCGTACTTCACTCATGGGTGCGGGGGTTCGCCGGGGAGCCGATCGTGATCACGACGCGCGAGGTACGGCGGCGGTCAGTCGCAGGTCGGCCGCCGAACGCCCGACGCGCAGCCGGTGCGGCCCGGAACGCGGAACCCGGCCGGCCGCGCTCCAGACGGTGAGGGCCTTGGCCGGCACGGTGATCGTGGCGATCACGGCCTCGCTCGGCGCCGCCTCGACCGCGGCGAAACCGATGAGACGCTGCGGCTCGTCGTCGGCCGGGGCAAGGTATGCCTGGACGACCTCGCGGCCCGCACGTGTCCCGGTGTTGCGGAGCGTGACGCGGATCGAGAGGCCGCGTTCCATGTCTCCGGTCACGACGAAGTCCTGGTAGTCCCAGGTCGTGTACGACAGACCATGGCCGAAGGGGAAGAGGGGCGTGGTGCCGCGCGCGGCGTAGGCGCGGTAGCCGATCAGGTCGGCTTCCGAGTAGTCCAGCGTTCCGTCCACCGGCCGCGTCGACAGGACCGGTACGTCGGCTTCGGCGGCGGGGAAGGTGGTGGGCAGACGGCCGCCGGGCTCGGAGCCGGTGAGGACGTCGGCGATGGCGTCCCCTCCCTCCTGGCCGGGGAACCAGGACCAGAGCAGGGCGGCGGGCCGGTCGGCCCAGGGGAGCAGGTAGGGCGCGCCGGCGTTCACGACGACAGCGGTGCGCGGGTTGGCGGCGCAGACTCGTTCCACGAGGTCGTTCTGTCGGCCGCGCAGGGCGAGGGTCGCGCGGTCGACGCTCTCGGTCTCGGTGTCGGCGTCGCTGCCGACCATCAGAATGACGGCATCGGCCGAGGCGGCCGCGGTGACGGCCGCGTCCAGTTCCTCCTCGTCGGTACCGCGAGGGGTGTCGTACCCGAGGCCCAGCAGGGTGATCGGGTACGGCAGGTGACGCTGCGGCCGGAAGCGCACCAGGATCTCGGTCTCGCCCCTGCTCGCGGGGAAGGCGAAGGTGTGAGCCGGCGGGCGGAGCGCCAGGGAGACGATGTCGTCGTCGTCCTGGAGCTGTTCGTGGGTCTGCGGTGCGTGCCCCGGGACGTGCAGCGTGATGTGGCCGGGGCCGATGACCGACAGCCGGTGGACGCCGGACTCCCGGAGCGTGAGCCGGGTCCGTACGAACAGTTCCGTCACCTCGTCGGCGAGCAGGAGCGGGAACCAGTTGGCTGCCGGGGCCTTGTGCTCCTCGGACAGGACGGTCCCGTCGGCCGACCGGTACTCCAGCCGTACACCGGGCTCACCGTTGACCGGGTCGGTGGCGGTGCCACCCCCCAGCGGCAGGAGCCTCGCATGCGGGAACGCGCCCTGGTGGACGGTGATCTCGACGCCGTCTCCCAGCGCACGGCGCAGCCCTTCGAGCGGGGTGACGACGTGTTCGGGGGTCACGTGGGCGCTGCCGCCGCCCTGCGCGGCGAAACGGACGGCGTTGGGACCGATCAGGGCGACCTTGCGCAGGGCGTCCGGGCGCAGGGGCAGCAGTCCGTCGTTGCGCAGCAGCACGGAACCGCGGACCGCGAGATCCCGTATGCGGGAGCGGACGTCCTCGGGCACGGGCGCGGACTCCGGCGCGTCCACGCCGTCCAGCGCGCCGACCCGGGCGGCCAGCCGCAGGATGCGCCGGACCTTGTCGTCGATCACGGCTTCGGGAACCCGCCCGTCTTCCACGGCGGCCAGCAGCGCGGTGCCCCACGGCCCGTCGGGCCCCGGCATGACCAGGTCGAGACCGGCCAGGGCCGAGGCCTCGGTGGAGCCGGTGGCCTGCCAGTCGGAGACGACGACGCCGTCGAAGCCCCACTCCTCCTTCAGCAGGCCGTTCAGCAGTTCCTCGTTCTCGGTCATCGTCGTGCCGTTGACCGCGTTGTAGGCGGCCATCACCACCCACGCGCCGGCCTCCTTCACGGCGGCCTCGAAGGGAGCCAGATACGTCTCGCGCAGGGTCTTCTCGTCGATCCGGGCGTCATACGTCGTCCGTTCGGTCTCGGAGTCGTTGCCCACGAAGTGCTTGACGGTGGCGGCCACGCCGGTCGCCTGCAGGCCCCTGACGAAGCCCACCGCGGTGCGGGCGGTGAGGAGCGGGTCCTCCGAGTAGCACTCGAAGTGCCGTCCGCCCAGGGGCGAGCGGTGCAGGTTGACCGTGGGGGTGAGCAGGACGTGGATGCCCATCTGCCGGGCCTTGAGCCCCATCAGCCGACCAGCCTCGTACGCGGTCTCCTCGTCCCAGGCGGCGGAGAGGGAGGTGGGGCTGGGGAAGAGGAGAGAGGGGGTCACGGCGTCACCGAAGGCGGTACCGCGGGGGCCCGCGGGTCCGTCGGACAGGGCGAGGGAAGCGAGGCCGGCGGCGACGACCGGTGTCAGGGTCCAGGCGTCGCCGCCGGTGAGCAGGGTCACCTTCTCTTTGAGGGACATGGCGTCGAGGCGCCGGGTGAGGTCCGCTTCGTCCACCGTCTGTCGACGGGTCATGGGCCGTTCCTGCCTTTCGGGCGGGCGGGTGGGGGATCCGGGGCCGCCGCGACGGGGCAGTGGTCGGGCGGCGGCCCCGGAGAGGGGGACGTGTTCAGGCGGCGGCCACGGCCTCGCCCGCCTCGACCTCCTCGGCACGCCTGAGCTTCGGGACCAGGGCGACGGAGAGCAGTCCGACCACGGCCAGGACGGCACCGAACAGCATCGCGTTCTTGTAGCCGGCGTCCTGGTAGAAGCGGGTGCCCTGGAGCACCGTGCTGTCCTTGGCGAGGATCACGTAGACGATCTGGGTGACGATGGTCGTCAATACGCCCTGGGCCATGCTCTGCAGTCCGTTGGCGGTGGCCTGCTCCTCGGGGCTGACCGCCTCGATGATCAGGACCGGGATGGAGGACACCATCAGGCCCATGGCGATCGCGGAGAAGACCCCGAGCAGCATGAGCTGGACGCTGGTGTAGTGCCAGTTCCGCTGGAGCAGGAACCCGACGGCGGCGAACGCGGCACCGAGCGCCAGCGGCAGGCGGGCGTCGATCTTGCGCAGTGCGACACCGGTGCCGAAGCCGACGACCAGGATGAGGATGCTGGCGGGGATGCCGATCACCGCGTAGTGCGTGGCGGTCATGCCGAGCCCGTCGGAGACCTGGGGGATCTTCGGGTAGAGCACGAGAAGCTGGCCGATGATGCCGGTGCCGAAGATGGTCGCGCCGATCAGCGCGGTGGCCAGGAAGACGGACCAGACGCCACGACGGGACGCCATCGTCAGGTCGAAGAGCGGGTGGGCGACCTTGAGGTCGGAGACGACGTAGAGCAGGATCGCCGCGACGCCCCCGAACATGTAGGACAGGGTGCTGGAATCGGTCCAGCCCCACTCGCCCCCCCTGCCGATGCCGTACGTGAGTGCCGCCGCGCCGCCGCCGAGGAGGACGCCGCCCAGCCAGTTCACCTTGGTCCGTTCCGCGCGGTGCGGGGTCTCCGGGACCATCGTGAGCAGGAGCACCAGACCGATGGCCGTGGCGATGGCCAGCGACCACATGACACCCCGCCACCCGAAGGTGTCGATGACCCAGCCGGTGAGGAAGGGGCCGCCGATCGCGACGAAGGCGATGCCGCTGCCGATCATGCCGCTGGCCGCGCCCACGTGCTTGGGCGGGAACAGCTCACGGACGGACGCGTAGGCCAGGGCCGCGATGGGGGCGTAGAAGCCGGCGATGCCACGGCCGACGAGCAGCGTGGTGTAGTTGGTGGCCAGAGCCGCGATGATGTCGCCGACGAGACCGACGACGGTGATGACGATCATGACGTTGCGCTTGCCGTAGAAGTCGGAGAGCTTCACGACGAACGGCGCGATCACGGTGCCGACCAGCGCGTTGACCAGGATGAACCAGGCGATTTCGGTCGTGCGGAAGTGGATCGCCACCGAGGCCTGGGCGTTGCCGCCGAGCAGGCCGGCCAGCGACAGCAGCTGGGTGGGCCACATCAGCGCGAGGGCGACGAGAGCGAGACGGGCGCCCATGCCGGCTCGGGGGGTCTTGGCCGCTGGTGCCGGTGTGGTCGCGGGTGATGGCGAGGGCGTGGTGGAGGAAGGCACGGCGATGTGGCCTCTCTTCGGAGGGAGGGTGGTGAGCGGCGGTGGGGCCTGGGGGACCTCGTCGTGACGGTGGGGGAGGTTCGTACGGGACGAACGACGCGTCCGAGGGGTGGGCAGCGGCGCAAACGTGCCCGCTGGTTGGAACCTTTCAATTCCGTGGCGGTCATGCTGGGAGTGGCATCTCGGCTTGTCAACCTGTCTCGTCTCGGCTGTTCTGCTGTGAGGCGAGGGCGGGGCGGACAAGAGGGCGGGTGCGGCTCCCGTAGGCCTCTGAGCCGGTGGGATTTAGCGTGAACGAGAAGTTCACATGGCGGAAACCTAGCTACGTTCGGGATTCATGGCTAGGGTTTCGTCCATAACTTTTTGAGTCGCTGTCTGGATCTTTATGGCCACCCCTGTCGGGCGGCCTGTCCTCGCCCGCGAGTCTTGAATCGATTCAATGCGGCGGCTTACGTTGTATACAGGCACGCGGTCGTGCCAGGCACGAGAGTGAGGACCACTGTGAGTCAGGTAGCCCTTGACCGGACGGGTGTCGTGAGCGACGTCCGGTTCGAGCACGTGCGTGATGCGCTCGGTCTCGGAACCGGACGCCCCCGGCTGTCGTGGACCACGCTCACCGAGGTCCCGGACTGGACCCAGACGGCGTACGAGATCGAGCTGAGCGTGCCCGACGGCGACGATCCCGCCGTCACGGCGCGGGTCGAGTCGGCCGACTCCGTGCTCGTGCCCTGGCCGTTCGACCCGCTCCCGGCGCGCGGCAGGGCCGCCGTCCGGGTCCGCGTCACCGGCTCCGACGGCGAGGTCTCCCAGTGGAGCGGTTCGGCGCCGGTCGAGGCCGGGCTGCTCGCTCCGGGCGACTGGTCGGCCGTCTTCGTCACACCGGACTGGGACGAGGACCCGCAGGCGGACCAGCCTTCACCGTACCTGCGCCGCGAGTTCGAGCTGCGCGGCCCCGTGCGCAGGGCACGCCTGTACGCCACCGCGCTCGGCGTGTACGAGGCGGAGATCAACGGCACCACGGTGGGCGAGGAGGTTCTCGCCCCGGGCTGGACGGCGTACGACAAGCGCCTGCGCTACCAGACCCACGACGTCACCGACCTGCTCCGGCCGGGTCGCAACGCGATCGGCGCGGTCCTGGGCGACGGGTGGTTCCGGGGCCGCATCGGCTTCGACGGCAAGACCCGGGCGGTCTACGGCGACCGCCTCGCCCTGCTGGCCCAGCTGGAGGTGGAGTACGCCGACGGTACGACCGAGCGGGTCACGACCGACGGGTCCTGGCGCGCGGCGACCGGTCCGCTCCTCTCCTCCAGCATCTACGACGGCGAGGTGTACGACGCCCGGCTGGAGCGCTCCGGCTGGTCGCGGCCCGGCCATGACGAGTCCGGCTGGGGCGGGGTGCGCGTCCTGGAACGCGACCTCGGCACCCTCGTGGCGCCCGACGGCCCTCCGGTGCGCCGGATCGAGGAGATCGCCCCGGTCTCCGTGACGTCCACCCCCGCCGGCAGGACGCTCCTCGACTTCGGCCAGAACCTCGTGGGCCGGTTGCGGCTGACCGTGACCGGAGAGGGCGGCACCCGTGTCACCCTGCGGCACGCGGAGATTCTGGAGGACGGGGAACTGTGCACCAGACCGCTGCGCACGGCAGCCGCGACCGACAGCTACGTCCTGCGCGGGGAGGGCGAGGAGGTCTTCGAACCCCGTTTCACCTTCCACGGCTTCCGGTACGCCGAGATCACGGGACAGCCGGACGGCTTCGATCCCTCGGCGGTACGCGCCGTGGTGGTGCACTCGGATCTGGAGCGCACGGGATCGTTCGAGTGCTCCGACGAGCTCGTCGACCGCCTGCACGAGAACGTGGTGTGGGGCATGCGGGGCAACTTCCTGGACGTTCCGACCGACTGTCCGCAGCGTGACGAGCGGCTGGGCTGGACCGGCGACATCCAGGTCTTCTCGCCGACCGCCTCGTACCTGTACGACAGCGCCGGCTTCCTCGGCTCGTGGCTCGCCGATCTCGCCGTCGAGCAGGGCGCGGACGGCGTGGTGCCGTTCGTGGTGCCCCGAGTGGGGGTGGCCGGTGCCGACACCCCCACCGCGGCCTGGGGCGACGCGGCCGTGTTCGTGCCCTGGGTGCTCCACGAGCGCTATGGCGACACCGGTGTGCTGGCCGCCCAGTACGGCTCGATGCGGGCCTGGGTGGAGCACGTGGCCTCGCTCGCCGGTGACAGCCGGCTGTGGGACAGCGGCTTCCAGTTCGGTGACTGGCTCGACCCGACGGCCCCCGCCGGGCGGCCCGACGGCGCCGCGACCCCGGGCGAGCTGGTCGCCACGGCGTACTTCGCCCGCTCCGCCGAACTCCTCGCCCGCACCGCCGGGATCCTGGGCCACACCGCGGACGCCGAACGCTACCGCGCCCTGGCCGGCGAGGTGAGGACGGCGTTCCAGCGGGAGTACGTCACCGGCGCGGGCCGGATGATGTCCGACGCGCCGACCGCATACGCCCTGGCGATCTGCTTCGAGCTGCTGGACTCCGAGGCCCAGCGCGCCCGCGTCGGCGAGCGGCTCGCGAAGCTGGTCCGCGGCCACGGCCACAAGATCGCCACGGGCTTCGTCGGCACCCCGCTGATCTGCGACGCCCTGACCCGCACCGGCCACACGGACACCGCGTACCGCCTGCTCCTGCAGAAGGAGTGCCCGTCCTGGCTGTATCCCGTCACCATGGGCGCGACCACGATCTGGGAGCGCTGGGACAGCCTGCTGCCCGACGGTACGGTCAACCCCAGCGGGATGACCTCCTTCAACCACTACGCCCTCGGCGCCGTCGCCGACTGGCTGCATCGCACCGTCGCCGGCCTGGCCCCCGCCGCCCCCGGCTACCGGCGCCTGCGCATCCAGCCCCGCCCGGGCGGCGACCTCACCCACGCGGGCGCGAAGCTGCGCACCCCGTACGGTGAGGCCGCGGTCTCCTGGACCCTGACCGGGACGGAACTGACCGTCGAAGCGCTCGTGCCGCCCAACACCACCGCCGAGGTCCTCCTGCCGGACGGCGACGAGATCGTCGGGGTCGGATCGGGCCGCTACAGCTGGACGGTGACGCTCGATTCCGAGGCGGCCGAACTGCCCCCGCTGTCGGTGGACATGGACATCGACGCCCTGATGGACCGCGAGGAGGCCGCCCGTGTCTTCAAGGACCTGCTGATCTCCTACATCCCGGAGGCGGCCGAGTTCATCGAGGGCGGATCGGGGCCCGCCCCCGCCGGCACCACGGTCCGGACGATCGCGGGAATGATCCCGAACAGCGAGAAGTTCCTCAGCGACCTGGAGGCGAAGTTCGCCGAACTGGAGGGACACGCCTGACGGCGCCGCGTTCCTGGCCGGAGGCCAACCTCCTGAGCAGGAGCGCGGACACCGGCGTGGGCAGAGCTCGCAGCGTGCGTACCAACGCCGCTGTGGGCCACGGGAAGCAGGCCTGCACCGGTTCCCTCTCCAGGGCCCGTACGACGTGTCGTGCCGCTCGCTCCTGGCTGATCTGGAACGGCTTGGGCAAGCCGTCCCCACTGATCCGGTCGGTGGCGACGAAGCCGGGGTGGATCGAGGTGAACCGGATGCCCCGGGGCTCCAGTTCGACCCGCGCCGCGTCGAGGAGCGTGCGCGCGGCTGCCTTCGCCGCCGAGTACGGACCCTGACGGGGAAGGCCCATCAGACCCGCCAGCGAGTTGGTGTGCGCGATCAGGCCTCCGGCCGGCTGGCCTCCCATCTGCCCGACCAGCGGGACGAGGTAGTTGACCACCACGTCGTAGTTGAGTGCCATGATCCGCGAGACGTCGGCAACGGACACCTGGTCCATCGGCATGTCCGGGCCCTGGCCGGCGTTGAGCAGCGCGACGTCGACGGCGCCGAACTCCGCGACCGCTGCCTTCACCACTTCGGCGGCCGCCCGAGGGTCCAGGGCGTCGGCGGGGAGGTCCAGACAGGCGCTGCCCGCCGCACGCACCTCATCCGCCACCGCGGCGAGTTCGGTGGCGCGCCGTGCCGTGAGGACGAACCGGTTCCCGCCGGGGGCGAGCAGGCGCGCCACTTCCGCGCCGATTCCCGACGAGGCCCCGACGATCAGGACCGTCCTGTCCGTGATCCTGGCCATGGTGTTCCTTTGTTCGCAGGGATGGCGTTCACGGGAAGTGTCGGTCATCGACGAGGGGCAGCACGACATCCAGCCGGGTGCCGCGGCCGGGGCCGCTGTCGAGGTGGATCCGGCCGCCGTGCAGTTCCGACACGGCGGCGACGATGGCCAGACCGAGCCCGCTGCCCCCGCGGGTGCGGCTGCGCCCCTTGTCGGCACGGTAGAAGCGGTCGAAGACGTGGGCGACGGCGTCCTCGGGGATGCCCGGTCCCTCGTCCTCCACCCGGAGCAGTACCTCGTCTCCCGTCGTACGCACCTCGACGCGACAGGGCGTGTCGGCGGGCGTGTGCATACGGACGTTGCCGAGGAGGTTGGCCAGCAGGCTCCGCAGTTGTGCCTCGTCGCCGAGGACGACCACTTCGGCCTCGATGGCCAACCGGAACGGACGTTCTGGTTCCACCGCGGCGGCGTCACGGCAGGAGTCGTGGGCGATCCGGCTGAGGTTGACCGGCTCCAGGTCCGCCGCGTCCTCCACGTCGAACCGGGCCAGCGTCAGCAGGGACTCGACCAGCCGTGTCATCCGGTGGATCTCGGACAGCATGCGTTCCACGGCCTCGTCGACCGCGGCCGTGTCCGGCAGCGCGCCCCGCTGGTAGAGCTCGGCGTAGCCGCGCAGGGACTGCAGCGGGGTGCGCAGCTCGTGCGAGGCGTCGGCCACGAACTGGCGCATCCGCTCTTCCGACCGCTCGCGTGCGCTGAGGGCGGCCTGGATCTGTTCGAGCATGCCGTTCAGCGCCTCGGTGAGCCGGCCGACCTCGGTGGTCGGGTCCGTGGCGGCCACGGTGAGCCGGTGGCCGAAACCGCCGGCCGCGATCGCGTCGGCGGTGTCCGCGGCCCGCTCCAGGGGGCGCAGTTCGCGGCGCACCACCGCGGTGCTGA
Source organism: Streptomyces sp. T028 (assembly GCF_048159505.1). Lineage (NCBI taxonomy): Bacteria > Bacillati > Actinomycetota > Actinomycetes > Kitasatosporales > Streptomycetaceae > Streptomyces > Streptomyces sp. T028. The sequence continues at coordinate 325,756 of NZ_JBLRVZ010000019.1, forward strand.
CCACTGCCACGCCGGTCAGCCCGGCCAGTTCGACGGTCACGATGACGGCCGCGTCCCCGCTGACGACCCAGGCGAACGCGGTTGCGGCCATGGCACACGCGCACAGGGCGGTGACGAGCGTGCCGAGCCGGGTCCGCAGCGGCCACCGCCGGATACGGTTCAGCACCCCGGCTCCCGGACGCTGTAGCCGACGCCGCGCTGCGTGTGGATCAGCGGGGGGCCCAGCGGGTCGAGCTTGCGGCGCAGATAACTGACGTAGGTGGCGACCACGGTGTCATCTCCGTTGAAGTCGTACGACCAGACGTGCTCGAGGAGCTGGGCACGAGGGACCACCCGTCCGCTGTGCAGCATCAGGTAGCGCAGCAGCCGGAACTCCGTGGGGGACAGGTCGATGGCGGCCCCGGCGCGCCGCACGGTGTACGTGGCCTGGTCCAGTTCCAGGTCCGCCACCCGCAGGACCGGGTCCTCTCGGCCGGTACGCCGGGTACGGCGCAGCACGGCACCGATCCGGGCGGCCACCTCGTCCAGGCCGAAGGGCTTCGTGATGTAGTCGTCACCGCCTGCCGTGAGGCCCCTGACCAGGTCCTGCCGGGTGTCCCGGGCGGTGAGGAAGACGACGGCGTGCGGCAGACCGTCCGCGCGCAGGCGCCGCATCACCTCGAAACCGTCGCCGTCCGGCAGCATCACGTCGAGCAGGATCAGTTCGGGCAGGAAGTCCCGCGCGGCCGTCAGGGCCTCCTTCGCCGTGGCGGCGGTGCGGACGTCGTACCCGATGAACCGCAGGAACCGCCCGACGGAGTCCAGGATCGCCGGCTCGTCGTCGACCAGCAGAAGCCGTCCGAGTCGCGGCGGCGACGCGGCGTCGTCAGTGGACGTCCGGTCACTCATGTCGCTTGTCTCCCGTCGCGCGCACCGCACCCCGTGGTGTTGTTCGATCATGTCGGATCGCCGTGCCTCCGTTCATGGGAGTTGTGTGTGAAGACCGGCTCTCGGAGGCCGTATCGGCGGGGAAGCGGGCGCCGCGTTCCTAGCGTGGATCACACAGATCCCTTCTCCGTTCCTGGCATCCGGGAGTTCTCGCGTGTCCACGCTTCTGTACCGCCTGGGCCGTTTCGCCTACCGGCGTAAATGGTCCGTCATCGGCGCATGGTCCGTCCTCCTTCTCATGGCGGTCGTGGCCGCGCTCGGTCTGATGAGGCCGTTCGCCTCCGCCACCACCATTCCGGGCACCGAGGCCCAGCGCACACTCGACGTGGTGCGGTCCAAGTTCCCCACGGACGACCGGCACACGACCGGGAAGATCGTGTTCCGGACGCCGCACGGCGCGGCCGTCATCACTGGGGACAGCGCGAAGACCGTGCGCCGGACCGTCGACCGGATCGCCGACGTCCCGGGCGTGACAGCGGCCACCGCCCCGGACGTGAAGGCGGGAACGGTGTCGGCCGACGGCAGGACGGGCATCGCCCAGCTGACCTTCTCCGCCAAGAAGGGCGACACCCTGCCCGAGGCCACCAAGGCGGGCGTCGAGATGGCCGCATCGGGTGCCCGCCGGGCCGGGCTGACCGTGGAACTCGGCGGTGACGCGTTCTCCCAGGCCAAGGTCGAGGTGATGGGGCCCGGGGAAGCGGTGGGCGTGCTGATCGCCCTCGGTGTGCTGGTCTTGTTCTTCCGCTCCCTGCGCGCCGCGGTCGTCCCGGTGGCCACCGCGCTCGTCGGTGTGGCCGTCGGCGTCCTGGGCCTGATGTCCCTGACGAGCGTCGTCACGATGGACAGCACGTCGATCATCCTCGCCGTGATGCTCGGGCTCGCCGTGGGCATCGACTACGCCCTCTTCATCGTCTCCCGCCACCAGACGCAGGTCCGGGGCGGCATGGATCCCGAGGAGTCCGCGGGGCTCGCGACCGCCACGGCGGGCGGCGCGGTCGTGTTCGCGGGCGCCACGGTCGTGATCGCGCTGGCCGCGCTTTCCGTGGTCCACATCCCGTTCCTCACGGTGATGGGCCTCGGCGCCGCGGCAACCGTGGTGGTCTCCGTACTGATCGCCGTCACCCTGCTCCCCGCCGTGCTCGGCCTGATCGGCCGGAGGATCGCCACCAGTTCGGTGCCGGTGCTGAGGCGCTCCACCGAACGCGCCGCCCTTCGGAAGGACCGCCCCGCCACGGGTGTGCGCTGGGCCGGCCTGGTGGCGCGGCGCCGCTGGACCGTCCTCGTCGTGTCCCTGCTCGGCCTGGGAATCCTCGCCGTTCCGGCGGCCGACCTGCGGCTCGGGCTCGGCGGCACACAGGACGCCGACACCTCCTCGGCCCGCGCCCAGAAGCTCGTCGACGACGGCTTCGGTCCCGGTTACAGCGGCACCCTGGTCGTCCTCGTCCAAGGCGGGAAGAAGGCGGTGGCGTCCGCGGCAGAGGAAGTCACCTTGACCGTGAAGGGGCTGCCGGGTGTGGCCGCCGTGTCCCCCGTGGTGCCCGCGAAGTCGGGAGACGCGGCCCTGATCAGCGTCACCCCGTCCAGCGGCCCCGAGACGGAGGCCACCCAGCGGGTCCTGGCCGAGATCCGGCATGCTCGCGACGCCGTCGAGGACCGCACCGACACGGCAATCGACGTCACCGGCACCACCGCGGTCAACATCGACGTGGCGGACAAACTCTCCGCCGCCCTGCCCGTGTACTGCCTGCTGGTGATGGGCCTGGCCCTCGTCCTGCTGATCGTGGTCTTCCGCGCGATTGCGGTACCGCTGAAGGCGGCCCTGGGCTTCCTGCTGTCGCTGGGTGCCTCCCTGGGCGCGCTGGTCGCAGTCTTCCAGTGGGGCTGGCTCTCCGGTCTCCTCGGGATCAAGGAGACCGGACCGGTCCTGAGCTTCCTGCCGATGCTCCTCGTCGGGATCCTCTTCGGCCTGGCGATGGACTACGAGGTGTTCCTCGTCTCGCGGATGCGTGAGGAGTACGCCCACGGGCGACCGGCGACCGACGCCATGATCCGGGGCTTCGGGCACGGCTCCAAGGTCGTCACCGCCGCCGCCCTGATCATGATCGCCGTCTTCGGCTCCTTCGTCCTCGCCGACATGCAGGTCATCAAGGGGATGGGATTCGCCCTCGGTGTCGGGGTGCTGCTCGACGCGTTCGTCGTCCGGATGACGCTCGTACCGGCGGTGATGGCCGTTCTCGGCGACCGGGCGTGGTGGCTGCCGAGGTTCCTGAACCGCGTCCTGCCCGACGTGGACATCGAGGGGGAGCGACTGACCCGCGGGATGACCGGTGGGGGCTCGACTCCGGCCACGCTGCCGCGACAGGCAGGTGCGGAGCGCATCACGGTCCGCACCGGCGGAGGCGACGCGTAGCCGCCGCCCCGCTCAGCCGGTCACGATGATCACTTGCAGGGTTCGTGGGCCGTGTACGCCTTCGACCCGGTGGAGTTCGATGTCGCTGGTCGCGGAAGGTCCGGAGATCCATGTCAGCGGGCGGGTGGGGTCGAGACGGGGCAGTGCCTGGGGCACGGACGCCACGACCTGGTCGGCCGCGCGGACGACGCACACATGGAGGTCGGGGACGAGGGTCAGGGCACGGCGGCCCTGACCGGGACCGCCGTCCAGGACGATGGTCCCGGTCTCGGCGATGGCCAGTGCACAACTGGTGACCACGGCGTCGATGCCGTCGAGTTCGTACGGGGACAACGCACCGTCGTCGGGACACTGTTCGGCGTCGGTGTCCGTCAGCCACGCGGCGGGCAGCCCCGGTGGGACGGCGACGCTGCCGACCCCGTCCTTGGCGAGCAGGCGACCGATCAGGGCCGGGAGTTGGTCCTCCGCGCTGCGGTGGACCACGGCCCGGTAGTCGGCGAGGTTCTCGTGCAGGAGGTCGAGGATCGCGGCGGGCGCGTCCGGAGTATGGCTGACGAGGTAGTCGCGGGATACCTCGGGGACATCGGGCGCGTCGGCGAGCGCGCGTCGTACCCGAGCCAGGACTCGGTCACGGGAGGTGGTCATGAGCGGTTCTTCCTCCACCAGTCGCGGAACGGTTCGGCAGGCATCTTCGGCAGATCGCGGCTCTCGGTCCACTGACGGGCGCCCGGGCCCGGAAGCCGGTTGGGGTGCACTCCGCGGGTCCTGGACGCGAGCCGCTCACCGGCCGCGAGCACGGCCGGACGGTCGAGGATCCAACCTGCGGCCTTGATCGCGGCCTTCTCCAGCCGGTGTCCGCCCCCGCCCTGATCCGCGACGCGCTCGCGCAGGTGCACCAGCACCTCGGGGATGTCGATGGCGACCGGGCAGACCTCGTAGCAGGCGCCGCACAGCGAGGAGGCGTACGGCAGCGAGGCGTCGATCTCGCTCTGTGTGCCCCGCAGTTGGGGACTGAGGATGGCGCCGATCGGGCCGGGGTAGACGGAGCCGTAGGCGTGCCCGCCGGCCCGCTCGTAGACCGGGCAGACGTTCAGACAGGCCGAGCAGCGGATGCAGCGCAGGGCCTGGCGGCCGACCTCGTCGGCGAGGGTGTCGGTGCGGCCGTTGTCCAGCAGCACCAGATGGAAGTGGTGCGGACCGTCCTCGTCCGTCGTGCCGGTCCAGGTCGAGGTGTACGGGTTCATGCGCTCGGCGGTCGAGGAGCGGGGCAGGGTCTGGAGGAAGACCTCCAGGTCCCGCCAGGTCGGCACGATCTTCTCGATGCCCACGACGGAGATCAGGGTCTCGGGCAGGGTCAGGCACATCCGCCCGTTGCCCTCGGACTCGACGACCACCAGGGTGCCCGTCTCGGCGACCATGAAGTTGGCGCCGGAGATGCCCACCTTGGCCCGCAGGAACTTCTCCCGCAGATGCAGCCGGGCCGCCTCCGCCAGCTCGGCGGGCGTGTCGGTGAGCCCCTCGGGCGCCGCGCGCCCCCACTCGCCCATCTCCCTCGCGAAGATGTCCCGGATCTCGCCCCGGTTGCGGTGGATGGCTGGGACGAGGATGTGCGAGGGCCGGTCCTTGCCCAACTGCACGATCAGCTCGGCGAGATCGGTCTCGTAGGCACGGATGCCCTCGGCCTCGAGGGCTTCGTTGAGCCCGATCTCCTGGGTGGCCATGGACTTGACCTTGACGACCTCGGACTCACCGGTCGCCTTCACCAGATCGGCCACGATCCGGTTGGCCTCCTCGGCGTCGGCCGCCCAGTGCACGGTCCCGCCCGCCGCCGTGACCGACTCCTCCAACTGCACGAGATACCGGTCGAGATGACGGAGCGTGTGGTCCTTGATCCGCTTGCCGGCCTCCCGCAGCTCGGCCCAGTCGGACATCTCGCCGACGGCCTTCGCCCGCTTCCCGCGGATGGTGTGGGTGGCGTGGCGCAGGTTTCCCCGCAGGGTCTGGTTGTTGACCGCCTCGTGGGCCGCCTTGGGGAAGGCCGGCATCCCGACGAACGTCCCGCCGCTCATGCCAGGGGCTCCTTTTCCGTGCTCGCCAGGATCTCCGCGATGTGCACCGGCCGCATCCCGGTGCTCAGCCGGGTCATGGTGCCGCCGATGTGCATGAGACACGAGTTGTCGGCGGCGCACAGCACCTCCGCGCCCGTCGACTCGGCGCTGCGCACCTTGTCGGCGCCCATCGCCGCCGATACATCGGAGTTCTTGAGCGCGAACGTACCGCCGAAGCCACAGCACTCGTCGGACCCGGGCAGCTCGCGCAGCTCCAGCCCCTTGACGGCCTGGAGCAGCCTGCGCGGCCGGTTGCCCAACCCCAGGATGCGCAGGCCGTGGCAGGACGGGTGGTAGGTGACCGTGTGCGGGAAGTAGGCTCCGACATCGGTCACGCCCAGCACGTCCACCAGGAACTCGGTCAGTTCGTATGTCCGCGGCACGAGTGACGCGGCACCGTCGGCGAGTTCTCCACCGCGTCCTTCCCCGGCCGCCCTGGCGCCGATGCGCGGGTAGTTGTCCCGCACCATCGCGGCGCAGGACCCCGACGGGGTGACCACGTGGTCGTAACCCTCGAAGGCGCGGACCATGCGGCGGACCAGCGGCTCGGTCTCCCGGCGGTAGCCGGTGTTGAACTGCGGCTGACCGCAGCAGGTCTGTGTGGAGGGGAAATCCACCTCCACGCCGAGTCGTTCGAGCAGCTTGACGGTGGCGATGGCGGTGGACGGGTAGACGGCGTCGTTGACACAGGTGGCGAAGAGCGCGACGCGCATCACGAGTCCTTTCCGGTGGGCGTGAGCCTGGCCTCGGCGGCGTCCCAGACGGCCGTGTCGCCCCGAGGGGCGTACCGCCGCAGGTGCTGGGTGTCGGCGACGAGCCGGCGCATCGCGGGCAGGTCACCGACCAGGCCGGCGGCCCTGGCCTGCACGAGGATGTTACCCAGCGCGGTGGCCTCGGTCGGGCCGGCGATCACGGGAAGGCCGGTGGCGTCGGCGGTGAGCTGACAGAGCAGGTCGTTGCGGGAGGCACCGCCCACGAGGTGGACATGGGTGATGTCACGGTCGGCGAGCTCGGCGGCCTGACGGAGTGTGCGGCGGTGGGCCAGGGCCAGGCTCTCCAGGATGCAGCGGACCACAGCTCCCTGATCGCCGGGGATGGGTTGGCCCGTGCGGCGGCAGTAGTCCCGGATGCGTTTCGGCATGTCGCCCGGAGGGAGGAACTCGGGGCTGTCCGGGTCGATGACCGCCGCGAACGGCTCGGCACGGCCCGCGTCGGCGAGCAGGCTCGGGATGTACGAGGGCAGGCCCTGCCCGGTCCATGTGCGGCGGCACTCCTCCAGCAGCCACATGCCCATGATGTTCCGCAGGTAGCGGACGGTGCCGTCGACTCCACGCTCATTGGTGAAGTTCGCGGCCCGGGAGGCCGAGGTCAGGACCGGGCTGTCGAGTTCGAGCCCGGCCAGCGACCAGGTGCCGCACGAGATGTAGGCGAAGGCGGGCTCCGTGGCCGGCACGGCGACGACCGCGGACGCGGTGTCGTGCGAGGCGACGGTGGTGACGGGCGTGCTCGCGTCGAGCCCGGTGTAGGCGGCGACGTGCGGCAGGAGGACCCCGGCCGGGTCGCCCGGCGCCCGCAGCGGCGGCAGCAGACTGGGGTCGATGGAGAGACGTTCGAGCAGGTCCTTGGACCAGGTACCGGCTCTGGCGTCGAAGAGCCCGGTCGTGGAGGCGTTGGTCTCCTCCGCCCCGATCGATCCCGTCAGCCAGTGGATCAACAGATCCGGAATGAGCAACAGGGAGCGTGCCGAGGCGAGTCGCGCACCTCCTCCTTCGGCGGCGAGCTGGAAGACGGTGTTGAACGGCAGATGCTGCAGGCCGGTGATCTCGTACAGCTCCGCGGGCCCGACCCTGGACCAGACGCGTTCGGCGACCCCGTCGGTGCGGCTGTCGCGGTAGTGGAAGGGGTGGCCGACCGGCGAACCGAAGGCGTCGAGGAGTCCGTAGTCCACGGCCCAGCTGTCCACCCCGACGGAGCTGACGCCGCCGGCGCGGGCGGCCTCGCGTAGTCCGTCGAGCATGCCCTGGAACAGGGCGAGGACGTCCCAGCGCAGTCCGTCGGGCAGCTGGACGGGGGTGTTGGCGAACCGGTGGGACTCGGTCAGGTCGAGGTTGTCCGGTCCGACCCGGCCGAGGATGACCCGACCGCTGGTCGCCCCGAGGTCGACGGCAGCGAACGCGGAGGGGAAGGCGGAGGACGGCGGGATGGTGCTCACGTGGGGTACCTCTGCGGTGTGCACGGTCGGTTGAGGAGGACAAGGAGAGTGGGGCGAACAGGGTGGGGAGCGAGGCAAGGTGAAGGTGTCCGGTGGTGGAGGTCTCCCGCCCGGGCCGACCGTCGGCGTGGGGTGGCGGCGTGGGCGCCGACGGCGACCGTCAGCGCAGGAACGCGGCCGCGACGCCGGCGTCGACCGGTACGTGCAGCCCGGTGGTGTGGGTGAGTTCCCCGCCCGTCAGCGCGAACACCGCGTTCGCCACGTGCTCGGGCAGCACCTCCCGCTTGAGGATGGTCCGCTGGGCGTAGAACTCTCCGAGCTTGTTCTCCTCGATGCCGTACGTGGCGGCCCGCTGGGCGCCCCACCCGCCGGCGAAGATGCCCGAGCCCCGCACCACACCGTCCGGGTTGACGCCGTTGACGCGGATCCCGTGCTCGCCCAGTTCGGTGGCGAGCAGCCGGACCTGGTGGGCCTGGTCGGCCTTGGTGGCGGAGTACGCGATGTTGTTCGGCCCGGCGAACACGGCGTTCTTCGAGGCGATGTACACGATGTCCCCGCCGAGCTTCTGGGCGATCATCACCCGGGCCGCTTCCCGCGACACCAGGAACGATCCCCGGGCCATGATGTCGTGCTGGAGGTCCCAGTCCCTGGCCGAGGTCTCCAGCAGCGGCTTGGAGATGGAGACGCCCGCGTTGTTGACGACGAGGTCCACACCGCCGAAGGCCAGCAGCGCCTCCTTGAAGGACGCGGCGATCTGCTCCTCGGACGTGACGTCGACGGTCACGGCGACGGCCTTGTCGGGCCCGCCCAGCTCCTGTGCCACCTGGGCGGCGTTCTCCGCGTTGAGATCGGCGACGACGACACACGCCCCCTCGGCGACCAGCCGCTCGGCGATGGCCTTCCCGATCCCGCTGCCCGCACCGGTCACCAGCGCGACCCGCGTGGCCAGCGCCTTCGGCTTGGGCATCCGCTGGAGCTTGGCCTCCTCAAGGGCCCAGTACTCGATCCAGAACTTCTCCGACTCCTCGATCGGCGCGTACGTCGAGACCGCCTCGGCCCCGCGCATCACGTTGATCGCGTTGACGTAGAACTCGCCCGCGACCCGCGCGGTCTGTTTGTCCTTGCCGAAGCTGAACATGCCGACGCCCGGGATCAGCACGATCGCCGGGTCGGCGCCGCGTATCGCGGGGGAGTCGGGCAGGGCGTTGCGTCCGTAGTAGGCGGCGTACTCCTCGCGGTACCCGGCGTGCAGCTCCTTGAGTCGCGCGATCGCCTCGTCGAGGGGAGCGGACGCCGGGAGGTCGAGGACGAGCGGCCGGACCTTGGTGCGCAGGAAGTGGTCGGGGCAGGAGGTACCGAGCGCGGCGAGCCGGGGGTGCTCGGCACGCGACACGAAGTCGAGCACGACGTCCGCGTCGGTGAAGTGCCCGACCTGAGGCTTGTCCTGTGAGGCGATGGCGCGAACGTAAGGGGCGAGCGCGGCGGCGCGCTCACGCCGCTCCTCGGGCGTGAGGGCGGCGTACCCCTCGATGACCGGCCCGAAGGGCTCGGCCTTCCCCCGCTCGGCGAGGAACGCCTCGGCGGTACGGATGATGTGCAGCGAGTTGCGTTCGCACTCCTCTGCGGTGTCGCCCCATGCGGTGATGCCGTGTCCGCCAAGGATGCAGCCGACGGCCTGCGGGTTCGCGGCCTTCACGGCGGCGATGTCCAGCCCGAGCTGGAATCCGGGCCGCCGCCACGGCACCCACACCACGCTGTCCCCGAAGCACTCGGCGGTCAGCGTCTCCCCGTCGGCGGCACAGGCCAGTGCGATCCCGGAGTCGGGGTGGAGGTGATCCACGTGCGTGGCGTCGACCAGCCCGTGCATGGCGGTGTCGATCGAAGGCGCCGCCCCACCCTTGCCGTGCAGGCAGTAGTCGAACGCGGCAACCATCTCGTCCTCGCGCTCCACCCCATACACACCCTTGAGCGCGTTCAACCGGTCGAGCCGCAGCACGGCCAGCCCACCCTCGGTCAGGGTTCCCAGGTCGCCCCCGGACCCCTTGACCCACATCAGCTCGACATCACCCCCGGTGACGGGGTCGGTGTCGGTCCCCTTGGCGGACGTATTACCACCCGCGTAGTTCGTATTACGGGGGTCAGCACCGAGCCGACGAGACCGGGCGAGCAGGGCAGCGGCTTCAGGATGGATAGCCATGAGCGGGTGTCTTCCTTGCATAGGGGACGTTGCGGGTGTGCGGGGGCGGGGAAGTCAGGCGCCCCAGCCGGCCTGGGTACCGCCGACGCGTTCGGCGGCGATCTGCTCCTGCCACCCCGAGGCCCGGTAGGCGGCAACGGGGTCGGGGTCCAGGTCGGCGTCCTCGCGGACTTGGGCGAGGAGCGGTCGTACGTCGGTGTTGTAGGCGTCCATCAGTACCGCGTTCGCTTCCAGCACGTCACCCGCCTGCTGCGCGGCACGCAGCGCCTCCCGGTCGACCAGCAGAGCCTTGGCCGTGGCCTCCTGGACGTTCATGACCGACCGGATGACCGCAGGGATCTTCGCCTCGATGTTGTGGCACTGGTCGAGCATGAACGCCAGGTTCGTCCGGGTCTCGAAGCCGCCGTTCCGGGAGACCTCGTACAGGATCCGGAACAGCTGGAACGGGTCCGCAGAGCCGACCATCAGGTCGTCATCGGCGTAGAAGCGTGAGTTGAAGTCGAACGCGCCGAGCTTCCCCTCCCGCAACAGCGTCGCGACGATGAACTCGATGTTGGTCCCGGGCGCGTGGTGCCCGGTGTCGACCACGACCTGCGCCTTCGGCCCGAGCTTGAGGCAGTGCGCGTACGCCGTGCCCCAGTCCGGGACATCCGTGGTGTAGAAAGCGGGTTCGAAGAACTTGTACTCCAGCAGCATCCGCTGCTCGTCTCCCAGCCGCTCGTACACCGCCGCCAGAGCCTCGGCCAGCCGGTCCTGCCGGGCCACGATGTCGTCCTGGCCCGGGTAGTTGGTGCCGTCGGCGAACCATAGCTTGAGGTCGGTCGAGCCGGTCGCGTCCATGATGTCGACACACTCCAGCAGGTGGTCAACGGCTTTCCGCCGTACTTTCGAGTCCGGGTGGCAGACGCTGCCCAGCTTGTAGTCGTCGTCCTGGAAGGTGTTCGAGTTGATCGCGCCCAACCCCAGGCCCCGCTCCTGCGCGTACTTGGCCAGCGCGCCGTAGTCGTCGACCTTGTCCCAGGGGATGTGCAGTGACACCTTGGGCGCCACTCCCGTGAACGCGTGGACCCGCGAGGCGTCGTCCAGTTTCTCGTAGGGCGTCCTGGGGACGCCGGTCTGGGCGAAGACCTTGAAGCGGGTGCCGGAGTTGCCGTACCCCCAGGACGGCGTCTCGATCCGCTGGCCGGTGAGTGCGGCCTTCACTGCAGAGATGTCAGGCATGTCAACCTCGGGATGCGACACGGCCCCGGAACGGGACCGGTGGATTTGCGAAATGTTGAATCGATTCATTGCTGTGGTGAAAGTAGCCCCTTGTGGCCGTGCGCCCTTCGGTCGGCCTTGCGACCGGAGTGTTCCGGCGTGCCCCCGGCAATGAAAACCTACTCCTATTCGGGATTCAAGGATACGATCCCTTCTGTACGACGTCACCACCGATGTGACGACAGGGATACCCCGCCAGGGGTGCCGACAAGGAGCCGTCCGTCATGCCCAGTGCCACCTATGCCCTGATGAAGGGCTGGTTCTACCAGTCCGCGGCCCAGCGTGGGCCCATGGATCTCACGGCGGAGCGCGAGCAGGCAGCCGGCCTCGCGGACATGTACCGCCCGGTGCCGGGCGTTGTCGAAGAGTCCGCCGAGGTGCTCCGGGCAGGCTCGTACCTGATGACTCCGGACGGTGCACGCGACGACCTGGTGATCCTCTTCATCCACGGCGGCGGGTTCCGCTCCGGGCTGGCCCGGGGATCACGCGGGCTCGCGGCGCACCTGGCATTGGGGACCAAGGCGCGGGTGCTGCTGCCCGAGTACCGGCTGGCTCCCGAGGACCCCTTCCCGGCGGGACTCGACGACTGCCTGGCCGCGTTCGACCATGCCGCTTCGCTGGCGCCGAGGGTTGTGGTGGCCGGGGAGTCCGCGGGCGCCAACCTCGCGCTCGAGGTTCTGCTGAGCCGCTCGTCGGAGAACCACCCCGGCATCCTCGCCGGAGTGCTCTACGGCGGCGTTTTCGACCTGCGAAAAGAACGGTTCTCCCAGGGGAGCTGGGCCGACAACGCGGACTCCGACCCGCTGCTGCCGGACGAGCTCGGCCAGGCCATGCACGACGACTACCTGGCCGGGCACTCCGCTGACGACCCCCTGGTCAGTCCCGTCCTCGCCGACATGACTGGTCTGCCGCCGTTGTTCCTCCAGGTCTCCGGCGCCGAGCGCCTCCTCGACGACTCGCTGACGGTGGCCGACCGCGCGGCACGGGAGGGTGTGGAGGTCGAACTGCAGGTGTGGCCGAAGATGTTCCACGTGTGGCAGGCGGGGACCGGGTTCCTGCCCGAGGCGACCGAGGCGGTGGACCGTACCGCCGCATTCGTGCGGCGTGTCGCCGACGGCCGCTTCGTCGACGGGCCGGCTCTGCTGGGCGGTCCGGCGAGCCTCGAAGAAGTTCTGTGAGGGCGGCTCGCCCGGCCTGAGATCGCGAGCCGAGGCACTTCGGGTTCCCCCGCGACCGGCGTTCGAAGGACACCGCGGTGCCATTCATACCTGGTGCCGCCGCCGACAGCGCGGCCGGCCGAGTGCCGCAGAACGGCCGCCCGCTGCGAGGCATCGCGAACGGCGGACAGCCGAGACCTTGTTCACGGAGCCCGTGACGGGGTGTGTCGGCATGTCGCAACCAGCCGTTGCCCAGACGAAGGGCTCTTCACGAGGCATGGCCCCCGCGGCTCGGCCCGTGTTCGCCGGGTCTCACGACCTCTGACACCCCACACATCGCACGAGCCCGCCGTGTGGTACGACGCGTCTACGACCTGGAGGACCTCAATGACCAACCCTGACGTCGCACCCCCAACCGGAAGCGCCCGCTCGTTCGCGCAGCTGTCGACCGACTCGACCTTCGCGGACATCGTCAACCACCCGGCGTTCGCGGGCTTCGGCGACTACATGGTGCCCTGGGAGTCCGGCGAGTACGCCGAGATCACCCGCCCGCTCACCATCGAGGCACTTGCACCGCACCTGGGTGCCTGGGATCCCCAGACCATGGTCGACGGTCTCAACTTCCTCATCGACCAGGTCAACCAGGGCAGGACCATCTTCCGTCCCCTCTACAGCGGGGACGAGATCGCCGCCGAACCGGACAAGGCGGCGGCAGGTCTGTTCTTCGTCCCCGGTGTCCCGGGCGGACCGCTCGCGTTCGTCGCCGCCGGCGGCGGATTCACCTCGGTCGCCTCGATCCAGGAAGCCTTCCCCCACGCCAAGGCCCTGCACGCGCTCGGATACAACGTCGCCGTTCTCAAGTACCGCGTCGGCAAGGAAGGCAACGACGACGTCTCGGTGCCGTTGGCACGCGCGAACGAGGACATGGCCCGGGCCATGATCCTGCTCGCCGAACACGCGGACGCATGGGGTCTCAGCCTGGACGACTACTCGGTCTGGGGCAGTTCGGCCGGGGGACGGCTCGTGTCGAGCTGGGGCACCGACGGACCGCTGGGCGCCAGGGCGCACGGGTTCCACCCTCCCGCCGCCATCATCACCGCATATCCGGGTACCCCGTTCGGACCCTGCTCGGCGTCCTTTCCGCCGTACTTCGTCACCGTCGCCGCGGACGACGAGGTGATCTCGGTGCCCGAGGTCGATCGTCTTGTCGACGACCTGCGCGCCAGCGGTGTCGCGGTGGACTACCACAGGACCGATTCCGGAGGACATGGATACGGTCTCGGCGTCGGTACGCCCGCCGACGGCTGGCTCGACGACGCGGTCGCGTTCTGGCGGTCGCACGCCACCGCCGGCTGAGCCCGGGGCGAAGGGCCGCGCCGGCGGGGGAGTGGCTCCGGGCCGCGCGGACGACTCGCCCGGCCGCGTGCGGACCGCACTCGGCCGGGCTGAAGGTGGAAGTGGTCAGCGTGCCGCCCCGACCTTCGCGCGGACGACGGGGACTGTCCCGGCCGCCGTACGTGGCAGACCCTTGAGGACGAGCACGAGGGCTGTCGTCACGAGCACGCCCACCACCACGGCCGCCAGGAAGAGCAAGGGCCCGCCGAGGTGCCCTGCGGCGAAGACGCCGCCGTAGGGCACCGTCAGGGTACTGCCGAAGGTCATCGTCAGGGCGCCGGCGGCGCCGCCGCCCACCATGGAGGCCGGGATCACGCGCAACGGGTCGGCCAGCGCGAACGGGATGGCCCCCTCCGGGACGAAGGCCGCCCCGAACAGCCAGGCGCCCTTTCCGTAGGTCCGCTCGGCCGGAGTGAACAGGGAACCGCGCACCAGGGTGGCGAGGGACAGGGCCAGTGGCGGGACCATGGCGGACGCCACCACCGTCGCCATGAGGGTGAAGTTGAGGCTGTTCGGCGCGGTCTCGATGCCTGCGACAGCGAAGGTGATGGCCGTTTTGCTGATGGTTCCGCTGAGGTCGAAGGTGACCATCAGACCGAGCACCATGCCACACACGGCGGTGCTTCCCCAGGTCAGTGGCGGCAGTTCGTGGTTCAGCCACTGTGCGAGGGAGGCGATCTGCGGTCCGGCGACCACATAGACCGCCGCCGTGGTGACCACTGTGCAGAGGAACGGGCAGACCACCATGGACGCGGCGTTCCGTAGTGAGGAGGGCACGGTGATCCGCTGGAGAAGCAGGGTGACCGTGCCCGCTGTCACGCCGGCGGCCAGACCGCCGAGATAGCCGGACTGGAAGTTCATGGCGACCATGCCGCCGATGACACCGGGGGCCAGCGCCGGCAGTCCGGCCATGCCGTAGGCGACGTACCCGGCGACGAGCGGTGCGAAGAGGGCCAGTGCGCTGACGCCGGTCTGCAGCAGCAGCGCGGCCCAGGTGTCGGGGTCCGTCCACGAACCGTCGTTCAGGAGCGTGGACATCGTCGTGGTGATGTCGGGGCCGCCGATGGCGAAGGCGAGGACGGTCAGCAGCCCGCCGATGGCGGCCAGGGGCGCCACATAGGGCGTGCTGGCGGCGAGCCATCCACCGATCCGGATGCCGACATGTCCACTGTGGCCGGAACCGTGGTCCGTGCGGGCGCTCGATGGGGTGGTGGCTCGGCGGCCGGAGGGTTTCATGGTGAGACTCCAGGTGCGTGGGGGCAGCGCCTTGCGGGCGGCTGCTGTGTCATGGCCGGCAGGAGGTTCGACGGAGTGGTGACGCTTCGCGTCGGCGACCGGCTGGGGAGCGACCGGAAAGATGCGGGGCCGCTCGGCGACAGGGACGGTGTCCGCAGGGAGGGTGACCCGGGCCTGGTCGTGACCGGGCCCGGGCCAGAGGCCGTCCTTCATGGGCTTGCTGTCCTGCGGACAGGGACGAGAGGCTGAAGCGATGATGCCGCGCGGTGGCCCGCGGTGATCCGGGGCCACCCCGTGGCCGACACGCAGGCTCAGCTGTCGCCGTACACCATGTCGGCGTTCATCGACCGAAGGATCGTGGCCGCCCTGATGTTGATCATGCGGTCGGCGCCGTTGTAGTTCCACGCGGCGCCGTGGTGAATGCCCGCGATGATGGCGTCTCCCCAGGCACCCTGCTCGTAGACGGGCGCGCCCGAGTCACCGGGCTTGGTGAAGTTTCCGTTGCAGTAGCAGGGGTTGTTGGTCCCTCCACGGTCCATGAGGAAGGCGTCGTTCTGGTCGACACAGTGCCAGCTGCCGAACCACATGTAGCAGAAGCCGTAAGTGGAGTACGAGATCGGGTGACCACAGTGGTTGAAGGTGGTCTGCCCGCTCACACAGAGCTTGCGGCCCCAGTACATCCAGTCGGTGTAGTTGCTGACCCAGGCGTTGGATTCGCTCGCGGCATAGCCCCCGGTGTAGATGCGCCCGGTGTAGTTATTGCCCGTGATTGCCTCGGCGTCAATCCACTGGTGGATTCGCGTGACACGGCCGAGCGAATTCCCGGTCGGGGTCCTGACCTCTGTGTTCCAGTCGAAACAGTGCGACGCGGTGATCATTTGCTTCTGGCCGTCCACCTTGTGCTTGACGGTGAAGCCGGCCGTGCAAGTCATTCCACCGCCGTTGATCGCACCTCCACCCCAGAAGGGGGAGTAGTCGTTGAACCGGTTGTTGTTCGGTGTGAAACGGCCGGGCATCGTTTCGACCGAGTTTGGGAACCGTGACTGCAAGGAACTGGCCGCGGACCTGGGTGCCTCGAGGTTGACGACTACCTTGTCCTTCTCGCCGTCATAGGCGTAGCCGACGCCGTACTTGCGCGCGTCCTTGTGCCACTTGGCCTCCTTGAGGGTCTTGAAGACCCCGGAGACCTCGTTCCTGGTGAGTTTGCTGATCTTTATCCTGACCTTCAAGCCGACTGGGATCTTCGCCTTGACCTGGGCCTTCTCGGCAGCAGATGTCCCGGAGGGCAGCACCAGCAGAGGGTTGGACGTGCCGGTCTCGCCGAAGACGCCGAGTGCGGAGTGCGCGGTGGCGACCCTGTCGAGCTGCTGCAGCTGCGTCTGGCTCGGTGCCTTCTGCGATACTTCCGGGGAGGCCGCCGCCGTGGCGTCGGCCGTCATCGGAAATGCGAATGCGATGAGGCTTGCGAGCGTCACTCCGATGAGACGCTTCATTCTTGTGTTTCTTCTCACTTTTCCCCTTTTTGGACGTGTGGAGAACCAGGGATCCGTCGTTTCTCCCGAAGGGGGAAGAGGCTTTCGGTCAGCCGTCTCGTATCGGGAGATTTCCGACCCTCCACCGCAGGGGGTGGCCGGATCGGAGGAATTTTCATGCGCATTTGTTCCCTGCTTGACCGAACTGCGGGAGCGCTCCCAAGAAGCGCTGCGGGCGGTCGGGGCGTTACCTGGGGTCGCGCACCCGGGCACTGTGCACCGTGCGGCCGTGCACCGGCCGCACATGCGGGAGGCGGCGGGTTCGTCCGCGGATTTCAGCGCGAAATCGGATCGCGATCGCCCAGGACGTTTGCGGGTCGGTCCGTGTCCCCGGACGGTGAGGTCCGGGATCCGCCGGGCCTGTTGATCGCTGACTCGCAGCCGGACGCCGAGCGGGGTCCGGCACGGGTGAACCGTCTCAGGGGTGCGCCCTGCGCGACGAGCCGCCGCTGAGGGCGGTGGCCGCGCCTCGTCGGCGCTCGCGGACCGAAGGCAGGCCTGGCGCGCCTCCGGACTCCGCCTGTGTGTTTCATGTGAGGAGCATCGCCGCAGGGTTCCCGCGGCTCAATGGGTACTTCCCCCGTCGGGCGGGATGGGTAGTTTCACCCTGCTGCTCCTACGAGAGGGACCCCCGGCTCTCCACCCACCAGGCCGCTATCTGGGCGCGGGAACTGACGCCGAGCTTGGCCCTGATGTTCTCGATGTGGCGGTCCGCGGTGCGCGGAGACAGACTGAGCACGGTCGCTATCTTCCGGTTGGTCATGCCCTTGGCCACCAGCGCGGCCACTTCACGTTCCCGGCAGGTCAGCGAGCTCGTGGCCGTGGCCGAGGTTCCTTGTCCGGTGTCGGTTCCCGGGGCCAGAGCGAGGGCGATGGCCTGAGCCGGACTGTCGTGCCTGGCGCCTTCCGCGACGGCCTTGTCGTATCCGGTCTCGCCCAGTGCGGAGAGGACCGTCTCCCGGCAGTGTGCGCGATGCTTGCCCAGGGTGGAGACGGGGCAGGCGCCGATCTCCCGGGACAGTGCGTACACGGAGCCCAGCAGCTGAGCCGCCCGCTCGTGATTGCCGCGAGACGCCGTGATCCAGGTGAACACCTCCAGTGCCGCCGCGGTCCCGGCGTAGTCGTTG
This sequence comes from Streptomyces sp. T028, assembly GCF_048159505.1. Lineage (NCBI taxonomy): Bacteria > Bacillati > Actinomycetota > Actinomycetes > Kitasatosporales > Streptomycetaceae > Streptomyces > Streptomyces sp. T028. Next base: position 343,317 of record NZ_JBLRVZ010000019.1, read on the forward strand.
AAGCCTCGGAGGGTCTCCAACGCGGCCCGGGTCAACGACAGGCCCTCTTCCGTGTCGCCGTCCGCCCACAGCGCGTAACCCAGCGCCCATAGTGCGTAGGACCCGTAGAGCCGTTCCCCGTGGGCCTTCGCGACCTCCACCGCACGCCTGCTGGTGTCCGCCGAACGCGGGTCTCCGAGATGGGCCTGGGTGATGGCCACCTGGAATTGCCAGAACAGCATCTCGGGCCCCTCGCCGGCCGCCCGGTGGGCGGCCAGGGCCTCCTCGTAGAGGGGTATGGCCTCAGCCATCCGGCCCCGAAACGCCGCCGACGCACCGCGGAAGCCGTGCACGTACGGCAGGACGGAGGGATCGTTGAGCCGTTCACTCAGCTCCTCGGCTTCGTCCAGCCACCGGTCGGCCGTCGCGAGAGCGCCTTGCAGCAGTGCCACCCAGGCGGCCGCCCACAGCGCTCTCGCCCGGACAGGGGTCGGCTCGGGTGCCGCCGCCAGCAGTCGCTCGAACTGACGGCGCCCCTCGCCGAGGAACCCGTCGGCACACCAGTGGAAGCGGAGCGCCGTGGCCAGGCGGAGTGTGGTTTGCGCGTCTGCTTGATTCTGATCCACCTGCTCCGTTTCCTCCGGTCCAGGGAGTTCCGGCCGGGCCTGTGGGTGTTCCGACACTTCCATGACCGCCGACCCGCGGAAGTCCAGTGCCGCCAGGAGATTGCTGTGCTCGGCGCGCAGCCGGGCCAGGGTCTCCTCCTGGCCCGGGCCGAACCACGCGGCTGCGGTCCGTTCTGCGAGGGCCAGGAAGAAATCCCGGTGCCGCCGCAGCGCTCGCTGCTCTCCTCCCGACTCGGTGAGCCGAGCTCTTCCGTACTCCCTGATGGTCTCCAGCAGACGGTAGCGGGGCAGCCCCTCGGCTTCGGTCGCCAGTACGACGGACTGGGCCACCAGCCGGTCGAGCAGGTCCAGAACCTCGTGTTCCGCGATGCCCTCACCCGCGCAGACCTCCTCGGCGGCGTCCAGGCCGAAGCCGCCGACGAAGACCGACAGCCGGTTCCACAGCAGGCGCTCGGCCGGCGCGCACAGGTCGTAGCTCCACTCGATCATGCCGTGCAACGTGCGCTGGCGTGGGGGCGTGGTCCGGCAGCCGCCGTTGAGCAGGGCGAACCTGTTTCGCAGACGATCCGTCAGCTGGTCGACGGGGAGTGTGCGCAGGCGGGAGGCGGCCAGTTCGATGGCCAGGGGCAGCCCGTCCAGCTGGGTGCACAGCCGGACGGCCTGAGCGCGGTTCGAGTCGGTGATGCGGAAGTCCGGCCGGACGGCGATGGCCCGTTCCTGCAGCAGTTCGATCGCCTCGTCCGGTATCGGAAGCGGGGGGACGGTGAGGACGTGCTCGCCCGTGACCCCGAGCGTCTGACGGCTCGTGGCCAGGACGCGCAGCCCCGGGCAGGCCAGGAGCAGCTTCTTCGCCAGCTCGGCGGATGCGTCGACCACGTGCTCGCAGTTGTCCAGGACGATCAGTGCCCGGTTGTGGGTGAGGTGATCCGTGATCTGGTCGAGGGCGGGTCTGGTGCCGAGATCTGGTAGCCGGAGGGTGCTCGCGATGGTGGGCGCCACCATCGAGGGGTCCTGGACCGGGGCCAGTTCGATCAACCACAAGCCGTCGGGAAACGACTTGCTCAACCCGGTGGCTGCTTCCAGGGCCAGCCGGGTCTTGCCCACCCCGCCGGCTCCCGTGAGTGTCAGAAGCCGCACCGCGCCGAGCAGGCGTCGGATCTCGGCGACCTCGCGGCGCCTGCCCGCGAAGCTCGTGAGGGGTGCGGGCAGATTGCCCGCGGTTGTGATCATGCCGGTCACGCTGCACCTCTCGATGTGTCGTGCAAACAGGGTCAGATGCTAATAGATCTCAGTTGCTGACCTTGCGGGCGGTAAGGGGTGATTTCGGGGTTTGTTGAAGGTCTGCGTTGGTCGCCGTCGGCCGGGCCCCGCTTCCTGTCTCGCGCGACGACGGTCGATGGCTCGGGTGGCGGCGGTCCCGTGCCGCGAGGGCGGCTGTCCGGTGGCCGGGAGCGGGCGGGTGCGCGAGGCCGGTTCGAATGGCGGTCTTCCGTTTCCTTGGGGTTCCATCATCGACTGTGTCGACCAATAAAATCGTACGACATTGTCAACTGACAATGTCGCCTGTATGGTTGGTCACGACAGCCTGCGCGGAACGAAAGGCAAGCTCATGACTCATGCGAACGTGCGCGGAACGGAACCGATCCCCCAGCGCCCCGCCCTGCCTCTGGTGGGCCACGCCTTCGACATTCCTGGTGGCGCCGACGGTCTGCTCTACGTGATGAAGGAGGCCAAGGAGCTCGGCCCCCTGTTCAAACTCCGCGTCTTCGGCAATGAGATCAACTTCGCCTCCGGCCTCGACCTGGTCACCGAGCTGGCGGACGAGACCAGGTTCCGCAAGAACGTGCATCCGGACCTCGTGATCCTGCGGGAGATCGGTGGCGACGGGCTGTTCACGGCCTTCAACGACGAGCCCAACTGGCGCAAGGCGCACGACGTTCTCATGCCGGCGTTCTCCCTCGGCGCGATGCGCGGCTATCACGCGACGATGCTCAAGGTGGCCCGTGAGCTGATCGGGAAGTGGGACCGGGCGGCGGGGACGGAGCCCGTGGACGTTGCCGAGGACATGACGCGGTTGACCTTCGACACGATCGGGCTGTGCGGCTTCGGCTACGACTTCGAGTCGTTCGGCCGGGAGGAGGCGCACCCCTTCGTCTCCGCGCTGACGCGCGCGCTCGGCTTCGCCCAGGCGAAGGGGGAGTCCATCCCCGGTATGGAACTGTTCAAATGGCGGCAGGCCGAGCGGTTCCGCGCCGACGTCACGGTGATGCGGGACCTCGTGGACGAGGTGATCCGGCAGCGCAGGGCCTCCGGGGACACCGCCACCGACGATCTGCTCGGCCGCATGCTGCACACCCGTGACGCGGTGATGGGCGAACCCCTGGACGACGTCAACATCCGCCACCAGGCGATCACGTTCCTCATCGCCGGCCACGAGACCACCAGCGGCGCCCTGTCGTTCGCCCTGTACTACCTGACCAAGCACCCCGAGGTCCTTGCCCGCGCGCAGGCGGAGGTCGACGCGCTGTGGGGCGACACCGACGCCCCCGAGCCGGACTACGGGGACGTCGGGAAGCTGACGTACATCCGTCAGGTGCTCAACGAGGGCCTGCGGCTGTGGCCGACGGCTCCCGCCTATGCGGTGGAGCCGCTGGAGGACACGGTCATCGGCGGGAAGTACGCCGTGAGCAAGGGCGAGTCGATCCAGGTGCTCATCCCCCGGCTGCACCGGGACCCGGCCTGGGGCGAGAACGTCGAGTTGTTCGACCCTGACCGCTTCCTGCCCGAGCGGGAGGCGGAGCGTCCGGTGCACCTGTTCAAGCCGTTCGGCAGCGGTGAACGCGCCTGCATCGGCCGCCAGTTCGCGCTGCACGAGGCGACACTGGTCCTCGCATTGGTGATCCATCGCTACCGGCTGATCGACCACACCGACTACCAGCTGAAGATCAAGCAGTCGCTGACCCTCAAGCCCGACGAGTTCACGCTGACCCTCGCCCGGCGCACCAGCGGCGAGCGACGCCTGCCCATCGCCGCGGCCACCGCCGCCGGCGCTCCCGCGGCCGGCGACCGGACCACGACACGGCGTGCCACAGGAACCGCGCTGACCCTGCTGCACGGCTCCAACCTGGGCACCTGCGCGGGCATCGCACACGACCTGGCGGCGGACAGCGGCGAACGAGGCTTCTCCCCGTCAGTGACCTCGCTCAACGACGCCGTGGGCAAGCTTCCGGCCGCCGGCGGACCCGTGGTGATCGTGGCGGCCTCCTACAATGGCAGGCCCACCGATGACGCCGCCGAGTTCATGGAGTGGCTGGAGGGGCTTGAGCCCGGCTCGCTCGACGGCCTCCACTACGCCCTCCTCGGTGTGGGCGACCGCAACTGGGCCGCCACCTACCAGCGTGTCCCGGCCCTCATCGACGAGAGGCTCGCCGCGGCCGGTGCGACGTCACTGCTGGAGCGTGGCGCCGCAGACGCCTCCGGCGACTTCGCCGGAACGGTGGACCGGTGGACCGACGACCTGTGGACCGTACTGCTGGAGCGGTACGGCGCCACCGGGGAGGCGGCCACGACGGAGCCGGACACCGGAGCGGAGACGGGGCTCTACGAGTTGGAGGACGCGACGGACTCCGTCATCGGTGGACTGGCGGCACGGCACGGCGTCCAGCCGATGGAAGTACTCGAAGCCCGCGAACTGGTCGACATGGAGCATGAACTGGGGCGTTCGAAGCGCTTCCTGCGGTTGCGGCTGCCCGAGGGCGTCACCTACCGTACCGGCGACCATATGGCCGTCCTCCCCAGCAATCCGGCCTCCCTCGTCCGGCGGGTCGCCGACCGCTTCGGACTCGACCTGGACCGCACCGTCCGGCTGCGGGCCCGCCGACGCAGCCGGGGCGCGCTGCCCGTGGACCGCCCGCTCACCCTGCGCCGCCTGCTCACCGACTTCGTCGAACTGCAGGACCCCGCCTCACCGGAGCAGGTAGCCGTCCTCGCCGAGCACACCGCCTGCCCGCCCGAGAAGCGCCCCCTGTCCGAACTCGCGGCGATGGACCCCGAGGGCTTCCGCGAGCAGGTGACGGCCGCCGGGCGCAGCGTCCTGGACCTGCTGGAGCGCTACCGTGCCTGCGAGCTGCCCTTCGAGCGTTTCCTGGAACTGCTGCCGGTCCTGCGCCCTCGCCACTACTCGATCTCCTCCTCCGCGACGGCGGCACCCGATGAGGTGGACCTGATGGTGTCGCTGCTCGCCGCACCGCACCGCGGCGGAGAGGGCACGTTCCACGGCATCGCCTCGCACCACCTGCGGACCGTCCGGTCCGGCGACACCGTCCAGGCCAGGGTCCTGCCCTGCAACGAGGACTTCCGTCTGCCGCAGGACCCGTCCGTACCCGTGATCCTGGTCAGCGCGGGGACCGGGCTCGCGCCGTTCCGCGGGGCCGTGCTCGACCGCCACCACACGCGGTCCACCGGAACCCTGCTGTGCTACTTCGGCTGCGACCACCCGGACGTCGACTACCTGCACCGCGAGGAGTTCGAGGCGGCGGAGGCTGCCGGGGCTGTCAGCATGCGGCCCACCTTCTCCCACGCCCCTGAGGACGGCGCCCGTTTCGTCCAGGACCGCATCGCGAGGGAGAACGACGAGGTCTGGGCGGCCCTGGAGGCCGACGGACGGGTGTACATCTGCGGTGACGGCCGCCGCATGGCCCCCGCCGTGCGGGAGGCGTTCATGGCCACCTACCGCAAGTACACCGGCGCCGACGACGAGGAGGCCACCGCCTGGCTGAGCGCCATGATCGAGTCCGGCCGCTACGTCGAGGACGTCTGGGCCGGCTGACGCCCCGGGCGCGACGGCCACCGGTCCTCGCACCCGCCTCGCCGACCGACGGGGCCACGGACGTGCGGCACGTCCGTGGCCCCCTTTCCCGCCACATGTCCCGCTCCTTCTCGAACTCGTGAGGTTCCCATGCCTGTTGCACGTTCGGCACCACGCCGAGGATCGCCGGCCGTCGCCCGCTCCTCGCAGGCGAGCACCCGGTGAGCGCCCGCGGCGGAGCCGCCCTGACCTTCGGCGTCGCGGTGGCCCTTGTCACCGGAGTGACCCTGGGCAATGGCGGAGCGAACGTGATGCCCGTCTTCGTCGACGACTTCGCCTCGCGCTTCACGCTGTCGGACTCCGGCGCCGGGCTTGTGGCGGCGACCCAGCTCATGGCCACCGCGGTCGTCACCCTGCTGCTGGCCCGGCGGGCCGCCCGCCCCGGGCGCGTACGGATGGCCCGTCTGGGCCTGGCACTGTCGGGAGCGGGCTTCCTGGGGGCGGCGTTGGCCACCGACCCGGTGACCCTGATCCTGGCCAACCTGGTCCTCGGCGCGGGGCTCGGCGCGGTCTACGCGGCGGCCACCGCGGCACTCGCCGCCACCGACGACGCCGACAAGGCGTCCGCGGTCACGGTCTGCGGCGTGGTAGCTGCGACCGCTCTGCTGATCATGGGTGTTCCGGTGGCCAACAACGACCTGGCGGAGGGTGCCGGATTCCTGCTCATGGCACTGTGCTGCCTGCTCGCCTGGCCCCTGGTTCGTCGGCTCCCCGACGGCCCTCCGGCACCGGGCCCGGAATCCTCCGGCACGGCCGAGGCGGCCTCGGGCAGGCCCTCGGTGGTACTGCTCGTCGGTACCGCGTTGCTGTGGGCGGTCACCCAGGGCGCGTGGTCGTACGCCTCGGTCCTGGGCCGTCAGCACACCGGGATGTCGCACTCCGCCGTCGCGGCCGTCCTCGCCGGCTCCAGCGTCGTGGGGCTGGCCGGCGCCGTCGTGGGGCCCATCGCTGCCCGGCACTTCGGGCGGATGCGGTCCATGGCCGGCTTCGTCACGGCCCAGGCTCTCGCGATGGCGCTCCTGACCTTCACCCACGATCCCGTGCTCTTCGTCGTCGCGGCCGTTCTCTGGCAGGCGTGTCAGCTGGCAGTCCTGGTGCAGATGCTCGCCGCCGCGGCGCTCATCGATCCGACCGGACGTCTGGTGGCCTCCCTGAGCGGGGCGGGTGCCCTGGGCACCGGCATCGGACCTCTGGTGGTCGGAGGAATCCTCGACGGCGCCGGCGCCGGCATACTGAGCCTCGTCCTGGCATGCGGAACCATGGTGTCCTCGATCCCCCTGATGAGGATGACGGTGGCGAGCGCGAAGGCCGCGGAGGACCGGCGGTCGGTGGCCTCGCCCGTGGGGTGACCGACGCCGTCCACGTCGGCCGGCCCCGGAGAGGGGCCGTCCGCGGAGGGACCGAGGCCGAGGCGGTCGGGTCGCGTCACGCGGGGTCCGACCGGCCCCACCCTTCGGAGCGCGTACGCCGGAGTCTCGTATGCCAGGGCCACCCCGTGCCGCCATGTGCGGTGCGGGGTGGCCCTGCTGTGTCGTGCGTGGCCCGTCAGGCGACGCGCCGCGCAGCCCTACGAGCCGTTCGAGGCTGACTGCGTGCGCCACGCCGGGCCGCTCGGGTGGCCTGGGGCGAACGGGAGCACCCGCCGGGTCCCGGTGGGCCGCGGTGTGATCCGTCAGGGGCCGTCCGGCAGTGCCACCAGCTCCAGGCGGCCTCCGGCCAGGGCCACGGCCGCCGAGACCAGCGCTTGGAGACAGTCGAGTTCGGCCTCCTCGTCGCGCAGCGAGAGATGCTGCACCGACAGACCGTCGAAGCCCGCCAGGAAGAGCCGGGCGATGGTCTCGGCGGACTGGGCGAGCTGGTGTCCGGTGCGTTCGGCGGCCTCGGTCACGAGCTTCGTCGTCACGGCCATGACCTCGCGGTAGTGGCCTTCCAGGGCTTCCCGCAGGCGGGGCGTACGCAGTGCGAACATGGACAGTTCGGTGAGGAGTTGGTGACTGGTCGGCTGCTCCCGCAGGGTCCGCCAGAGCGCCGAGGCGAGGGCGGCCACCGTCTCCTCGAAACCGGCGCCCTCCGGTACGGCGTGTTCCACCTGCTCGATCAGATCATGGGTCAACTGCTCCATGACGGCCCGGTACAGATCCTCCTTGGTACCGAATGTGTAGTGCACCGTCGCCTGGGCCACGCCCAGCTCGGCGGCGATGGCGCGGGTGCTTCCGGCGGCTACTCCCTCCCTGGTCATGAGGTCGATGGCCGCGTTGATCAGCTGGGGGCGGCGCTCCGCCGCGGGCACATGAGCCATGGGGACATTATAGCGACTTGGTCCTCTGATTGAGTCGATCGATCAAGTTCGGGTGAAAATGCGGATCGGTTGCCGTCGGTCCGGATCTGCGTGGGTTCCATGCAATACCCGGGACATCGCTGCAAGGAGGCGGGCTGGTGAGTGAGATCCAGTACGACACGTGTGTGATCGGAGCGGGCCCCGCGGGGCTCGCGGTGGCCAGGGCGCTGGCCGAGCGGGATCTGCCGTACACGCACATCGAACGGCACACGGGCCCCGGTGGCCTCTGGGACATCGACAATCCCGGCAGCCCGATGTACGAGTCGGCCCACTTCATCTCCAGCAGGACGCTCTCCGGCTTCGGCGGATACCCCATGCCGGACCACTTCGCGGACTACCCGCCGCATCGGCAGGTCCTGTCCTGCCTGACGTCGTTCGTAAGTTGGCGCCGGAGACGCCGACCTTGGCGCGCAGGAACTTCTCACGCGGATGGAGCCGGGCCGCCTCGGCGAGTTCGGCGGGCGTGTCGGTGAGGCCCTTGGATGCGGGGCGCCCCCACTGGCTCGTCTCCTGCTCGAAGACCTCCTGGATCTCGCCCCGGTCGCGCTGGCCTGAGGATCCCTTCCCGGCCGGGCTCGACGACTGCCTGGCCGCTTTCGACCAGGGGCGTGGTGGTACGCCCGCCGCCGGCTGGGCACATCCCGCACCTGCGCCCGGTCCGGGGCTCTCGAACCGGGCGCCGCGGGAAACGGTCGGCGGGGCGTGCGACGCGTCCCTGTCAGCCGTGCGCCCGCAGATGTTCGAGGAGCAGGCTGCTCAGCGTCTCGGGTGCCTCCTCGGGGATCCAGTGGCTGACGCCCTCAAGGGTCTCGAAGCGGTACGGCCCGCCGACCCACCGGCCGGTGTCCCGCGCCGCCACCGGGCCGAACACGGCGTCGTCCGTGCTCCAGACGTAGAGCGTGGGGACGTCGATGACGCCGACCTCGCCGTCGGGGCGGCCGGCCCGGTACCAGTTCAGTGCCGCGGTGAGGGCACCCGGCCGGGACAGGTGCCGGGCGTGGGCGTCGGCACTTGCCTGCGGGATCCTGCCCGCGTAGGCGGCGCGCAGCTCCGCGGCGTCGTCGGCGAGCATGCGGTTCTCGGTCGCCGGTGCCTCGCGCCAGTCGATCATGTACTGCGATCGCTTGCGCTGGTCCTCGTCGGTGCTCAGGGTCTCGGCCAGGGCGCCGGGGTGTGGTGTCGAGACGACCGCCAAAGTGCGCACACGGCCGGGGTGGGCACCGGCGACCCACCACGCGACCGCGCCTCCCCAGTCATGGCCGACGAGGTCGAACGCCGCCCAGCCCAGTTCCTCCGTGATCGCGACCACGTCGTCGGCCAGGATGTCGAGCCGGTAGTCCTCGGGCCGCTCGGGGCGCACACCGGGGGAGTAGCCGCGCTGGTCCGGTGCGACGACGCGGTGGCCCTGTGCGGCAAGGGCCTCGATCTGCCGCTCCCACGCACGTCCCGTCTGCGGGAAACCGTGCAGCAGCAGGACCGGGCGGCCCTCGGGCGGGCCTGCCACGAGGGCGTCGAACGCGCCCGCAGCGGTGGAGATGCTCAGCTCGATCACGAGTGAATCCTTCCTGTGGATCAATCGGGGTCTGTCCCCGGCGAGCCGACCCGGGATGGCGCGTCCATCGCTTCCTTCGCGATGGACGCGGCCGAGTCACTCGCTCTGCTTCGGCTGTCCCGTTCTCGCCGTCCCGGTGTCGATCGGAGCCTAGATCATCGATCTTCGTCCTCCGCGCCGGGCCACGAGAACCGGGCAGGGATCTCTCCGTCTTCAGATGCTGTTGTCCGTCTCGACAGGAGTGCCCGGCAGGAGCGGCAGGGGCACTCCGCTGGCCGTTGAGGTCCCCTCCGTGGCCGCGCGGGGCAGTTCCCGTCGGTCCGGACCTGCGTAGGTTCCATGCAATACCCGGGACATCGCTGCAAGGAGGCGGGCTGGTGAGTGAGATCCAGTACGACACGTGTGTGATCGGAGCGGGCCCCGCGGG
>NZ_JBLRVZ010000020.1:0-184946 GCF_048159505.1 Streptomyces sp. T028
CGGGACCGCGGCGCCCGCGCCTGTCAGGGGGCGTCGGGCGCGGTGGCCCTTCGGATATGACGAGCCATCAGGGCGTAGCTCTGGCGCGCCTTTTCGTCGTCGTTCGTGTCGTAGCCGTGGTCCGCGCCGGCGACCTCGTGGTGCTCGACGAGAGCACCCGCCGCGTGCAGTCGCTCGGCGTAGCGGGCCGCCTCGGCGCGCAGCAGGTCGTACTCGGCCGTGATCACCAGGGCCGGCGCGATGCCCTTGAGTTCGGCGGTGTCCGAGGGGTGCGCGGGGGAGACGAGCCGGTCGGCGCGCTCACGCCGGTCCGGCACGTACGACGTGTCGAAGACGTCCGCCATCCAGGGCCGCAGCATCGGCCTGGCGACGGCGGCCTTCTTGTCCCGGGCGGCGGTGGCGAGGTCCAGCGGTGGATAGTGCAGCACCTGCAGGGCGATCGCGGGCCCGCCCCGCTCCAGGGACTGGCGGGCCACGGCCGCGGCGAGTCCGCCGCCCGCGCTCTGCCCGCCGACGGTGAGCCGCGCGCCGTCCCAGCCGTGCTCCGCGCCGTGCCCGGCCACCCAGTCGACGACCTCGTACGCCTGTGTGGTCGGCGCCGGGAACGGGTGCTGCGGCGCGACCACGTACTTCACGTTGACCACGACCACTCCCGCCTCGACGGCGAGGAACCGGCACAGCGCGTCGTCCATCACCGGCATCGACATGACATAGCCGCCGCCGTGGAAGTTGACGTGCACGGGCGGCCTGGTGGCGGTCCCACCCGGCGGCAGGTACACCGTGACCGGCGCCGGGGCCACCGACGTCGGCACGGTCGTTTCGCTCGCGTCACGCGGGTACTCGGGGAACCGGGCCCGCCAGGCGGCCGTGGAACCGGGGCCGCCGGAGCGGCGGCTCGCCAGCCTGGTGAGGCCCTGCATGGTCTTCGCGGCACGGGTCGCCACCGCGGGTCTGGCCAGGATGGACATACGGGTTCCGTTCGTCGGGCCGCACACCGTGGATCGTCAGGATTCCTGATGGTCCGGTGAGCCCGAAGCTAGCACGGCGGAACCCGTCTGCCCACCCCGTCGGTCGCGTCGGGCAACGATTGCCGTCAGTCGCGTCTGGCCACGATCCGGTACGCGTTGGACACGCCCAGCCGGTGCGCCAGCGGCCGGACGGCGAACCGGTCGAGCAGGGTGCCCGCGATCAACGCGGGAATGCCCGCGATCAGCAGCGCGGCCCGCAGTGTGCGCCGCAGCGCTCCCGGCGGCTCGGGCAGCCACGGCGCGTCCTCGCGCGGCGCCGCGTGGTCCAGCGCCAGCCATACGGCGGCCAGCAGATCGACCGGGTCGTGCGGCTCGGCGTGCTGCTCCGCGACCACCGTGAAGCCCAGCTCGGTGAGCCGGTCCCGCAGATTGGCCACCGGCACGAAGTGCAGATGCTGCGGCTGCAGCCAGGGCAGCCACCAGCGGCCGAGCAGCCGGGCGTAACGGCTCTCGGGGTCGGGGACCTCGATCAGCAGATGCCCGCCCGGCCGCACCGCCTCCCGCGCGGCCCGCAGTTCGCGGTCGGGGTCGGTGCTGTGCTCCAGGTAGTGGAACATGCTCACCACGTCGTAGCGGGCGGCCAGTTCGGGCGCGAGGTCCGGGAAGCTGCCCCGGTGGCCGCGTTCCACCCGGCCCTCCCGCTCGGCGAGTTCGACGCCGTCGGTGAAGTCCAGCCCGTCGAACACCGTGTCCGGCAGCACCTCCTTCGCCGCCGCGCAGAAGTGCCCGTGCCCGGTGCCCACGTCCAGCCAGGCCTTCGGCGCGGAGTCGTACGGCAGCATCGACTCGGCCCGGTTCCGGTACGTCTTCGTCCGCGCCCCGAACGTCTCCCCGAGCTTCTTCTCGCCGAGGCCGTCGTAGAAGTCCCGGTAGTAGAACTCCAGCCCCTCCGCGGTGAGCCGGGGGTTCTGGAAGACGTGCCCGCAGCCCTCGCAGCGGTCCAGAACGAACCGGCCCGGCTTGTGCTGGAGCAGGTCGGTGGTGCGCAGCCGGGTGGTGAGGTCCTGGCAGCCGCACCACGGGCAGTCGGTGCTCCGGGGCTCCAGGAAGCGCTCCACACCGGCGGCGATGTCGTCCTGGTAGGCGGGGCGCAGCGCGGCGATCCGCTCGCCCGGCCGGGTCTCGTCGGTCATCCGGACTCCCTTGCCAGCTCGTCGAGATGGTCCGCGGCGGCCGGTGCGCCGCCCGCGGCGCGGAACGCCGAGCCGATCCGCTCGGCGGCCACCCAGTACCCGGGCTCGTGCAGTACGGCGTCCAGGGCGGCGCCCAGCCGCGACGCCGTGACCCGGCCGAAGCGCACCCGCACCCCGGCCCCCGCGGCCACGACCTGGCCGGCCACCACCGGCTGGTCGTCCCGGATGGGGGCGACGACGAGCGGGACGCCGTGCCACAACGCCTCGCACACCGTGTTGTGCCCGGCGTGACACACGACCGCGTTCACTCCACGCTCCAGCAGCGCGAGTTGGGGTACGGAAGGGGTGATCAGGACATCCTTGTCGTCACCGGCGGCGCCGAGCGTGCCGCCCGGGTCGACGATCAACCCCTGTACCCGGTCGGCCCGTTCGCGCAGTGCGTCCCGGCACACGTCGAGGAATCGGCCGCCCACATCGGTGTTGGCGGTGCCGAGGCTGACGAGGACGGTGGACCGGCCGGGGTCGAGCCACTCCCAGGGGAAGCCGGACGCCTCCCGGCGCGCGGTGATCGAGGGGCCGACCCAGCGCACCCCCTCGGCCACGCCCGCCAACTCCGGTGCGCTGAAGGCGAGGACCAGGTGCGGGGAGAAACGCGGGTCGGTCGCCCTCCCGGGGTCGCCGAGCGAGGTGCGCAGCGCGGCCAGCCGCTGCTCCACCCACTCCCGCACCTTGGGCAGCCCGGCCAGCGGATCGGTGAACTCCGCCGACGTCGACGCCGAGGTCGCCCAGGGCAGGCCCAGCCGCTCCGCGGTGAACGCCCCCGCGAAGGCCTGCTGATCGGCCACCACCACATCCGGCCGGAACTCCCGGGCGGCCGCCCGCACTCCCGGTGCCATCGCCTCGGCGAGCGGCAGCAGGTACCACTCCCACAGGAACTTCAGCGCCTCGGGGCCGCGCAGCTCGGCGGGCCGCTCGCCCTGGGCGGTGCCGGCGCATCCGAACACGAGCGCCCCGGCCCCCGCGAGCCGTCCCACCAGCTCCGGATCCGGGCACACCCACGCCACCCGGTGCCCCCGCGCGGCCAGCTCGGCGGCGACCCCCACGGTCGGGTTGACGTGCCCGACCAGCGGCGGCACGACGAACAGGAACCGGCTCACCGCGCCGCCGTCCCGAGGGTCTCCTCCACCAGCGACAGGACGTGCCCGCCCACCGTCTGCGAGGCCTCCACGAGGATCGAGTGCTCATGGCCGGGCACGATCACGGTCCGGCAGTCCGGCAGCACCCCCTCCAGCCAGTCCGCCTGCTCGGCCAGGTCGGAGTCGCCCCCGTAGAGGGCGAGCACCGGGCAGCGCACCGCCGCGATCCGCTCCTCCGTCAGCACGCGGCTCGCCGGGATGTCCCGGCTGAGCGTCGTCTCCCGGACGAGCCGCGCCGCACCCCTGGCCAGCCGGGCCGTGTGCTGCCCCCGGTTGGCGGTGACCCAGGCGAGGGCCTCCGGCTCGTGGTGCGCGAGCCGCTCCACCACCCAGCCCAGGATGCGCTCCAGCTTCTCCGCCCAGGCAGGGGTGGCCGGTTCGGACTCGATGAGACAGACACTGCCCGCCCGCTCCGGATGGCGGGCCGCGTAACCGAACGCGATCGTGCCGCCGTAGGAGTTGCCGACCAGATGCACCGGCCCGGTCACCCCCAGCCGGTCCACGAGCGCCTCCAGGTCGTCGATGTTGTCGTCCAGGGTGTAGCCCTCGGCGGGGCGTGCGCTGCGGCCGTGGCCGCGCAGGTCGTACATGACGACGTCGAGGCCGGCCGCCGCGAACGCCGGGGCGACGGTGAAGTAGTGGCTGGCCAGGCTGTCGGTGAGCAGACCGTGCACCAGGACGACGGTGGCACCGGCCGGGCGGTCCCCGCCGGGGCCGAGCCGCTGGACGTGCAACCGGACGGCGCCGGTGTCGACCATCGCCATGGGTCAGCTCGCCCCCGCCGCCTTCAGACTGGTCACCACGTACTCGACGAGCCGGCCGACGGTCAGCTCGATGATCTCGTCGAACTCCATCCCGGCCAGGAACTCCGCGAAGTTGACCCGGTCCCCGTACCGCTCCTGGAGCAGTCCCGCCAGCGTCACCAGGTCGATGCTCTCCAGCTCCAGATCGCGGTTGAAGGTGGTCTGCATGCCGATCTCCACGTCGTCGAGGCCGTATTCGTCCTCCAGGAGCCGCGCGAGCATGCCGGTGATGTCGGCGAGGACGCTCTCCTCGTCGGCGGTGACGGGGGTCATCGGTCGTACTCCTTCGGTCGGTTCGGTTCCGTGGGCGCCGGGGCGGGGCCCGTCGTCCAGGCGACGACGTAACTCCGGGCGGGCAGGGTGGGCGGGTTGGCGGCCGGCTCGCAGTGCACGGCGTAGGAGCCCTCCAGTCGGCCGGAGACGGTCAGCCGGTCGCCGTCCGGGGTCGCGTCGAGCACGGTGAAGTCCCGTGGCCGGCCCCCGAATCCGGTGCCCTCCGCCTTGGCGACGGCTTCCTTCGCCGCCCAGAAGCGGGTGAACCAGAGCGCCTCGGAGTCCCCGGTGGTCGTCAACAGGTCTCTCAGCAACCGGAGTTCATCCGGGCCCAGTGCCGCTTCCAGGGTCTCCGGTGTGCGGTCGGTGACCTCCTCGATGTCGATGCCCGGACCGGGACCGGGACCGGGGCCGGGGCCGGTCCCGCGGCCGGGGCCAGGTGGGCGCGGGCGGACGATCGCCACGCCGGCCTCCGCGCAGTGGGCCAGGGACACGTTCAGCGGGGGCAGGACGCGCCCGTGCACACCGGTGACGTACGGGCGGCCCGACTCGTCGTTGCGCACCCGGAGTTCGGCCGGGAAGACCGGTCCCTCGCCGTGATCCCACAGCCATTGCCGTACGGCGTCCTTGACGGCGATCCGGCCGAGCAGCCACTGCCGGCGCCCGCGCGGGGCGTGCGCCGCGTACTCCGAACGTTCCTGGCCGCCCAGGGAGTTGCGCATGATCAGCTCGCGGGAGGCGAGGTCCGGCCACCGCTCGTGCAGCAGCGTCCAGCCGTCCGGCCTCGCCTCGGAGAGGGTGTTGCGCTCCGGGAAGCGCTCGACGGGACGGGTCTTCGGGTCGTTGTCGAACCGGCGGTCCTGCCAGCCGTACAGCTCGGCCCACACCGTGCCGTCGACCGTCAGCTGGACGTCCGCCTCCAGGACCGTGTCGGTGAGCGAGGTGATCCGGACGAGGCACGCGACCTCGGTGCCGGGCGCCGGATCCGGACCGTGGAACCGCATCTCCCGCATACCGACCGGGAACACCACGGTCCGCTCGGTCCGCGTCGCCATGATCCAGTAGCCGAGGATCTGACCGACGTTGTCGAGCAGCGCGCCGGGTGCGGGCGGGGTGGTGATGATTCCGCGCACATGGCGGTCGCCGATCGCGGTCAGCTCGGTGACGCCCTGGAACGCCGGGCCGTGGAACATCCAGCGCTCGTCGTAGAGCTGGGCGGCGGTGTGCTCGGGGACGCGTTCGGCGGCGGTGCCGGCCGGCCAGGGGGCCGGAGGCGGGGACGGGTGGCGGGCGGCCAGTTCGACCGTGGCGCGGGCGCGGGGGCCGAAGGACACGGCCACGCGGTCCGGTCCCTCCGGGGTCGCCGTCACCGGTACGTCGACGGGCGGGGTGGCGGTGAGCCACTCCTCGAACCGCGCGCCGTGCACGGCGACCGGGACGGTGCCGGGGGCGGCCTCGGCCGCCGCGTCCATGATGTGCCGCACGATCGTCGTCGCCGGCACCACCGGCCACCGGTCCGCCACGTCGGGCCAGCCGGGACGCTGCGGGAAGAAGCAGTGGTCGAGGAGGTGGGGCATGGTGTCGGGGGAGACACGGACGGTGGTGCGGCGGGGGGTGAGCCGGGCGGGACCCGGGGCCGGTGCGCCCAGGAGAGCCGCCGCCATGTCCGATGTCTCGCGCATCAGCGCGTTCAACTCGGCGGCCAATGGGGAGTGTTGGGCGAGTGTGTCCAGGGGTGAGGGGCCGCTGCCCGCGCGGGGACGCAGCCCCGCCCGGAGTTCGGCGAGCCTCTCCGGTGCGAGGGACACCAGAGCGCCGCCCAAGTCCAGGCGTACCGCCGGCCGTTGAGGTTCCGTCCGGCGGGGTCGCGCAAGGGAGGGAGCCACGTGCGCCCCCGCCGTCCACACCGCCGTGGCGACCCGGCGGAGCTGGGCCAGGCCCGTGCGGTGGGGCGAGTTGGCGGCGACGACCAGGTGGTCCTGTCCGCCGAGGGTGTCGCCGACGAGGGAGCCGAGCTGACCGGGGCCCGCCTGCACGAACACCCGGTGCCCGGACTCGTACAGGGCCAGCGCCAACTGCCGGAAACGGACGGGCTCCAGCAGATGCCTTGCGAACAACTCCCTTATCTCCGCCTTTCCTTCGGGGAAGGGGGCGGCGGTCGTCCCCGACCAGACGGGTGTGTGCGGCGCGTGCAGCCGGAACCGCTCCGCGGCTTCCTCGATCGGGCCGAGGTGGGGCTCCAGCATCGGCGTGTGGAAGCCCGACCGGAACGGCAGTACCTGGCTGAGCACGCCTTGGGAGCGGAAGGCCCGGACGAAGTCCTCCACCGCGGTCTGCGGACCGCACACCATCGACTGCCCCGGCGCGTTGTCGTGGGAGAGGACGAGCCCCGCCCGCTCCCCGCCCTCGTCGCGCAGAGCCGCCAGCACCCGTTCGGCGGAGGCTCCGATCGCGCCGAAGGCCAGCCCGGGGACCGTCACCGAGTCGGGGTCGAAGCCGGCCATGAAGGCGTCGACCTCGTCCCCGGCGTACAGCCCGCCCGCCGCCATCGCCGTCCACTCGCCCACACTGTGCCCGGCGACCGCGTCCGGCACGATCCCGGTGCGGCGCAGAGCGGCGTCGAGCAGCCGGCCCACGGCGACGACCCCGAAGCCGTGCCGGCCGATGTCCTGCGTCTCGCGGTGAGGGAGCACCGGAGCGGGCAGGTCGAAGTGGGCGGCGATGTCATCGACGCGGGGGGCGAAGTCGCCCTCCAGACCGGGGAAGAGGAACGCCAGCTTTCCGTGCCCGGCGGTACCGAGCAGGGGGTCCGGCCGGAACCAGACGTCGTTGCGGCCGTGCCAGGCGCGCCCCTTGCCGAGCGCGCGACGGGCCAGCGCGAGCCGCTTGGCCGTCGGGTCGACGATCCCGAGCCGGGCGGGGCCCGCGTCCGGGTGCGGGCGCGTGGGGTCGAGTCCGGCGGAACGTACGGTGACGTCGTCGGCGTCCAGCAGGGCGGCGAGGCGGGCCGGGGACTCCGCGGCGAGCAGCAGGATCTCCTCGGGCTCGGTGACCTGCGTGACCTGGGCGAGCGCACGGGAGGCGGGGCCGGTCCTCGGTCCACCGACCTCCGCCCGCGCCCCCGGCGCCTCCTCCAGCACCACATGCGCGTTGATCCCGCCGAACCCGAACGCGTTGACGGCGGCCCTGCGCACCGGCTGCCCGGGCCCGGTCTCCCACTCCGCCGCCTTCTCCAGCGTGCGGAAGCGGGTGCGGGCCAGGGCCGGATGCGGATCGTCGCAGTGGAGCGTGGGCAGCAGCGTCGCGTGGTGGACGGCGAGCGCGGCCTTGACCAGACCGGCGACACCGGCGGCCGGCATGGTGTGCCCGATCATCGACTTCACCGAGCCCAGGACGGCGTCGGGGGCGCCGTCCCCCGGCCCGAACACCTCAGCCAGCGTGGTGAGTTCGGCGCCGTCGCCCGCCGGAGTCGCCGTCCCGTGCGCCTCCAGCAGGCCGAGCGAACCGGGCGCCGCGGGGTCGAGCCCGGCGACCCGCCACGCCTGCCGTACGGCCTGTGCCTGGCCGCCGGGGTCGGGGTTGACCAGCCCGGCCGCCCGGCCGTCGCTCGCCACGCCGGTGCCCCGGATCACGGCGTAGATCCGGTCGCCGTCCCGCTCGGCGTCCGTCAGCCGTTTCAGGACGACGACCCCCGTGCCCTCACCGATCAGGATGCCGTCCGCGTCCCGGTGGAAGGGACGGATGCGCTGGCTGGGGGAGAGGGCGCGCAGTTGGGAGAAGACACTCCACAACGTGATGTCGTGGCAGTGGTGGACGCCCCCTGCGAGCATCATGTCGCAGCGCTCGGAGGCCAGTTCACCGACCGCCTGGTCCACAGCGACCAGCGAGGACGCGCACGCGGCGTCCACCGTGTACGCCGGTCCGCGCAGGTCGAGCCGGTTGGCGACCCGGGACGCGGCGAGGTTGGGCACGAGACCGATCGCGGACTCGGGGCTGTCCGGACCCAGCCGCTCGGTGAACGCCTCCCGGACTCGGTCGAGTTGGGAGTCGGACAGGTCGGGCAGCAGCTCGCCCAGCGTCCGTACGAGCTGCCCGGCCGTGCGCACCCGCTGGTCGAGCCGGACCAGACCGGGGGTGAGGTAGCCTCCCCGGCCGAGGACGACGCCGACGCGCCCTCGGTCGGGGAGGCGGTCCGCGCCGCCCGCGTCGTCCAGGGCGGCGGAGGCCACGTGCAGGGCGATCAGCTGGTCGGGCTCTGTGCCGGCCACCGAGTTCGGCATGATCCCGAACCGGGTGACCTCGACCTGCGCGAGCCCGTCCACGAACCCGCCCCTACGGGCGTAGACCCGCTCCGCGAGGGCCGGTTCGGCCGCGGTGCCCGGCCGGTAGTAGGCGTCGGCGTCCCAACGGCCCTCCGGCACCTCTCCGATGGCGTCCACGCCGTCCCGGAGATTCCGCCAGTAGGCGTCCAGATCGGTGGCCCCCGGCAGCAGCACCGACATGCCGACGATGGCGACCGGCACTTGACGGGCCGTCACAGTCGCCCTTCCGGGGATTGCAGGCGACACCGGTCACCAGCCCGACGCGGTGTGGACCACGGCCCTGACCGACGGATCGCCCCACGCCAGCTCCCGCAGCAGTGCCGCGGTCCCCTCCTCGGGGTCGATCAGCCGGATGCCGCGCCGGGCGTACTCGCGGGCGAGTTCCGCCCCGACCATCCCGCCGTGACCGGGCGCGGGCGCCCAGGGGCCCCAGTGCACGGTCATCGCGCGCCGCCCGGTGCGGGCGGCGAAGGCGGCACCGAGGGTCTCCAGCGCGTCGTTGGCGGCCGCGTAGTCCACCTGGCCCCGGTTGCCGAGAACGGCGGAGATGCTGCCGAACAGGACCGTGAACGCGGGCGCCGACGGCAGTTCCTCCAGCGCCGTGAGCAGGGCGTCCGCGCCGGTCGCCTTGGTGCCGTAGACCCGCTGGAAGGACTCGGCGGTCTTCTCCGCGATCAGCCGGTCCTCGATGATTCCGGCCGCGTGCACCACACCGTCGAGCCGGCCGTGTTCGGCGTGGATCTCCTTCACCGCCTGCACCACCGCCTCGGGCTCCCGGAAGTCCACCGAGCGGTAGCGCACCCGGGCGCCGAGCGCGGTGAGTTCACCGAGGGTCGCGGTGATCTCCCGCTGGGCCAGCAGGAGTTCGGCCGCGCGGCTGATCTCCGCCGGCTTCAGCCCGCCCCGCGCGGCGAGTACGGACCGCAGTTCGGCCCGGGTGTGTGCGGCGGCCGTGTCGGTGTCCTCGGGGCCGTCCGGCGCGGGCGTACGGCCGAGCAGTTCCAGCCGGCAGCGGGCGGCGCCGGCGAGCGCGGCGGCGAACTGCGCGGTGATGCCGCGCGCCCCGCCCGTCAGCACCACCACCGAGTCCTGGTCCAGGCCGAGTGCGGCCGCCTCCGCGACCCCGTCTCCGGCCGGTCCGGCGCCGGTGCTGCCGAGCGCGCCCAGGGGCTCCTCCACCAGCTCGAAACCCTGCCGCCCCGAGGCGTCGCGCACCACCACCGGCGTCCGGTCGGCGGCCACGGCCTCCTCGACCACGACCCGCGCGACCCCGTCCGGCGAGGCGTCGGCCAGGTCGACCACCCGCGCGAGCGTCTCGGGGTACTCCCGGGCCACGGTCCGGAACAGCCCGCGCAGCCCCGCCGACCGGGCGTCCGGCACCTCGCCGTCCGTGTGCCGCACGGCCAGCAGCCAACGGGGGCCGCGCCCCAGGGCCGCCTTCAGCACGGCGAACGCGTCGGGCAGCACCGGCACGTCGTCCTCGGGCCCGGCGAGCGCACCGAGGTACAGCACCCCGTCCACCGGTCCGTCCGCCTCGGACAGTGCGTGGTCCCGGGGGTGTACGACGACGTCGGCGCCGTGGGCCGCGAGGCGCGCGGCGGTCTCCGGGGCGTCCCCGAGGAGGGCCCAGCGGGTGCCGGCGAGCACGGCGGACGGGTCGGAGGCGCCGGCGTCGAGCGGGACCGGGCGCAACACGTGCCGCCGGGGCGGCTCACCGGTGACCTCGTCCGCCGCGTCGGCAGGCTCCCGGGCCGCGGGCAGGGAAGGCTCCGCGTCCGCGGGCAGGGAAGGCTCCGCGTGCGCCGATCCCGCTACGGGCGAGGCCGGGCCCTCCAGGCGCGACCTGAGCCAGTCCGTCACCGCCGCGGCCGTCCGCGCCTTCGCCAGCTCCTCCAGCTCCGCGTCGTCCAGTGCGGTGAGGTCCGCCCCGCCCCCGGCACCCAGCCGTTTCGCCAGCTCACCGGCGATCTCGGCGCGCTTGATGGAGTCGATGCTGAGGTCCGCCTCCAGATCGAGGTCGGGCTCGATCATGTCGACGGGATAGCCGGTGCGCTCGCTGATGATCTCCAGGACGACCTGCTGGACGTCGGTGCCCCCGACGGGAGCGGAATCGGGCTCCGGGGCCGCTGCCGTCGGGGGTACGAGTTCCGCCACCGCCGGTATCACTTCCGCCGGTATCACCTCCGGCCGGGCCACGGCCTGCGGTGCGAGCGGCGCCGGCGGCTGTGCTCCGGGCGTGGCGCCGAAGTAGGTGAGCAGCACGTCCCGTTGGGCGGCGATCATCTCCCGGCTGGTGCGCAGGAACTCGGAGATCAGCGCGTCCCGGTCGGACGGGACGCCGTGCGGGGGGTTCGTCGTCACAGTCGGCACAGTCCTTTCGACAGGGTCCCCGACTCGTCGGGCGGGTGCGAGCGCACCGGGCAGAAGGGCTCCGGAGGCCGTGCGGACCAGCTGCCCGTCCACCGTCCAGCCGGGCCGCTTCGGTACGGGCGTGTGGACGGCGTCGACCGCGTCCCGGCCGCGCAGCAGCCACCCGGTGCGCACCGGCAGCCCGGCCACGGCGAGCCGGGCCAGGGCGTCCAGCCAGCCGGGCAGGCCGCCGCCGGGCCGGGGTTCGCAGGCCACCGTGCGGTGCGGCCGGTCGCCGAGGATCTGCCCGACCAGCCGCGTCAGCACGGACCCGGGACCGGCCTCGACGAAGACCCGCGCCCCCGCCTCGTACATCGCCTCGATCTGCTCGGCGAAGGCGACGGGCGCACCGATCTGCGCCGCGAGTCCGGCTCGTACGGCGTCCGGGTCGACCGGGTAGGGGGCGGCCGTGCGGTTGGCCCACACCGGGAACTCGGGGGCGTGCACCGGCCGTTCGGCGAGCACCTCGGCGAACCGGTCACCGGCTCCGGCGACCAGCGGACTGTGGAAGGCGCAGGCCACGGGGATCCGCTTCGCCCCGAGGCCTGCCTCGCGCAGCAGCCGTACGGCGTCCGAGACCGCGTCGGTCGGGCCCGAGATCACCGTCTGCTCGGGCGAGTTGCGGTTGGCGAGGACCACGGAGTCCGGTGCGCCCGCCGTTCGCAGCGCCCGGGTCACCTCCTCGGCGCCGGCCGCGACGGCGGCCATGGTGCCGGGCTCCGGACCGGCGGAGGCGGCGGCCTCCAGGATCGCCGCCGCCCGCTCGGCGCTCAGCTCCAGCAGGGTCTCGGGATCGAGGGCGCCGGCCGCGCCGAGGGCGACCAGCTCGCCGTAGCTGTGCCCGGCGGCCATGTCCGGGCGCACCCCGGCCGCCGTGAGCACGGCGTGCGCGGCGAGCCCCGCGATCCCGAGGGCCGGCTGCGCGACCCGGGTGTCGGTCAGCGCGGCCCGCTGCCGTTCCCGTACGGCGTCGTCGAAGGCGGCCGGCGGATACAGCGCGCCGGCGTGGGAGTGACCGAGCTCCAGATACGACCTCAACTCGGGGAAATTCACGAAGAGTTCGGCGAGCATGCCGGTGCGCTGACTGCCCTGGCCGGGGAAGAGGAAGGCGACCTTGCCGTCCTGCGGGTCGTGCGTGTGCAGCCCGTGCCGGGGATCGGACTCGCCGCGCAGGGCCCGCCGGAGCTTGCCGGTCAGGTCGTCCACGTCCGACGCCACGACCGCGAGCCGTACGGGATCGCCGCTCGCGTCCGACCGCCGGGCCGCGCTCAGCGCCAGGTCCCGCAGCCGCCACGGTCGCCCGTCGGCCTCCGCCGCGCGCAGCAGCTCCTCCGCCGCCCGGTGGGCCGCGCCCTCGTCCCGTCCACGGAAGAGGAACAGCTCGGCCGGCCAGGCGTCCAGGCCCCGCACCGGCGGCGCGCCGTCCGCGTAAGCACTCAGTACGACATGGAAGTTGGTGCCGCCGAACCCGAACGCGCTCACCCCGGCGAGCCGTTTCCCGGCGGGCGCCGCCCAGGGGCGGGCCTCGGCGTGGAAGGCGAACGGACTGCTGTCCGCGTCCCAGGCCGCGTTGGGCGCCTCGACGTGCAGCGTCGGCGGCCGGACACCGGTGTACAGCGCCAGCAGCGTCTTGATCATCCCGGCCAGTCCGGCCGCGCACTTGGTGTGCCCGATCTGCGACTTCACCGAACCCAGCACACACGCCCCGGACGTGGCCCCTGCCTCGGTGAACACCTCGCCCAGGATGCGCAGTTCGGTACGGTCGCCGACCACGGTTCCGGTGCCGTGCGCCTCGACGAGACCGACGTCGGCCGGGGAGACGCCCGCGCTGCGGTACGCCCGCTCCAGCGCCGACCGCTGGCCCTCCGGGCGGGGCGCCGTCAGACCGAGGGAGCGGCCGTCGCTGGAGGCGCCGAGGCCCTTGATCACGCCGTAGATCCGGTCGCCGTCGCGTTCGGCGTCCGCGAGACGTTTGAGCACGACGCAGGCCACGCCCTCGCCGAGGGCGATGCCGTCCGCCGAGCCGTCGAAGGCCCGGGAGCGTCCGGTGGGGGACAGGGCGTGGACGGAGGAGAACAGCACAAAGTCGTTGATGCCGTTGTGCAGGTCGGCGCCCCCGCACAGCACCACGTCGGAGGTGCCCCCGACGAGTTCCTTGCAGGCGACGTCGACCGCGGCGAGCGAGGACGCGCAGGCCGCGTCGACCGTGTAGTTGGTGCCGCCGAGATCGAGCCGGTTGGCGATCCGCCCGGAGATGACGTTGGCGAGCATGCCGGGGAAGGAGTCCTCGGTGAGCCGCGGGAGCTGCTCCTCCAGACCGGCTGGGACCTTCCCGTAGTACGAGGGCAGCACGGCCCGCAGGGTGGCCGCGTTCGACAGGTCGCTGCCCGCCTCCGCGCCGAACACCACCGAGGTGCGCGAGCGGTCGAACTCCCGTCCTCCGTCGCCGTATCCGGCGTCCTCCAGGGCCCGCCGGGCGGCCTCCAGGGACAGCAGCTGCACCGGTTCGATGTGGCCCAGGGAGGCGGGCGGGATGCCGTAGCGCAGCGGGTCGAAGGGGATCGGCGGCAGGAAGCCGCCCCACTTCGACGGGGTGGACTCGCCGTGGTGGACGGCCGTGTCCCAGCGGTCGACCGGCACCTCGTCGACCGCGTCGACGCCTCCGACGACATTGGCCCAGAAGGTGGGCAGGTCGGGTGCCTGCGGGAACATGCACGCCATACCGACGACAGCGATGTCGAGCGGCGCCGGGGTCTCGGGCTCCGTCCGCCCGCCCCGGTCCACTCCCAACTCGGCCGCCCGCAGGGCGAGATGCTCGGCGGCGCCGGTCGTCACGGAGGCGTGCAGCGCGGCGAGGGTCGTGGTGGCCGAGCGCAGCACGGCCACCTCCCCGGCCATGAACATCCCCTCCGCGTACTGGCGTTGCTCGTCGACCGGGGCGAGCGTGCCGTCGCCGTCACGGGTCACGCCCTTGCTGGCGAGGCGCAGCCGGCCCACGTTGAGGCGCTCCAGCTCCTCCCAGACCCGCCGGTCGGGCACGCCCTCCGCGCGCAGCCGGGCCTCCTCCCCACGGAAGTCGGCGGCGAACGGGCTGGGCACGCACCGGGTGGCATGGCCCGGCGCCGACTCCAGCAGCGTGGTGCCCTCGGCGGCCAGCACCTGCCGCTGGAACAGCGGCCGGATCGCCCCGTGTGCCACCGCCTCCTCGGTGAACAGATAGGCCGTCCCCATCAGCAGCCCGACCGCCGCGCCGCGCGCGGTCAGCGGCGCGGCCAGCGCGGCGACCATCGCAGCCGACCGCTCGTCGTGCACCCCGCCCGCGAAGAACACCTCCAGATCCGAGCCGTCCGCGTCAGCCAAGTAGTCTTCCAAAACGGCGAGTTGGGCCTCCCAGAGCGGGAAGCTGCCGCGCGGTCCCACATGCCCGCCGCACTCGGAGCCCTCGAACACGAACCGGCGTGCCCCCGCCTGGAGGAACTGCCGCAGCAACCCCGGCGACGGCACGTGCAGAAAGGTCCGGATGCCGTCCCGCTCCAGCGCCTGCGCCTGGGACGGCCGCCCGCCCGCGATGACGGCATGCGTCGGCCGCAGCTCCCGTACGGCCTCCAGCTGGGCGGCGCGCACGTCCTCCGGCGCGAAACCGAGCACCCCCACACCCCAGGGCCGCCCCGCGACCGCGTCCCGGGTCCCGGCGAGCAGCTCCCGTGTCCGCGCCCCGTCCGCCAGCGCCAGCGCGAGGAACGGCAGCGCCCCCTCGGCGGCGACCGCGGCGGCGAAGGAGGCCTCGTCGCTCACCCGCGTCATCGGCCCCTGCGCGAGCGGCAGCCGGGTACCGAGCGCCCGGCTCATCGGCGACCGAGCCCGCAGCGCCCGTACGGCCGTGTCGTCGCGTACGGCGTCCAGCACCGCCTCGCGCAGGGCCCGCACCGTCCGCCGGGCGTCGCCCCAGCGCCCGGCGAACCGGGCGGCGAGGAAACCGTCCTGGCCCACGGGCAGCAACTGGGTACGAAGGTCCCGGGCGCCGAGCAGTGCCGCCACCGCCTCGGGCCCGGCGTCCTCCGGGACCTGCGGGGCGTCGGGGCCGCGCCGCCGCAGGACGCGGTGACCGGCCACGACGACGGTCTCGGAGCCGTCCATCGCGCGCAGCGCGGCGGCCGCCGGCTCGGGCAGTGCCGCGTCGTCGAGCAGGGCGAGCTGGCTGTCCAGGACGACACCGGCCGCACCGCCCGCCACCGCGGCGGCGGCCGTACGCGGGCCGATGCCGCCGCAGGCCCACACCGGCAGCCCGAGATCCGGCGCCGCGAGCAGCTGCTGCAGCAGCACGAACGTGCTGAGTTCGCCGACCCGGCCGCCGCACTCGGCGCCCCGCGCGACGAGCCCGTGCGCCCCGGCGCGCACCGCCGCCCGCGCGCTCGCGAGATCGGTGACCTCCACCAGCACGCGGTACCGGCCCGCGACCTCGGTCACGGGCCAGTGCGCGTCGGCGGTGAGCACCACCGTGTGCGGCCCGGAATCCCCGGGAGCCAGATCGGCGGGAGCGAGCCGGCAGCCCGGTCCGACCCGCACGCCGTACGCGCCCGGTGACGCGCGGCGCAGCCGGGCCAGTGCCTCGCGCGCTCTTCTGTCCCCGGGCCCCAGGTCGAGCACGCCGAGGCCGCCGGCCCGGCCGACCGCCAGGGCGAGACCGGCGTCGGGCTCGCCGAACGGGGTGATGCCGATGATCATGTCCTCGGAACGCGCAGCGGACGTCATGATTCTCCGAATCAACGTGAAACCGCAGGGTGGGGGAGTTCAGGACAGCAAAGGCGGTGCACCACATTCGCGCGGGCACAGGTCACCGCGGAAGGCGGGATCAAATCGCTTGCTAGAAACGGTTGAAAGGTAGTGCGCTTATTACTCACCGGTCAACGATCGAACGATCGGCTGGTAACCAGCCGCAATGATTCGGTCAGTCGTGGGTGGACGGCCATGAGGGAGGAAACGGATGAATTCCTTTCCCGTCCGTCGACGTTCACTCCGGACTCACGTCATGGAAACATCAACCATCGAAAGAAATGAGTTCCTATGGACCGCATGTCCGAATCCGGAGGCGTATTTCCGGCCCCTTGGAGGGGCGTGGATGACGCGTGAGGAAAATCTGCGTGTCGGGTGACGAGTGTCCGGGAAAGGTCGGGACGGGTCTTGACGTGCGGGGATCCGCCGCCAACGCTGACGCGGCCCGGGGATGACGGAGGTGGCCCACGCGGCGGGTGTCTCGCAGAAGACCGTGTCACGGGTCGTCAACGGCGAACCCCATGTCAGCCCCGAGGTGCGCGAGCGAGTCCTGCACGCCATCCGTGAACTGGACTACCGCCCCAACACCGCCGCCCGCGCCCTCCTCCTGGGCCGCTACCGCAGGATCGGCGTCGTCGCCCTCGGCTCCGCCCTGCACGGCCCGACCTCCCTCCTGTTCGGCCTGGAGCAGGCCGTACGGCGCGCCGGATACACCTGCGCCTTCGCGACCACCTCGGCGGGACGCGGGGTCACCGCCGCCCTGGAGTCGCTGCTGGAGCAGGGCGTGGACGGCATCGTGCTGGTCGAGCCCATCCACGACGGCCGCTCCACCCGGCTACCCACGGAGTTGCCGGTCGTCAGCCTCGGGACCCCCGTCGAGACGACGGACGGCCGCAACACCGTCGTCGAGGCCGACGGGGTCGCCGCCGCCCGCCTCGCCACCGAGCATCTCCTCGCCCTCGGTCACGGCACGGTCCGGCATGTCCCCGGCCCCCAGGACTGGTTCAGCGCCCGGGACCGGATGCGCGGCTGGCGCGAGGCCCTGGCCGCCGCCGGAGCCCACGAACCGCCCCTGCCTGCCGAGGGCGACCGGACTCCCGCTGCCTCCGGCTACGCGGCAGGCCGCGAACTCGCCCGGCTGCCCGAGGTCACCGCCGTGTTCGTGGCCGACGACGACATGGCCATCGGCCTGATCCGGGCCTTCGCCGAGGTCGGCCGGACCGTGCCGCACGACGTGAGCGTGGTCGGCTTCGACGGCATCCCCGCGGCCGCCTACCTCTCCCCGCCCCTGACCACCCTGCGCCAGGACTTCACCGCCGTCGCGGACCACGCGGTCGCGGTCCTCACGGCCGCGGTGGAAGGAAGACCCCTTCCGCCGGAACCCGTCCGACCGGCCGTCGAGTTGCTGGTGCACAGCTCCACCGCACCTCCCTCCCACGCGGATTGACGGACCGTCATCGACTCCGGCCTGCCGGGCCGACGTCCGTGTCGATCTCGTCGACCAGCCCCCAGGCGAACGCCTCCGTCACCCCCAACGCCGTTCCGGTCAGGGCGAGATACGCCGTGCGCTGCCGGCCGATCCGGGCCGGGAGGCTCGCCGTGCCGCCGGCGCCCGGGATCAGCCCCATGCCGAGCTCCGGCAGCCGGACCGTGGTGTCCGGCGCGGCCAGCACCCGGCCCGCGAAGGCCGCCAGTTCGATGCCCGATCCGACGCAGGCCCCGTGTAGACGGGCGGTCACCTTCGCCGCGCAGCGCTGGAGCAGGGCGGCGGGACTGCGGCCGACCCGGACGAGATGGGCGGCGGCGGGATCCCGGGACGTACCGAACTCGGCGAGGTCGCCCCCGCTGCAGAACGCGGGACCGTTGCCCCGCAGGTCGACGCGGGTGACCGTGGGGTCCGCGACGGCCACCTCCAGGGCCTCGCACAGGGCGTCGCGGGTGGCGGCGTCGAAGGCGTTGCGCACCTGCGGCCGGTCCAGTGTGACGGTGAGCCGCCCGCCGTCGCGGTGCAGCCGCACGGGCTCGGCGGCGGGGCGCGGGGTGCGCGCGGGGGCGGCGGCCAGCCAGTCGCGGAAGCCCGCGCCCCCTTGCAGGGCGGAGTACGCGAGCGACTCGACGACCAGCCGGTCCGGGGCGGGCAGCGCGGATCCCGCCCGCAGGACCTGTACGAGGGTGACGGCCGCCGCCGGTTGCCGGGTGACGTTCTCACGGAGGAGGCGGGCGACGGAGTGTGGGTCGGCGCATCCCACCCAAGGGCGCGGCGGGTCGGGTACGGCCGTCAGCAGGACGTCGAACACGTCGCCGGCCGGACGAGGGCGACCGGCGAGTCCCACCAGCACGGCCTGCCCCGGCCGTGGCAGCCGTGGCGGTGGTGGACCGGTGCTGTGGTCGAGGTCGATCAGACGGAAGGGCGGCTCCATGGCCCATGGAGTGTAATCTTGGCTCACCTCGGAGGAGAAGGGTGTTCGCATGAGGAAGAATGCCACTCTCGAAGCGGGCGTGCTGCCCTGGATGCAGTCCGTGTCGCAGTACCTCGCTCCGCTCGCCGAGGTGACCGACGACTTCACCGCACTGACCGGCGTCCCCGTCGACCTTCCCGAGGCCCTCTTCCTGCGGGCGCGTCTGGCCGGGTTCGACCTGCCCGGCCGTATCTCGGCGGGCGGCTCCTGCCGGCTCCTCGCCACCGCCGACGGCTGGGCCGCCGTCAACCTGGCACGCCCCGACGACACGGCTGCCCTGCCCGCCCTGCTGGCTCTCCTCGGGGCGTCCCCGGACTCCGATCTGACCACCGTGGCGCGGCACGTCACGGCGGCACAACTGGCTTGCCGGGCCCAGCTGTTGGGCATTCCGTCGGCGGGCCACGCCTCGGCCGGCGCCGACCGGGCCCCCGTACGGGCGGCCCACCACGGGGCGCGACGGCCACGCGCCCTCACCGGTCTCCGGGTCGTCGATCTCTCCGCCCTCTGGGCCGGCCCGCTCTGTGCCCGCCTCCTGGGGCTCGCCGGGGCGAGCGTGGTGAAGGCGGAGAGCACGACCCGGCCCGACGGCGCCCGCTTCGGGCACCCGGGCTTCTACCGCCGGCTGAACGAAGGGCACGAGAGCCGCGTTCTCGACTTCACCACCCCGGCACTGGCCGACCTGGTCGCCGAGGCGGACGTCGTCATCGAGGCGTCCCGGCCGAGAGCGCTGCGCCGGCTCGGCATCCACGCGGAGCACTTCCTCGCCGCACGGCCCGGCCGGGTCTGGGTGAGCATCACCGGATACGGCCGCGAGGACGACCGGGTCGCCTTCGGCGACGACGCGGCCGTGGCGGGCGGCCTCACCGGCCGTGACACGTCCGGCCGGCCGGTCTTCCTCGGCGACGCCCTCGCCGACCCGGTCACCGGCCTGTACGCCGCCCACGCCGCCGCCCGCTCGCTGGCCGCCGGAGGAGGGGAGTTGCTATGCGTGTCCATGACGGCGTGCGCGGCGAGGCTGGCGGGTTCCCAGAGGGCCCGGAGGGCCGGTTCGGGGGCCGGGGGAGGTGAGGGACCGGTGGCGGCTCGGCGTCATGGAGTGGCCGGACGCCCGGCAGGGCAGCCGCCGGAGGCGGACCGGGCGGGCGGATCGGTCGTGTCCATGCCGAACCGGAATGGCGACGGCCCCGGAGCCCGGCCGTGTTGATTCGGGACGTGGAGGTGGCCGGGCGGGGGCGGGTCGACGTACGTGTCCGAGGCGGTCGGATCGCCGAGATCGGGCGGGGGCTGCCCGGGGCGGCCGACGTCGACGGGCGGGGCGGGGCGCTGCTGCCAGGGCTGCACGATCACCACGTACACCTGGCGGCCCTGGCAGCCGAGGCGGGGTCGGTGCGGGTCGGGCCCGGTGAGGTGCGGGGCCGGGAGGGGCTCGCGGCGGCGTTGCGGGCCGGTGCGCCGGGGGAGTGGGTGCGGGGCGTCGGGTACCACGAGAGCGTCGCCGGGGAACTGGACCGCCGGGTGCTGGACGGGCTCGTCCCCGACCGGCCGGTGCGGGTCCAGCACCGCAGCGGGGCGATGTGGTTCCTCAACAGTGCCGCCCTGCGCGCGGCCGGACTCGACGGCACCGCCGGATTCGACAGCACCGCCGGATTCGACGGCGAGGCCGGCCTCGCCGTCGACGGCCGTCTCTGGCGGGAGGACCAGCGGCTGCGGGATCTCGTCCCGCCCGTGCCGCTCGACCTGGCGGGGGTCGGCCGACGCGCCGCCCGGCTCGGCGTCACCGGCTTCACCAACGCCGACCCCCGCCCCCGCGACGGCCTCGCGCGGATGCTCTCGGTCCTTCCGCAGCGGGTCCTCGTGATGTCCGCCGAGGACCCGGTGAAGCTGATGCTCGACGACCCGACCCTGCCGACGCCCGCCGAACTCGCCTCCACCATCGCCCGGTTGCGGCCCGGACCGGTCGCCGTGCACTGCGTCACCCGGGTGCAGCTGCTGGTGACCCTGCTCGCCCTGGACGACGTGGGCCCGGTCGACGGCGACCGCATCGAGCACGCCGCCGTCGTCCCGGCGGAGTCGGTCGAATGGATCCGCCGGCTCGGCGTGACCGTGGTGACCCAGCCGCACTTCCCCGTGGAACGCGCCCACGCCTACGCCGCCGACGTCCACCCCGACGACCGCCCCCACCTCTACCGCTGCCGCACCCTGGCCGAGGCGGGCGTCCCGGTCGCCGCCGGCACGGACGCGCCCTACGGCACCCATGACCCGTGGGCGGTGATGCGGGCCGCCGTCGAGCGCGCCGACGGGGAGGACGTCACGCCCTCGGCCGCCCTGCGCCTGTTTCTCGGCACACCCGAACGCCCCGGAAAGCCACGGCAGTTGACTGTCGGCTCGGTCGCCGACCTGTGCCTGCTCCAGGTGCCCCTGCGGGAGGCGCTCGACGCGCTCTCGGCCGAGGCCGTCCGCGCCGCGTACGTCGGGGGCAGGCCGCTCCACACGCCGTGACCCCGCACCTCGCGGCCAGGCCGACTCACACGCTGTACCCGCCGTCGACCCCCAGCGCCTGCCCCGTGATGAACCCCGCCCGGTCCGAGGCGAGGAACGCCACCGCCTCCGCGATGTCCGCCGCCGAACCGAAGCGGCGCAGCGGGATGTTGCGCCGGGTGACCGCGAGCGCGGCCTCGTCCAGCTCGCCGGACTCGATCAGCCGGGCCGCGATCCCGTCGTTGAGCATGCCGGGCGCGACACAGTTCACCCGGACGCCGTAGCGGCCCTCCTCGGCGGCCAGCGCCCGGGCCACCGCCTCCACGGCTCCCTTCGCGCCCGAGGACAGCCCGTCGCGCACCGGGTAGCGGCGCGTGGCGACGGTGGTCACCGCGACGACGTTGCCCCGGCTCTCCCGGAGCACGCACAGCGCGGGGTGGACGAGGTTGAAGAACGCCACCGCGTCCGCCTCCAACTGTGCCCGGTACTCGCCCGGCGACACCCGGCTCAGATGCCGCATCGGCACATGCGGGCCGGCCGCGTACACCAGCGTGTGGATCCCGCCGTGCGCCTCGGCCGTCCCGGTCACCGCGCGGGCCGTCGCCTCCTCGTCGGTGAGGTCGACGCGCAGCGCCTCGGCCGCCTTCACCTCCTCGGCCAGCGCCCGTGCCGTCTCCTGGTCGGACCGGTAGGTGAACGCGATCGCGCTGCCCCGCGCGGCCAGGGCCCGTACGACGGCCGCGCCGATGCCGCCGGTACCGCCCGCGACGAACGCCACGCCCGCCCTGTTCGAGAAGTCCTCCACGGCTCACAATCCCAGCGACTTGGCGATGATGACCTTCATGACCTCGCTCGTCCCGGCGTAGATACGGGTGATGCGGGCGTCCGCGTACAGCCGGGCGATCGGGTACTCCAGCATGTAGCCGTATCCGCCGAAGAGTTGAAGACAGCGGTCGACGGCCCGGGCCTGTACCTCGGTGCAGAACAGTTTGACCTTCGCCGCGTCCGCGCCGGACAGCCGGCCCTCGACCAGCTCCAGCACGGCCCGGTCCAGCAGCGTCTGCGCCGCCTCCAACTCGGCGGCGACGGCGGCGAGTTCGAACTTCGTGTTCTGGAACGAGGCGACGGTGCGTCCGAACACCTCGCGCTCCTTGACGTACTCGACCGTCGTGTCCAGCGCCGCCCGCGTCTGCGCCACCGAGCCGACGGCCACCGTCATCCGTTCCTGGGGCAGGTTGTGCCCGAGGTAGGAGAAGGCGGCGCCCTCCTCGCCGAGCCGGTTGGCGACCGGTACGCGGACGTCGTCGAAGGCCAGCTCGACGGTGTCCTGCACCTTGATGCCCATCTTGTCCAGCACCCGCCCCCGGGTGAAGCCCGGCATGCCGTCCTCGACGACCAGCAGGGTCAGCCCGGCCCGCCGGTCCCCGGGATCGGACGCCGTACGCGCCACCACGATCACCAGGTCGGCGAGCAGCCCGCCGGTGATGAACGTCTTCGCCCCGTTCAGCACGTACGCGTCCCCGTCCCGCACGGCGGTCGTGCGGATCCCGGCGAGGTCGGAGCCGGTGCCGGGCTCGGTCATCGCGATGGCGGTGAGCAGCTTCCCGGAGGCCAGCCCGGGGAACCAGCGCTGCCGCTGCGCGGAGTCGGCGTAGGTGAGGAAGTAGGGCAGGACGACGTCGAGTTGGGTGCGGACCGTGCCCAGGGTGACCAGGGCGCGGGCCGCCTCCTCCTGGAGGACGACGTTGAAGCGGTAGTCGGGCCGGCCGCCCCCGCCGTACTCCTCCGGGACCGCCATCCCCAACAGGCCGAGCGAGCCGAGCAGTTCGAAGAAGGAGCGGGGCAGCCGGCCGGACTTCTCCCACGCGGCGTAGTGCGGGACCACCTCGTTCGCCACCACGTCCCGGACCAGGGCGCGGAACGTCTCGTGGTCGTCGGTGAAGAGGGTGCGCTGCACGGACGGCTCCCGTCAGGAGGCGAGTTCGACGAGGGTGGCGTTGGCGGTGCCGCCGCCCTCGCACATGGTCTGCAGGCCGTGCCGCAGGCCGTGCGCCCGCATGTGGTGGATCATGCGGGTCATCAGGACGGCCCCGGAGGCTCCCAGCGGATGGCCGAGGGCGATCGCCCCGCCGAGCGGGTTGAGTCGCTCCGGGTCGGCGCCGGTCTCGGCGAGCCAGGCCAGCGGTACGGGTGCGAAGGCCTCGTTCACCTCGAACACCCCGACCTCGGACAGCCCCACCCCGGCCTTGCGCAGCACCTTCTCGGTCGCCGGGATCGGACCGGTCAGCATCAGCACCGGATCGGAGCCCACCACGACGCCCGCCCGGTGGCGGACGAGCGGTGGCAGCCCCAACTGCCGTGCCCGGTCAGCGGTCGTGACGACCAGGGCGGCCGCGCCGTCGGAGATCTGCGAGGCGTTGCCCGCGTGGATCACCCCGTCCTCCTGGAACGAAGGCTTCAGCCGCGCCAGCGTCTCGACGCCGCTGCCCCGCCGGATCCCCTCGTCGGCCCCGATCCCCGCCACCGGCACGATCTCCCCGGTGAACGCTCCCGCGTCCTGCGCGGCCGCCGCCCGCTCGTGCGAGAGCACCGCGAACGCGTCCAGCCGCTCCCGCGTGAACCCCCACTTACGGGCGATCAGTTCGGCCGACAGCCCCTGGTTGAAGGAGAAGTCCTCGTAGCGGGCGAGGACTTGGGGGCCGTACGGCATTCCGCCTGCCTTGGCCGAGCCCAGCGGCACCCGGCTCATCACCTCCACCCCGCCCGCCACGACCACCTCGTGCTGCCCCGACAACACCGACTGGACCGCGAACTCCAAGGCCTGCTGACTCGACCCGCAGGCCCGGTTGACCGTGGTCCCCGGCACGCTCTCCGGCCAGCCCGCCGCGAGGACCGCGTACCGGCCGATGTTGCTCGACTGGTCGCCGACCTGGGAGACACACCCCCAGATCACGTCGTCGACCGTCTCGGGGTCGAGGCCGGTCCGCTCCACCAGGGCGCCGAGCACGGCGGCGGACAGGTCCGCCGGATGAACCTCCGCCAGACCCCCGCCCCTTCTGCCGAGGGGCGTGCGCACCGCCGCCACGATCACCGCTTCCCGCATCATGTGTCCTCCGTTCGTCCCGGAACCGCCCAGCGGCCCGTGAAGCGCGGTGTGCGCTTCTGCGCGAAGGCGGCGAACGCCTCCGGGGCGTCGGCGGAGGCGAAGTTGACCGACTGCGCCCGCGCCTCGCTCGCGAGGGCGTCCCGCAGGGTGCGATCGGCGCCCTCGTTCAGCAGCGCCTTGGTCTGCGCGAGCGCGACCGGCGGCCCCGCCGTCAGCCGGGCCGTGAGACCGTCGACGAAGGCGTCCATCCCCTCGGCGTCCACCACCCAGGTGACCAGGCCGAGCGCATGGGCCTCCGCCGCATCGACCGTCTCCGCCAACAGGGCGAGCCGCTTGGCCTGTTGGAGTCCGACGAGCTTGGGCAGCAGCCAGGAGCCGCCCAGATCGAGGGAGAGCCCGCGCCGCGCGAAGATCTGCGAGAACGTCGACTCCGGGGTCGCCACCACCAGATCGCAGCCGAGGGCCAGGTTCCAGCCCGCGCCCACCGCCGGCCCGGTCACCTTGGCGACCGTGGGCACCGGCAGCTCGTGCAGCAGCAGCGTCACATCGGTCAACGTCCGCATCCGGTACAGGGGATGAGCCGCGCTGACCTCCTTGGGCAGATCGGCCCCGGAGCAGAACGCCCCGCCCGTCCCGGTCAGCACCAGGGCCCGTACGTCCCGGTCGTGCCCCGCCTCGGTCAGGGCGGCCCGCAGCGCCTCCCACAGCTCCGTGTCGAGGGCGTTCCTGCGGTGCGGTCGGTTGAGGGTCAGGGTGCGCACCCCGTCGGCGTCGCTCGTCAGAAGCACGGTCATCCGACGGCACCCCGCTCCCGCAACGCGGCGATCTCCCGCTCGGACAGCCCGAGTTCGGCGAGCACGGCGTTCGTGTGCTGCCCCAGCGCGGGCACCGCGCCCATCGGCGGGTCGTAGCCGTCGATCACCGGCGGCGGCAGCAGCGCCGGCACCGGCCCGGCCGGGGTGTCGATCTCCCGCCAGCGGTCGCGGGCAGCGAGCTGCGGATGGACGAGGACCTCGCTCGGCGTGTTGTAGCGGGCGTTGCCGATGCCCGCCGCGTCCGCCCGGTCCTGGACGTCCGCCAGGCCGTGCCGCGCGCACCAGGCGGCGATCTCGGCGTCCAGGACGTCCCGGTGCTCGACCCGCCCCGCGTTGGTGCGGAACCGGTCGTCGTCCGCGAGGTCCGGCCGCCCCAGCAGCTCACGGGCGAGCCGGTCCCACTCACGGTCGTTCGTCGTCCCCAGCACGACGGTCTGCCCGTCGGCCGTCGGATAGGCGCCGTACGGCGACACGGCGGGCGAACTCATGCCGAGCGGCTGCTGCTCGACGCCCGAGTGCCGGGTGTAGGTGAGCGGGTAGCCCATCAGCTCGGCCATGGTGTCGAAGAGGCTCACCGACACCGACGCGGGCACCGACGCGGGCGCCGCCCGGTCCACCCGGCCCGGCCCGCCCAGCCCCTTGGCGTACAGCAGCGCCGTCACCGACAGCGCCGCGTACAGCCCGCTGCACACATCGGCCACCGGCGGCCCGGGCTTCGCGGGATGTCCCGGGCTGCCCGTCACCGAGCAGGCCCCCGACTCGGCCTGGACCAGCAGGTCGTAGGCGCGCTTGTGGGAGAGGGGGCCGCCGGAGCCGTATCCGTCGATGTCGACGGCGATCAGGTCCGGGTGACCGGCCGCCAAGTCCCGTGCGGAGAGGCCGAGTTTGGCCATGGCGCCGGGGACGAGGTTGGAGACGAGGGCGTCGGCGCGGTCCAGCAGCCGGTGCAGGACGTCGATTCCGGCGGGCGTCTTGAGGTCGAGGGCGACGGACTCCTTGCCCCGGTTGGCCCACACGAAGTGCGCGGCGAGACCGCCCACCACGTCGTCGTAGTGCCGGGCGAAGTCACCGCCCCGGGGGTTCTCCACCTTGATGACACGGGCCCCGAAGTCCCCGAGCGTACGGGTGCACATGGGGGCGGACACCGCCTGCTCCAGCGCCACGACCGTGATCCCGGCGAGGGGGCCCTCCTGCCCCATGTCAGCGGCTCCCGAACCGGTCGCGCAGCTCGTGCTTGAGCACCTTCTGGCCGGCGTTGCGCGGCAGTGCCTCCACGAACCGGACATGGCGCGGCACCTTGAAGTTGGCCATGTGCTCCCGGGCCCAGGCCACCACGTCCGCCTCGGTGACCTGTGCGCCCGGCCGGGGGACGACGAACGCGCAGCCGACCTCCCCGAGCCGCTCGTCGGGCACGCCGACGACCGCGACCTGGGCGACGGGCCCGTAGCCGAGGAGCAGTTTCTCTATCTCGGCAGGGTAGGCGTTGAAGCCGCCGACGATGTACATCTCCTTCTTCCGGTCGACGATCGACAGGTTGCCCGCCGAGTCGAGGCACCCGACGTCTCCGGTGTGCAGCCAGCCGTCCGGGTCGACGGCCTCGGCGGTGGCGGCCGGGTCGTCCCAGTACCCGCGGGTGACGTTGTAGCCGCGCACCAGGACCTCCCCGACCCCGTCCGCGCCGTCGCCCCCGGCGATCCGCACCGCGACGCCGGGGATCGGGCGGCCGGTGGTGCGGGCGACCGTCTCCTCGCTGTCGCCGGGGCGGGTCGAGGTGACCAGGGCCGTCGACTCGGTGAGCCCGTACGCGCTCAGCACGATGTCGAAGCCCAGGTCCTTCTTCATCGCCCGGATCAGGGACTCGGGGATCGTCGTGCCGCCGGTCATGGACACACGCAGGGAGGAGAGGTCGCGCGCGGCCCGCTCGGGGTGGTCGAGCAGGTCGTGGAAGATCGTGGGCGGGCCGAGGAGGATGCTCACCCGCTCCCGCTCGATGATCTCCAGCGCCCGGCCGGCGTCGAAGACCGGCATGGGGACGACGGTCACGCCGTGCAGGAAGGACGCGAGCCAGCCCGCCTTGTAGCCGAAGCAGTGGAAGAACGGCGGGACGACCAGGAAGGTGTCCGAGGCGCGGAAGGTGTATTCCTCGGACATCCAGCCATAGGCGCGCAGCGACTGGCCGTGGGTGAGGATCACGCCCTTGGGGTGGCCGGTGGTGCCGGAGGTGAACATCACGTCCGATACGTCGTCCGGGCCGAGCCGGTCGATCGCCGCGTGGGCGGCGGAGACGTCCGACTCCTCGCCGAGGGCCAGGAACTCCTCCCAGCTCAGCCCGGCCGAACCGCGTGGCCCGAGCAGCGAGACCGTCGTCCCCAGCGCGGGCAGTCCGGGGTCCGCCTCCTTCAGCGCGGCGACGTGGTCGGTGCCCAGGAAGGAGGCGGCGGCGAACAGCGCCCTCGCACCGGACCTGCGCAGGATGTAGGAGATCTCCCCGGCCTTGAAGCGGGTGTTGAGCGGGACGACGATCCCGCCCGCGCCCTGGATGCCGAGCGCGGCGACGATCCACTCCGCGGAGTTCGGCCCGCACAGTCCCACCCGGTCGCCCGGCCCGACACCGAGCGCCACGGCCGACCGGACGGCCCGCAGCATCAGCTCCTCCACCTCCCGGAAGCTCAGCCGCCGTTCGCCCTCCACCAGTGCCGGGGCGTCACCGAACCGGCGGGCGGCCAGCCTGATCACGTTCGGGATGTTTAGGAACTCCTCGTCGTGACGCCTGAGTTGGCTCATCGGTCCGCTCCGTCGGTCAGGCGCAGCACGCGCTTGGCGATGATGTTCCGCTGGATCTGTGAGGTGCCGCCGTACACGGACGCGGCCCGCGAGTAGAGGTACTCGGCGAAGACGTCCCCGCCCGGCCCGTGCACCTCGTGCGGGAACACCTTCAACGCCGTCGCGTACAGGCGCTGTTCGGCCCGGGTCATCAGCAGCTTGTCGACGGACGACTCCGGCCCCGCCGGCTGTCCGGCGAGCCGTTCGGCGATCCGGCGGCGGGCGTGTGCGAGCAGCACCTCGTAGTCGACGAAGCAGCGCCCGATCTCCGACAGCAGCCCGTCCGGCAGCTCGCCGCGCCGCTCGCGCGCTGCCCGCCGCAGCCGCTCCACCAGCAGCCCGTACTTCGACAGATGCCCGGTGTCCAGGGCGTTGCGTTCGTACGACACCGTGGTCATCGCCAGCGCCCAGCCGTCTCCCTCCGCCCCGATCCGCTCGGACCGCGCGAGCCGTACGTCGTCCAGGAACAGTTCGCAGAACTCGTCGTCGCCGTTGGCCGCGCGCAACGGGCGCACGGTCACCCCGGGACGGTCGAGAGGCAGCGCGAACGCGGTGATCGAGGCGTGCGGGGGAGCCGTGCGGTCGGTGCGGGCCAGCAGCAGGCAGTGGTCGGAGTACTGCGCGTAGCTCGTCCAGAGCTTCTGCCCGCGCACGGTGTAGTGACCGTCGTCGTGGCGTTCGTCGTGGCGTTCGGCGTACGTGGTCATCCCCGCGAGGTCGGAGCCGGCGCCGGGCTCGCTGAAGCCCTGGCACCAGACGTCGTCACCGGCGAGCATGCGCGGCAGCAGCAGGCGGCGCTGCTCCTCGGAGGCGAACTCCAGCAGAGCGTGGGCGAGATAGCCGACGCGGGGGACACCGGGTGCGCCCAGCGCGCCCAACTCGTCACTCACGGCCACCTGGTGAAGCGACGTCAGTCCACGACCGCCGTACTCCTCGGGGACGTCGAGGCCGACCCAGCCGCCGGAGTGCAGCAGGCGGTGCCAGCGGTGGAGGAAGACGGGCGGCGGCTCGTCCGGCAGGCGCTCGGGGAGCGGGTGGTCCGCCAGCCAGGCGCGGAAGGCGGTGCGCAGGCGCTCCAGGTCGGCCGGGTCGCCGAAGTCGAGGGGGGTCTCGGTCATGGTCACGGTGCCACCGCCTCCGGTTCCGGTTCCGGTTCCGCCAGGACGGGCAGCAGCTCGCCCGGGGGCGCCAGCACGGCCGCGCCCACCAGGACCCTGCGCAGATACAGATGGGCCACGTGCTCCCACGTCTGGGCGATTCCGCCGAACACCTGCATGCCCGTGTACACCGCCTCCACCGCCGAGGAGCCGGCCTCCGCCTTCGCCACCCGGGCCGCGGTGAGCGCCCGGCCGGGCGGCTCGTGGTCCAGGCACCAGGCGGCGTACCGGGTGGCGCTCGTGCAGGCCTCCACCAGGACCGTCGCGTCGGCCAGCAGATGCCGTACCGCCTGGAAGGAGCCGATCGGACGGCCGTACTGGCGGCGCTCGCGGGCGTACTCGACGCTCAGCGCGACCAACTCCCGGGCCGCACCGACGAGTTCGCTCGCCACGATCACCAGGGCATAGGCCTGCCAGTGCAACAGGGCCTCAGGGGCGAGCCTGCCGACGACCGGGCCGCCGGGCAGGGCGCACCGCACGGTGCGCAACAGGTCCGCGGTGGGGGCGGGCGGGCCCAACCCGGTACGGACCACCAGTCCTTCGGCGTCCACGCACAGGGCGCTGTCCGCGCCCTCGCAGTCCCAGGCGACGAGTTCCCCGGGGCTCGCCGGCGGGAAGCCGAGGTCGGGGGCGAGGGCGACCGTCGGGGTGCCCTCGAACTCCGCCTCGCCGAGGAGCCGTACGACCTCGGGAGCCAGCAGGGCCGTACCGAGGAAGGACGTGGTCAGGGGGCGGCGGCCGTGCTCCTCGGCGAGCAGCGCGCACTCCTGGACGGTGGCGACCGGTGGCGCCGTACGGCGCAGACCGGCGAGGCCCAGCCCGTCGAGTGCCTCCTGCGCCGCCGCACGGGCGGCGGGTTCCGCCTCGTCGGCCGAGCCGATCCGGTGCCGGGCCGCGAACGACCGCAGCAGCTCGCGGACCAGGACGAACTCCTCGGACTCCACGCCTCTCAGGCCTCCTCGGGCGCCGCCGGGCGGGCGGCCCGGGAGGCGAGTGCGTCGACGATACGGATGTGGTCCGGGCTGGTCATCGTGGCCCGCTCGGCCAGCAGCGCGGCCTCCATGCCGCCCCGTGATACCTGTTCGACCACCGCCGCGAGGGCCGCCTTGGTGGCGCGCAGGGCCTCGGCGGGCTGGGCCGCGAGCCGGCGGGCGAGGGCGAGTGCCTCGTCCATCAACCGGTCGCCGGGCACCGCCCGGTTGGCCAGGCCCAGTTCGACCGCCGTGGCGGCCGGGATGCGGTCCCCGGTGAAGAGGTACTCCTTCACCCGCAGCAGACTCGTCAGCAGCGGCCACAGGGTGACCCCGCCGTCGCCCGCGACCAGCCCCACGGACACATGCGGGTCGGCCAGATAGGCGTCCTCGGCCATCAGCACGAGGTCGCAGCCCAGGGCCAGCGAGCAACCCAGACCCACCGCCGGGCCGTTCACGGCCGCGACCACCGGCAGCGGGAAGCGGATCATGTCGGTCTGGATCGTGCGGTCCAGCCGGATCGACCGCTCCCGCAGCTCCGGATCGGTGTGGTGGCGGCGCAGATGGTCGAAGTCGCCACCCGCGCTGAACGCCCGGCCCGCGCCGGTCAGGACGACGGCCCGCGCCCCGGCGTCGTCGGCCAGCTCGCGCCACACCTCGGAGAGCCGGCGGTGCAGCTCCTCGGACACGCCGTTCAGCCGGTCCGGGCGGTTCAGCGTGACGACGCGGATGTCGCCGTCGGCGGCCACGGACAGTACGGGACTCACCTCGCTCATACCGGGATGGTATTAAAGGTCAGACCGAAGCTGTCAATGGTGTTGCGCGAATTTGAGAATCACATTCTCAGATGGACCGGCGGTCGTCCACCTCGGCAGCCGCCGCGGCGAAACCGCACACGTGCCGGGTCATCCGCCGGGCCGCCGCCGCCTCGTCGCCCGCCCGGATCGCCTCAGTGATCCGGGTGTGCGCGCGGGCGGTCAGCTCGCGGATCCCGGCGTCCAGGAACGTCTCCAGGTTCGTCGCCGCGTGGATGGACCGGGCGAGGGCGCTCATGAACCCGATGAGCAGTTCGTTGTCCCCCGCCCGCGCGACCGCCGTGTGCCAGCGCACGTTCGCCCGCAGGAACCGCTGGACGTCCTCGCC
Source organism: Streptomyces sp. T028 (assembly GCF_048159505.1). Taxonomy (NCBI): domain Bacteria; kingdom Bacillati; phylum Actinomycetota; class Actinomycetes; order Kitasatosporales; family Streptomycetaceae; genus Streptomyces; species Streptomyces sp. T028. The sequence continues at coordinate 30,890 of NZ_JBLRVZ010000020.1, forward strand.
CGCGCCGACCAACTCCGCGTGCGCCGCGTCGAGTTCCTCCAGATCCCGCTCGGTGCGGCGGCGGGCCGCCAGCGCGGCGCAGGCCGGCTCGATCGCCTCACGGGTCTCGTGCAGCGCCTCGAGGCGGATGCCCTGTCCCCGGATCACCAACTGCACGGTGTTCGCCAGGGACTCCCGCCCCGGCCGGTGCACGAAGGCCCCGCCCCCGCGTCCCGGCCGGATCTCCAGCAGTCCCTCGACCTCCAGGATCCGCAGCGCCTCGCGCACGGTCGCCCGGCTCAGTCCGGTCTGCTCGACGAGCTGCCGCTCCGGGGGCAGGGCCGTGCCCTCGCCGAACTCCCCGGACAGGATCCGCTCCCGTACCTCGTTCGCGAGCACGTCCGACGCCTTCGGCACGGTCAGCGTCTCGAAACGGGGGGTGGGCTGCTGCTGTGCGGAGCGCGGCACGGTCTCGGGCCTCTCATCGGGGTGCGTCCGTTTCGGCCGGACCATTGCAGAGGTCCGGCCTTCACATTCAATACGCAGGCCCCGGGTGCTGTCACATGGTCTGTTGCGAGGAGGTGCCGTGCTCGGCCCTGTTCTCGTATAGCTACGGCCAACGGACATGTAGCGCTGGGTGACTGCTGTGGTCGTCGTTTCCCCTCGCCAGGCGCCTCGTTGAGCTGAACGAGTGATCTCGGACGGGGTGGAGGAGTACGGGGTGCGGCAGGACTGGGAGCCGGAGTACCTGATCGAGGTCTGGACGCTGCTGGAAGACGACATGAAGCGGGTGCGGAACAAGTCCGGTGCGACTCGGCTCGGGTTTGCGCTGCTGCTGAAGTTCTTCGAGGTGGAGGCCCGGTTCCCGGAGTCGGCCAAGGAGGTGCCGGCCGCCGCGGTGGAGTACGTGGCCCAGCAGGTCAGGCGGCGCTTGATCTCCATGGCCTGGACCGCGTGCGGGAAGAGCAGACCTGGCAGGACGGTGCAGACCTTCAGACCGCGGATCTCGCGGCGGCAGTGTCTGGCCCCGGTAGTGCGGGCCTGCAGCGGAATCTGCTTCCAGGGCAGGCATCGCAGCTGCTTGTGCAGCTTCTTCTGGTTGCCCTTCACGACCAGGAGGTAGTGGCCGCCAGCGGTGATGACGCGTTCGGCGTGGGCGCGCTGGGTGTGTATCGCATCTGCGGTGACGACGACACCGCGCAGGTCGATCCGGTTCAGCAGCGGGGCGAAGGCGGGGATTTCGTTGCTCTTCGCGGCAATCTGGCGCTGGGCGATCACGGTCTGGCATGCGTGGAGCGCGGCGGCGAGCAGGTGGACAGCAGTGCCGTCGGTGCGGGATCCGCGCACGGTCTTGCCGTCGACGGCCAGACCGACCAGGGTGTCGCCGGGTTCGTCGACCGGGTCGGCGACGTAGCGGGCGAGCCAGGCACCCACGGCGTCGTCTAGGGCATCGCCGTCGAGGCGGGCCAGGAGCCTTCCCAGCGTGGAGGCGTTGGGTGTGCTGGAGGTCAGTCCGAGTTGTTCGCGCAGGTCGGAGCCGTATCGGTGGCGAAGCGGGCGATGGCGGCCAGGGACGTGGCTCCGCCGAGGACGGCGACCAGGCACAGCGCGAGCAGGGAGCCCAGGCGGTAGCGGCGGCCCCGGACACGGCGCGGATCGGGTAGCCGGCCCAACACGTCCGCCAGGCAGGCGAGCTGTGACGGTTCCGGTTCTGGGCAGGTGGAATCGGTGTCCGACAAGTGGCGCTGCAGGACACCGATCAGGGAGGATGGCACGCAAACGCGACCCCTGTTCGTAGTCAAAGGCTTCGACAACCTTGGTCATCAGGGGTCGCGTCTTTTGTTGCCGAACTGGGTGAACCGACCACGCATGCGCGTACTTCTCTGCCGAGTTCAGCGTGTTGAGCCGCGCTGGCCAGCGTCTCGGTCGCGCCGAAGGCGGTGCCCCGCACCGGGTTCTCGGAGAGGAACCGACCGGGTTGGCTCTGCGCATCGGACGTTGCCATCTTCGCAGGCCATGTGGTATCGGTCTTGTGAGTCGATGCGGTGACCAATCAAGAAGGCGGCGGTACCGCTTGCTGTGGCGTCAGGAGGTCAGACGCGAAGCAGGTCGGTCGAGACCGTCCAGAGGCGCTTGGCGGTGGCGGGATCGAGCGCCCATTCCTTGACACCGTGCGGGTGCTGCGCGAGGTCGGCGTCGTTCGTCACGGTGTAGGCCTCTTGTGAATCGTCGAGGTAGTGGCCTCCGGAGTGCGCGAACTCCGGGGCGACGGCCGCAACGATGCTGGTGGCAGCCCCCTGCTCGACCGTTTTGTACGTGAAGACTCCGGCGGCTTCGGCCGCATCGAGCGACTCCTTCTGTTGCGTTGTGAAGTTCCGCTGCAGTCCCGTCGCGACACCGCCGGGGTTCACCGCATTGGCAATGATGCCGTCGGACGCCCAGAGGCGAGTCGCCTCGACGGCGAAGAGAGAGTTCGCGGTCTTCGACTGAGCGTAGGCAAGCTGCGGATCGTAGCTGCGACGCTCGAAGTGAAGGTCGTCGAAGTCGATGCCGGAACGCATGTGCGCCGTCGAACTGACCGAGACGATCCGTGCTCCGTCGCGGTCGGCCGCTCCCAGGGCCAGGGCGTCATGAAGGCCGGTGGCGAGGGCGAAGTGGCCAAGATGGTTCGTCGCGAATTGCAGCTCCCAGCCCTCACGCGTTCGTTCGAGGCCACCAGTGACCACGCCCGCGTTGTTGATCAGCAGGTGAAGCGGGCCGCCCCACGCGTCAACGAATCGCGTGACAGTGATCCTTTCGGCAAGGTCCAGCCGGACGACTCGGGGCCGTATCCCTCCGGTCGACTTCGAGATCGTCTCAGCGACGGCGTCACCCGCAGTCGTCTTCCGGACAGCGAGCGTCACCTCCGCCCCGGCAGCGGTCAACGCACGAGCCGTCTCGATCCCGATTCCGGAGGAAGCGCCCGTCACGATCGCGCGGACGCCGGTGAGGTCGACGCCCCGCAGGACCTCGTCCGCGGTGCTGGAGGCGGTGAAGGGCGTGGAGATGGGTTCGCAAGTAGTCATGGCGGCGACTATACGTATTAGACTTGATTTGTATAGTACGTATCTCGCTCGTATGCTCGGCCCATGAGCAGTCCCGATGCCGGCCACTCGCCGTCGACAGTCGCCGACACCAACCGTCGGACCATGGTTCTGGACTCCGCCATGGTCACGTTCGCGCGATTCGGTTACCGGAAGACCTCGATGGAGGAGGTGGCGCGGGCGGCGCACATCTCCCGGCCCGGGCTCTACTTCCTCTTTTCCTCGAAGGAGAGCCTGTTCCGCGCCGCCGTCACCCAGGTATTGGAGCGCGACATCACGGCGGTCGAACACGTCCTGGCCGACACCGGCCGACCCCTTGCAGAGCGCCTCCTCGATGCGTTCGACCAGTGGGCGGGCCGCTACATCGGCCCGCTGACGCGCGATGTGGCGGTGGTCATCGAGGACAACCCCGACCTCCTGGGGGAGATCGTCGAGACCACGCCGCAACGTTTCGAGCAACTGATCACAGACGCCATCGCCGTCGAGGCAGGACAAGCGGCGGCCCGCCAAGTCGCCCAGACGATGATTAGCGCATCGACCGGCCTCAAGCACCAGGCCGCATCACGGGACTTCTACCTCGAACGACTGGAGGTCGCCATCGATCTCCTGGTGTGCTGAAGACGCTTACCGAAGCCCGCGGGAGAGGGCCCGGCCGAACAGCCAGGTCCGCCCGCCCGGCCAGAACTGGCACGGATCCCCCGCCACCCGACGATCCTCCGGCACCCAGAACGTACGCCACCCCGGCACGCTTCCACCCCTGTTCGATCCGCTTCAACACGTCGACCCAACAGGGAAGATGACGCAGGCGATCAGCTCATCTCGCCGACTGAGAACGCATTAGCCCTGGCTGCGGCCGGTCTTCATGGCCTGGAGGGGCCGTGCCGCCTGTCTCCATGCCGTTCGGTGGGCCGCAGGGACAATCACAGTCCCCGCCATTGGCGCGTGAAGCGGCCAATGTAGGGGCGGGGCCGGTAGGGATCATAGTCAGGGGTAGCGTCCAATTGGCGCAGTAGCTTGAACTGGTGGGGTGCGCGATGGCAGTCGCGGATGAGGGCCCATTCGGCGGCGACGGGCCACTGGTTGAGCTGGGCTCGGATACCGGGGCGCCATTGCTCCCAGGTCTCGCCGCCGACCCAGCCCAACTCGCGCAGTTCCAGCTCGTCTTCACAAAGCCGCAAGTACAGGCGCACGGCTTTGAGTTCCTCGCTGCTGCATGCTGTGCCGTCCTCGGTGACGAGGGCCAGGGAGGGGAAGCCGTCTAGGATTTGCCAGTAGCGTGCGATATAGGCGTCTTCGATGGTTTTGACGCGGGCTCTGGCGGCGCTGACCGAGCTGCTGATCAGTGCGATGAGGGCGACGCCTGCAGCGAAGACGGCGACCCAGAATTCTGCGTTCACTTCGTGGAGTCCTCAGGGCAATAGGAGAGAGGGTCTCTCATCTCGCCAACGGTGACCAAGACGCGGCGACAGGGCAAGGCTGTCCCAGCGCTGCCGCCACCTGCCGGGCTCGCGGGTGTACACAACCCACCCGGAGCCAGACGTGTCGTACGCGTTGGTGCGTCCCGTCGGCCACGGGTCCAGGGCCACGCGATGACCAGAGTGGCGCGTGGGGTTGATCTGGTTCGTTGATCTCTCGGGACTGAGCGCTGCCCCTCGGATTCTCCGCGCCGCACTCGCGGAACCTCCAGAGCGTCGCCTGTGCCATTTCGCCCCCTCATCCCGGCGCTACCCCTCGCCTATTGCCAAGCTGCTCCACGGCCTGATCTGTGCGCGGACCCTACCTCTGCCCGCCCTCGCCACGGAGCACGTCCCCGACGGTCCGGCAGGAGTCGACTCTGTGCTGTGCGCGGCGGGCGCGTTCATCCGGGTCTCGCACGAAGAGAGCCTGCCGTCCCGGTGGATAGGTGCTGACCATCTTCAGACTCCGTTCACGGACGACTCCGGGGTGCGTCTTGAGCAGGCGGCGCCACGCGTCCTGGGCTTCGCTGCCTTGGAGAGGCACGACCTCGACCTTCGGCATCAGCCCCAGCAGCAGCTTCAGGACCTCGACGCCGGCCTGAAGCTCGGCCGCCTTCGGCGAGCGGTTGATTTACCAGGGGTAGGCGTTCCAGGGAGTGACGTCTCGCGGCGCAATCCCCGCCCCCTCGAAGAGCCGGACCTGAAGCTCCGCTGTCGGATCGTCGTTCTCCACGCACAGAAATCCGGAACCGGCGCCCTCCTGCGTCTTGGGGCCCGGGTCCCCGCAGGATCGACAAGGCGCGCGCCTCCACGCCTCCGTGCCAGGGTCAACGTGCGGCATCCAGCCACGCCCGTCCTAGTCGCGCAAGGCGTTGACCATCTCATTGATCGGACGTACGTGGGGGGCATAGCACCCCTGCTCTATCCGGAACGCCTCGTCCCGTATTCGTCTCGCCATAATCCCTCCAACACCGGCTCACACCACCACGGGGACCCTACCGGGAACATCTGACACTGCAGACTGCTCGATCGACCCTCCTCACAGGCGCCAGAGGACGAGTCGCGAAGGATGCGACGGAGGCTGCGGGCGGCTCTGTTGCCATGGGAAGTCCCGAGTATCACAAAGAGCCACATGCCACCTGGCCATAGCCATACGAGAACTGAGCCTCGGCCGCCACCCGCTGTACCGCTCGCCCTCGCGCGGGGTCCGACCCCTAGCATCACGCAGCGCTACATATCCGTTGGCCGTAGCTATACGAGAACAGGGCCTGCTCACCTGGGCGTGGAACCCCGCATCTCGTTTCCGGCTCCCGCGGAATGGAGAGCTGTGCAGGCTGCCCGATGGAGCGGGATCGAACGCGTGTGCCAATGTTCGCTGATAGGGGTGGCGGGCGCGGAAGGCTGGTGCGGGTGTATGGGCGTCGTACATACGGTTGGTTGGCGGCGGCGTGGAATCGGGAGGGGGCGAGGCGATGGTGGCAGTGAAAGTGCCCGACGGGGTTGGCCACGCCAGGTACACGTACCGATTGCGGGTGTCGCCCGCGGCCGACGCGGGGCTGCTGGCGGAGTGGGACCGGTGTCGGTGGATCTGGAACGAGTGCGTGGCCCGCTCTAAAAGGGCCCATGCCGATGGGGAGAAATGCGGTCCCGCCCGACTGGACCGGCTGTTGACCCAGGCCCGCGCTGTGACGCCTTGGCTGGCCGAGGGGTCCTCGGTGCCGCAGCAACAGGTCGTCCGGGACTTCGGAAAGTCCCGTGCGAAGGCCCTGAAGGACATCAAGGAGCGGTTGCCCACGCGTTGCCGGGCTGGGATGCCGAAGCACAAGAAGAAGATGGAGGTGCGGCCCACTCTGAACTACACGCGGCGGGGTTTCCGGTTGAAGGATGGCCGCCTGCACCTGGCAGGTGGGATCATCCTGAGCGTGGTGTGGTCCCGCACATTGCCCGCTGAGCCGTCCTCGGTGCGTGTTTACCAGGACACCACCGGGCATTGGTACGCCTCGTTCGTCGTCCCCGTCCGGAGCCGACCCTTGCCGAAAACTGGCAGAGTGATCGGGATCGACTGGGGGGTGAAGGAGACGGCGACCACCACCAGCGCCGCCCACGACCTGCCGAACGGCGAGTACGGCCGGAAGGCACAGGCGAAATTGACCCGGTACGACCGGATGGTGGCCCGCCGCAGGCCGAAGAGAGCGCAGGCGGCTTCGAAGGGATACAGGGAGGCGAAGCGGTGGCGGGCGAAGACGTACCAGAAGATCGCACGGCAGCGGCAAGACGCCGCCCGCAAGTGGGCGAAGAAGGTCGTGCGTGATCACGACGTAGTCGCGGTGGAGGACTTCAAGCCGAAGTTCCTCGCAAGGACGCCGATGGCGCGCAAGGCGGCGGATGCCGCCATCGGGGCCGCGAAACGGGCGCTGCTCGAGATGGGCCGCAAGCACGGGCGGGATGTGCGTCTGGTGAATCCCGCGTACACCACCATGGACTGCGGACAGTGCGGAGCGAGAACCAAGCACGCACTGCCGCTGTCGGAACGCACGTACACGTGCACTACGTGCGGGCTCGTGTCTCCCAGGGACAAGAACTCCGCGCGTGTGATGCTCGTCCGGGCTGGTCTGGACCCGGCTGGTGTCGAGGGCGCAAGACCTCCTGGAGCGCAGCTCCAGGAGGCGGCCTGAGCCAGGAATCCCCTGCCCCTCGGGGTGGGGAGCAGTCAAATGACCATGCCCCCGTCCACCGGCAGCACCTGTCCGGTGACGAAGGACGCCGCGTCGGAGGCGAGGAACACGAAGGCGCCCGCGACCTCCGCCGGCTCCGCCCAGCGGCCGAGCGGGATCCGGGCCAGCATCTGGGGGGCGAACTTCTCGTTCGTGCGGATGGTCTCGGTCATCGGGGTCGCCGCCAGCGGGGCGAGGGCGTTGACGAGGATGTTCCTGCGGGCCAGTTCCCGGGCCAGGGACTTCGTCAGCCCGATGACCGCGGCCTTGGCGGCGGAGTAGTTCACCTGGCCCAGAGTGCCGACCAACCCGGCCGACGAGGTGACGTTGATGATCCGGCCCCGCCCGTCCTCGGGCAGGTACGGCAGCGCCGCCTGGGCGCAGTGGTGGGCGCCGAGCACGTGGATGTCGAGGATCCGGCGGAAGGCGTCCTCCGTCAGCTTGTCGAACATGGCGGGCGCGGTGATCCCGGCGTTGTTGACGAGGATGTGAAGGGTGCCGCCGGTGAGTCCGGCCGCGCGGGCCACGGCCGCGTCCGCCGCCGACCGGTCCGTGACGTCCAGCGGCGCGCTGTCCGCCGTACCCCCGCCCGCGGCGATCTTCCCGGCGACGGCCGCCGCGGCCGCCCCGTCCACATCGGTCACCAGCACCGCCGCACCCGCCCGCGCGAGCGCCTCGGCGACCGCGGAGCCGATGCCGCCCGCCGCGCCGGTGACCAGCGCGGAACGCCCCGTGAGATCGAACAGACCCGACCGGTCGGTCATCAGTAGCTCCTCGGCAGTCCCAGTGTGTGCGATCCCAGATAGTTGAGGATCATTTCCTGACTGATCGGCGCGATCCGCATCAGCCGCGCCTCACGGAAGAAGCGGGCCACGGGGTACTCCTCGGAGTAGCCCATCCCGCCGTGCGTCTGCAGCGCCCGGTCGGCGGCGGTGAAACCGGCGTCCGCGCACAGGTACTTGGCGGTGTTCGCCTCCCGTCCGCAGGGCCGCCCCTGGTCGTACAGCCAGGTCGCCTTGCGCAGCACCAGCTCCGCCGCGTCCAGTCGCGCGAGGGCGTCGGCGAGCGGGAACTGCACGCCCTGGTTCTGGCCGATCGGCCGCCCGAAGACGACGCGCTCACGCCCGTAGCGCACCGCCCGGTCGAGCGCGACCCGGCCGATGCCGAGCGCCTCCGCCGCGATCAGCATCCGCTCCGGGTTGAGCCCGTCGAGGAGGTACCGGAAGCCCTCGCCCTCCTCGCCGACCCGGTCCTCGACCGGGACACGCAGATCGTCGATGAACAGCTCGTTCGAGGTGACGGCGTTGCGGCCCATCTTCGGGATCGGGCGGATGTCGACCCGGGCGCGGTCGAGGTCGGTGAGGAACAGGGTCATGCCGTCGGTGCGCCGGCCGACCTCGTCGAGCCTCGCCGTCCGGGTCAGCAGCAGGATCTTCTCCGACTCCATCGCCTTGGAGATCCACACCTTGCGCCCGCTGACGACGTAGTGGTCGCCGTCCCGGCGGGCGTACGTCGTGATGCTCGTCGTGTCGAGACCCGCACCCGGCTCCGTCACGCCGAAGCACACGTGCAGGTCGCCGGAGGCGATCCGGGGCAGGGTGCGGCGCTTGAGCTCCTCGGAGCCGTGCACGACCACCGGATGCATGCCGAAGATCGACATGTGGATCGCACTGGCGGCGTTCATCCCGCCGCCGGAGCGCGCGACCTCCTCCAGCAGCAGCGTGGCCTCGGTGATGCCGAGGCCGTGACCGCCGTACTCCTCCGGCATCGTGATGCCCAGCCAGCCGCCGCCCGCGACGGCGGCGTAGAACTCCTCGGGGAACGCGTGGTCGCGGTCCTTGTCCATCCAGTACCGGTCGTCGAAGTCCTTCAGAAGCCCGGCGACGGCCTTGCGGATCGTTTTCTGGTCCTCGGTCAGCTCGAAGTCCACGGCGGGGACACCCCTCTGCCGGATGCGTGCGCAGTGATACACGCGAAGAGATTCACGCGAAGAGATTCACGCGAAGAGATTCACGCGAAGTGTGAATCATTCAAAGGTCAGACCAAAGTGTCTGTCAAGGTGCGCAGTGCCGGTCGGCTCCCCGTAAGCCCGCACCCGTCCCCGTACGGTAAGGTTTACCTGCGCGTTCCCGCAGCTCACCGCCGCGGAAGCGCGACGGGACGTGGCGCAGCTTGGTAGCGCACTTGACTGGGGGTCAAGGGGTCGCAGGTTCAAATCCTGTCGTCCCGACCAGCTTTGATGCAGGTCGGAGGCCGTTCTCTCGTTGCGGGAGGGCGGCCTTTCGGGTTCCTGGAGGGCTGGTGGTCGCAGGCCGGGGTTGCGGCCGGGCCGCGGTGGCGCTGAAGGGCGGCGGGGCGGGGGAGCGGAGCCGGTGGAGGGCCTCGCGCAGCCGTTGGATGTGGTCGCGTGGTGAGCGCGGCCGCGTCTGCCGGGCCTGACGGTCGGCTCTCTGTTCGGCCCGGGTGAGGGTGTGTTCGATGGTCTCGACGGCTTCGCGGGCGGCCTGCCGGGTGAGGTGGCTGTAGATGTTGGCCGTGGTGGACAGGGTGGAGTGGCGCAGGGTCTTGGAGACCACGGTGAGCGGGACGCCGGCGGTGATGGTGAGGGTGGCGGCCAGGTGGCGCAGGTCGTGAACGGTAACCCGGGGGGACACCGGCCTCGTCGGAGAGCTCCCGGAGCCGGTCCAGGACGGTTCTGGGCCGCAGCGGCCGGCCGTCGGGCCGGCAGAAGACCAGCCCGGTGAACGGACCGCCGGGGGCCGTGTGGCTGCGATCCGTGGACCGGGCCCGGCGTCGGAGGGCGGACGCGACGCGGGGTGAGATGGCCACCCAGTTCCTGCTGGAGCGGGTCTTGGGCGCGGTGATGACGAGTCGGTTGTTGTCGATCGCGGAGAGTGTGCAGCGCACGTAGAGGACGCCCTCGCGTAGGTGGACGTCGTCCCAGTGCAGGCCGAGGGCTTCGCCCTTGCGCAGGCCGGTGCCGATGAGGAGCTCGAACAGGTCGGCCATGTCCGGGTCGGCCGTGTGGCAGTGCCGGAGGAAGCGGACCGCCTCGTCGGTGGTCCAGATCCGGCGCTCCGGCGCGGGCGGCCGCCGCAGGGCCGGCGGGCTGGCGGGGTTATGGGCGAGGCGGTGCTGGCGGACTGCGTCGCCCAGCGCACTGGACAGGGTGGCGAGGCATCGATAGAGGGTGGTGCGGCCGCGGCCGGCGGCGAGCTGGCCGGTCACGAAGGCGCTGATGTGCCGGTGCCTGAGCTCGTCCAGCTTCAGGCTGCCGAAGGCGGGGACGAGATCGTTGTGCGCATAGTCCCGGTAGCGGGCCATGGTGGTCGGCTTGAGCACCAGCGTCTTCGCCGTCAGCCAGGTGTTCAGGTAGTCGGCGACGGTCTGGTTCGGGTCGGCGTTGAACCCGCCCGCCTCGCCCTCCAGGAACGTCCGCAGGGCGGCCTCGGCGGCGTCGTGGCTCGTGAAGCCGCCTCGCCGGACAGTGGTCCGGTGGCGGGCTGGGGCGGGAACGTCGACCGCGAACGTCCACGTCCCGTGGTGACCGTCGATGAGCATTCGGGGGCAGTGTGCTCCCAGCTGGCGGCGGTGGGTGTCTCGGCAGCCGCACCTGCGGTAGACGCGGCCGCGGTCGGCGGTGGTACGCATGAGGATCGCCTCCAGAGTGCGGAGGAAGAGCCGACACCTCCAGTCTCGTGCGACCACCTGCGACCACCACGCCAGCTGTGCCTGCCGTGACCAGGGCATTTCCCTTGGCCGGGCGCCAAGGGGTACCCAGCAGGTTCTTCGTCTGCTGGTGCAGCGGCAACGCATCGCTGACCTGTACACATGACGGCTATAAGTGCTCGTCGGAGTCGTTGGCCCGGGAACGGTCCGGATCTCGATGGCCTCGAGTACTGAGTGGCCGGGACGTAGGTCAAAACTCTACGCGGGGTCGTTCGCTGATATCCCGACTGAGCAGGGTTCGAACGTCGCCTTCCGGAAGGCCAGAACGACTGATGAAATCAGCGAAGGAGGTACCTGTTGTTTCCATGAGTTCTAGTGCGCGCTGCAGGAGTACGGGAGCCTCTGGATTTCCCAGGGGACCAGGCTCTACTTTTCTCCACCCTCGTACAGACAAGGCTTTCCATCCCTGGGCGTAGGTGTGTTCGCTCATGACGCCGAGCGTTTTTGCCCTGACCAAAAGGGCGGCTAGCGAGACGTGCCACTTCGCTTTCAAGTGAAGAAAGGCGGGCCAGTCGAGCCGGTCCGGAATTTCGGATCTGATGTCGTCGGCTGGCATGAGGAACGCGGCGGCGAACTCGTGGGCTTGGCTCTCAGTGACCTTGTCGCCAATTTTTCCAGTGAGGCCATGCAAGACCAGATGTCCTAGTTCGTGGGCTGCGTCGAAGCGGGAGCGGTCGCGCAGGCCCTTGTCAGCCCCGAGAGCAACAACGGGCCTGTCTGGGAAGTCGACGGAGAATGCATCAACTTTTTCGATGCTGACACGGAAGCGGACGACAATAATCCCGTTCATTTCTAGTAGTCGCACGACATCTTGAACTGGCCCGCGTGGGACATTCCAGTGGTCACGGACCTGGGCTGCCGCTTGTTCGATATCGGCGGACTGAAGAGGCTGTCCTTCGTCGATTGGGATGCGCGGCAGATTGAGGTCGGGCAACGCGACGTGTTTTTCAAGCTCAAGCGCGAGTTCCCGTGCGAGGTGCACGTGCGCGAGCGCTTGCTGGCGATCTCGGGGGGAGGTGGATCGGAGGCTGCGGAAGAACCCGTTGACCTGGTCCTGAGCAGGGGGGCGGGCTGGCGCGGCGAAGAACGATGGCGGTACCCGCAAGGCGACCGCAAGCCGGCGAAGCGTCGATGTGGCGGGCTTGGTGTGTCCGTTCTCGAACTGGCTGATCGAGGCTGCGGTGACGGAGCCGACTTCCCGGGCCAGTTGGACCTGGGTGAGCCCACGGAGTTCGCGCGCCATTCGCAGTCGGGCGCGATCGAACAGGGCTGCGATGTCGCCGGGGTCCAGTTGGGGGTCGTTCACGTCGCTCGTCTCCGGGCCAGTCGACGTCCACTGATCAGCGGACGATTCTCGATCTTGAATGCTCCGCTCGCATCTTAGGCACGCCTTGGTTACCGGTCGGTCAAATCGCTCAGCTCCAGCGGAACACGCCCGAGCGAAGTGTGTCGAGTTGCATCTCCGTCATGTCGTGTACTCTACCCGAAATGCGGAAGATGATGTTCGGATCTGAGGTTACCCACGGTGTGTGGGGGGACGGAGCTGAGGTGACGAGAGTCCAGGAGTGCGTGCTGTCGGACGAGGTGATCACCGCCGACTCGGCGGAGGCCGCGTTGTGGGACGCCATCGTGGTGCCGGAGGAGATCAAGGAGCGGTTGCGCAACCAGACCGTGTTGTCGCTGCTCGTGCGGCCTGACCTGCCGTTCGCGGTGACGGCGTTGCACGGCTTGTGCACGCTCTACGGCCCTCCCGGTACCGGCAAGACCACCCTGGCACGGGGTCTGCCGGCGCAGGTCGCCCGCTACGTCCCCGGAGGCGCGGTCCGGCGGATTGAGATCAACCCGCACGGGCTAATGAGCGCCGAGCACGGTCAGTCGCAGCAGCGGGTCAGCGAGCTGCTCGGCGAGTACGTGCCAGGTCTTGCGTCGGACGGTGTGCCGACCGTGGTGATCCTCGACGAGGTCGAGTCGATGGCGGTCGCCCGCTCGGCGGCGTCACTGGCAGCCAACCCGGCCGATGTCCACCGCGCCACCGACGCGGTGCTCACTGCCTTGGATCTCAACGCCACTCAGCACCCGCACCTGTTCTTCGTCGCGACCAGCAACTTCACCACCGCCCTGGACGAGGCGTTCCTCTCCCGCTCCGACGCAGCCATCCTCATCCCGCTTCCCGAGCCGGAAGCGCTGCGGAAGATCCTGGCCTCCACGCTGGTGATGCTGGCCGACAAGTACCCCGCCTTGGGTGAGCTGGCGCGCTCCCAGGCGATGGACCGCATCGCCGAGGCAGCTCACGGGCTGGACGGCCGCCGTACGCGAAAGGTGGTCTTCGAAGCCCTGGCTCAGCGACTGGACACGGTGCTGGACCCCAGCAACCTCACCGAAGACGACCTGGCCGCCGCGGTGCGCAACGCCGTCGCGGAGACGGGTGAGCCGGAGGTGTCCCGTGCGGCGTACTAGGCAGGTGGCGGCCTCTCCCATGCGCAGCGCCAGCGGAACCTGGGCGGTGATCTCGGACCTCGTGGCGGACACCGTGGCGCAGTCCTCCGCGCTGTCCCGCGACGAGGCGGTGCAGGCGATGTCGGCCGCCGAGGCAGTCGGGCGGATGCTGATCGCGGCAGGGCACCTGCGGCAGCACCCGATCACCCTGGTGGCCGGCAAGATGCACTGCGAGATCACGACGGTGTCCGGCACGGCGGCGCTGACGTTGGAGGAAAACCTCAACCCCGTCCCCGGCGCGGCGGGCGCCGACGATTTCACCATCCACCTGCCGTCCCCGGCCCCGCTCCAGGAGCAGGTGAAGGCAGCCGCCAACGGTCACGCCCGGTTGTCCGACGCTGTCCCGCTCGCTCCGGAGACGAAGGCTGCCAACTCCGGTCCGCTGATCGACCGTGAGGCTCTGCGACGGGCGGTGACCCAGCGATGACCTCCACCTACACCTACAGCTACAGCTACACCCGGACCCACACCGCCACGCACCTGACCGACGTCATCCTCGGCACCATCACCGACATCCTCGCCGACCTGGGTATCAACATGGACCGGCTGCATCGCGACTGGGTGCAGAACGAGAACGCGATCAAGGCGTGGATCGAGGAGGGCTCCCTCGACACGGTCGTCCTCGAGTGCCACCAGCCCTCGGGGGCCGTGGCACCGGTGATCGAGTTCCCGGTGTCCTACACCACCTCCGGCGACGGCAACGCCGAGTTCACCGCCTCTCGTGCCCGGGCCGCCCGCTTCCGGGCCAAGTTCGACCGGGTGCCCGCGGGCACCACCTACCGGCTGTTCTGCACCTTCAGCGGGCCCCGTACCCCGCAACCGGGATGGGGCCCCGGCCATCGGGCGAGCACCGACGGCCTGCGCGGCATCACCTTCGGCACCCTCGGCTCCGCCCCGCACGCCTCGACCGGCATGCGGTACTACCACACCTGAGACCACGAGCAGGGACACACCGCTATGGGATACATCGACGACGCCTTCACCAAGCTCAAGCACAACCTGGAGATCACCCAGACCGAGCAGGACCTGGCGAAGGCACGGCACGAGGCCATCCGCGACTTCGTCCGGTCGCACTGGGATCTTGCCGACGACTTCCTCACCGGCAGCTACCGGCGCGACACCAAGACGAAGAAGCTCAAGGACATCGACATCTTCGTGGTCCTCGACGCCGATGGCTCCCAGGCCAGCTTCCGCGATCAGGCGCCCATCCAAGTGATCAACGCCCTGGAGACCCTGCTCCGTCAGAAGTGGAGCTCCGTCGCCCGCGACGGCATGGCCGTCGTCATCCCCTACGGCCCCGACGACGAGGTCATGTCGATCGACGTAGTCCCCGCCTTCAAGCGAGCCGACGGCGGCTACTACATCCCCAACCCCTCGGCAGGCGACTGGATCGCGACCAACCCCAAGCGCCACCACGAGCTGAGCATCGCCAAGAACGCCGACTGCGACGGCAAGTACGTCCCCTTCGTGAAGATGGTCAAGGGCATCAACCGCGAACTCGGCGAGCCCGTGTCGCCCTCCTTCCTCTTGGAGGTCATGGCCCAGTCACTGGTGAAACCGCCGATCGGGCGCTACCAGGACGAGATCGTGCTGTTCCTGGCCACCGCCGCCGAACGCATCGACGACGAGTGGCCCGACCCTGCCGGCCTAGGCGGTGACGTCAACGCCGTCATGAACGCGCCCCAGAAACTCGCCGCTGCCAACGCGCTCAACCAGGCCCGCGCCATCGCGGAAAAGGCGGTCGACCTGGAAGACGAGGAACAGGAACGCGCCGCCTACGACGTGTGGAAGAAGCTGTTCGGAAACCGGATGACCAGGCCATGAACTTCTCCACCGACCCCGATGGCGTCCACGGGATCCCACCTCGGGCCATCCACGAACGGCAGCTCGACGACGACATGCTGCTCCTGCAACGCGCCGCGTCGGCAAGCCACCATCGCGGCCAACTCCTCGAAGCCGTGCGCGTCACAGCCGCCGTCGCGCTCGCCGCTGCCGGCGTCCTGATTACGCTGATCGGCCACGGCCGGACCATCGTCTCGATCGTCGGGTTCTTCTGGTTCGTCGTATCTGCCTTCCTACTCAAGGGCCTCGCCGGGAACACCGCCCGCCAGGGCGCCCTGCTTCAGGAGATGTTCGACATCACTCTGTTCCACTTGCCGTGGCGTGCCACCGTTGCAGGCGATCCCATCCCCGAACCCGACGTCCGCCGTCTCGCGCGCAAGCTCCCCCGAGGCTCCGCGAAGGACAAGCGCATCACCGCCGGCTGGTACGACCCCACCCACGACGTCCACCACCCCTACGACGTGTTCATCGCCCAGGAACAGAACCTCGCCTGGGACGCCCGCCTCCGCCGCCGCTACAGCCACCTCATTGCCGCTACCGCGATGCTGTGGGCCGCCGTCGGCCTCGTCGCCGGTCTGGTGGTCGCGGACGCCACTCTGGGCGACACCCTCCTCAGCTTCTTTGTCCCGTCCCTGGCGGCCTACCAGATCGCCTACGAGATCTGGTCCGGTCAACGCAAAGTGGCCGACGAACGCGACCGACTCACCAAGGTCGTCAACACCGAGCTGCGCAACGGTCGCCCCGGACCCGTCCCCGAAGGCGAATGGCACCGCCTACGGAACGTCGCACGGGACGTGCAGGACGGTGTACTCCGCACGCGCCTGGACACCACCCGAGTACCCGAGTGGTTCTACAAGCGCTTCCGCGACGATGACGAACCTCGCGCTTTCATGAAGCGGGCTGTCCGGCAGGTGGTCAGGAAAGCAGAAAGTGCCCCTGACCAGCAAGAATGAGGATTGTCGAGGTCCTTGTTCCTGCCACCGCCGGAGGCACTTCCCAGGTGAAGCACTCTATCGGGTCCTACCCCCGCGTCCGTTTCCAGGACGACGGCCGCCAGGTCGTCTCCCAGGCTGGGTCGGTCCTGCTCGTCGAAACGGTCCGCAAGACCGGTCTTGACCAGGCCATATCCCAGGCTCTGGCTCCGTGGCGGAAGCCGCGGGCCGTCCACGATCCCGGCAAGGCCCTCCTGGACGTCGCCTTGGCGGTCGCACTGGGCGGGGACTGCCTCGCGGACGTCGCGATGCTGCGGTGTGAGCCGGCCGTCTTCGGCCCGGTCGCCTCTGACCCCACCATCTCCCGCCTGATCGACACCCTCGCCGCCTCCGGTGAGAACGCCCTTCAGGCCATCCGGTCCGCACGGTCCGAAGTCCGTTGCCATGCCTGGTCCTTGGCCGGAAAGAACGCCCCGGACGCCGACGGGCAGGTCGTCATCGATCTCGACGGAGTCCTCGTGATCGCCCACTCCGACAAGGAGGACGCGGCGGCGACCTGGAAGAAGACCTACGGCCATCACCCGCTGACGGCCTTCCTCGACCACGGACCGGGCGGAACCGGTGAGCCCGTCGCCGCCCTCCTGCGGCCGGGAAACGCGGGCTCCAACACGGCAGCCGACCACATCACCACCGCCCAACTCGCCCTGGCTCAACTGCCTAAGCGATACCGGCGGGGGCGGCAGACCCTGATCCGCACCGACTCCGCGGGCGGCACCCACGACTTCGTGTCCTGGCTCGCGCGACGAGGACGATGGCTGTCCTACTCGGTCGGCATGACGGTCACCGAAGCGATCCACGAACACGTGCTGAAGGTCCCCGCCTCAGCCTGGACCCCGGCCGTCGAGACCGACGGTGAGGCCCGTGACGGGGCCTGGGTCGCTGAGCTCACCGGCAAGCTCCTGGATGGCTGGCCCAAGGGAATGCGACTGATCGTCCGAAAGGAACGGCCCCATCCTGGCGCCCAGTTGAGGATCACGGACGCGGACGGCATGCGGATCACATGCTTCGCGACCAACACCCCTGACCGGCCGATCGCCGCCCTCGAGCTCCGTCACCGGCTGCGGGCCCGGGCCGAGGACCGGATCCGGGCCGCCCGGGCCACCGGACTGCGCAACCTGCCCCTCCACACAACAGCCCAGAACAAGGTCTGGCTCGAGATTGTCCAGATCGCCCTCGACCTCCTGGCCTGGATGCCCATGCTCGCCCTCACCGGCAAGGCCCGCCTCTGGGAACCCCGCCGCCTGCGCTTCCGCCTGTTCTCCGCGGCCGCCCAGCTCGTCACCACCGGCCGACGCAGGATTCTCCGCCTCACCCAGCACTGGCCCTGGACCGGCGAGATCACCACCGCCCTCGAACGGCTCGCGCTCCTGCCCACCCCCGGCTGACCAGCAACTTTCCACCGTTCCGACGACTACATCACCCGCCCCGGGCAGTGGAACCCGGCGCCCACCCGACGCGACAACCGGGCCGCTGGCCTGCCCACCATCAGCTCCGGAAAGCAAAAGGGTCCACCGACTCCGTCGGCGGACCCTCGCGAAAGATCGAGGCGAACGCGACTTCGGTGACACGGCAGAAGGCCACCGCTTCCGCCTCGCCCAAAACACACTCCCGCCTACATAGTTCGCGGAGTGGGATGCTCCAAGCCCACCCAGCTTATTTCAATGAGGAGAGGAAGAAAATAGTGAGCGTTCGAGATGATGTCATTGCGCAGGGCATGAACAGCGATGCAACCTACGTCGGGCGAATGTCGCGCGATTTGAGCGATTCGAGAGCTGCTGAGCACGGTGCAACGATCATGTTTTGCATGGCACCCTACCTCTCGCTCTTTGTGCACGAATCCTACCGAAAGCTCAAGATCATTGATCCGGCACTGCCCTCGCTGCTGTCGAGCGATGCTGAGTCAATCGTTGCGCGTTCGCGGCATAGCTTGAAGTTGTTTGAAGACAACAGGCGAGGCATCGACGGGCAGCTCGCTTACTTCCGGGAGGAGATCTCCACCGCACACAGCGAAAAGTTTCTAAATAACACATGGCTCAAGGCCGCTCGTTTCTTGGAAACAGACCTGGGGCTTTACAGCTATGACGGGAGGATCATCTCAACAACTCACGCCGCCACGTTCCATCTGGGTGTCGAGCCTGACGTATTGCTAGAGGAAGGATCAGGACCGAAGCTGCAAGCCATCTACGAGGAGTATGGGCGCTATTTTCGCACTCTCGGGGCAAGAACAGATTCGGGTGCTAAGACATTTGCGAGCTACTTGGATCCAATCCTCTTCGGTCAGCGTCCCAATGACGTACGTGCAGCTAAATACTACCGGCGAGTCTTCAACGGAAAGGGCACCCCAGACATCAACAGGCTTCTGACGGTTTTTCGAGGCCTGATGAACTTCGTTGACTCGGTGGCCAGCCTTAGCCCGGATGCCAGCAGGGTGGAGTACACGGTATTCAAGATTCGCTTCTTGACCGTGTATCAGGTTCTTTGCAGCCTAAACATGATTCACGACGAACGACCCGGTGAGCTCACAGCGAAGTCCATGACGCTCATTGAGAAGATCACGGACACATCAGCGGCGAGGTTGATTACTGACCCCGCCTCGAAGCCGTTCCGTAACACCCTTATGCACTACGACCTAGACTCGCGTGTCGATATGGCACGGGTGGACGTCACGAAACCGCTCTTCGGGCTCGTGCCGATCTACTTCCCGTCGCACAGTTTTGAATCCTTCACCGATATTGTCGATGTCTGTATCGAAGAAACTGCCTCGGTCATGGAGGAGTGGGCTGCCCCGTAAGAGGTGACAGGGGTAGTACGGCGGACACGAACGCGACCATCGGCACATCGCGCTCGCAATTTGCGGCTGGTGCGGGCAGATCTAGGGGCCGTGGCCGGCGCAGGGGTAGGAACTGGTGAACGCCATGACGAACTACGTTGACTCCACCGACGTACCCGCATTCGACGCACCGGGTATCGTGCGCCGCACCCGTCGCCGCCGAGCCCTCGGCATCACTGCCGTCGCCACCGCCCTCATCGTGGAGGGCGGGGGGACCGCGCTGGCCTCGATGGCCGGGGGGCACGAATCACAGGGTGTGGCCCGCGGCGAGCAGCACGACCGTATCGAGTGACGCCGCCACCATGCTGTATGCCGCCTCTGACGGCCGGCCCCTCCCGATCGACTTCACGGGCTGGGATCTGCAGGGCGCCAAGGCGTACCTGTCGAAGACGCGGACGAAGCTCGGCACTGTCGACAAGAAGGCCGTCAAGGCCTGCAAGCCGGGCTCGGTGGTCGCCGTGAACCCGCACACCCCGAAGACCGTCATGGCCGGTGACACGGTGGACCTTACCCTCTGCGCCGACTGACCCGCTCCGACACGACGACGCCCGCCCCTGCGCCGATCAAAGGGCGGGCGTCCGTCACGAGGCCAGGCCAGCTCCGGTCCCGGCAGCGGAATGCTGGTGAACGTCGCGCCGATGCTGAAGGCTGGAGCTCTTCCCAGCGTTAACCGTCATGGCCTGGCTTGCTGGAGGCCATGGCCGCAGGAAGGTTGTGCCATGACGCGTGTTCTGGCGTGGCGTCAGGGGTTCCACAGATGCGAGGGGTGCTTTGCGACGCTGACCGTTCGGCGCGCCCCGCAACTCAGCCTTGTTCGGGGGCTGGGGGTTGGTGGGCGTGGAAGGTAAGCCCGGTGATTCGGCCTGATTGGATGATGGGACCGTGCTGAACGCCGCCGGTGATGTCGTTGTGCACGGTCCCAATATGCCTCACTGAGGTAGCGGCGAGCTGCTGCAACGAGGTCAGCAGGAGGCGCAGTTCGCTGCTGGTGACCGACTCGGTTTCGACGAGCTGTTGTAGGCGGACCTGCCATTGCGCTGTGACGGCATTGATGGCCTGCTCGTCTTCTGCAGCGTCGGCGGTGAGCAGCCGGGTCCTCGCGTCGGCCATGTCGGCGATTGTGATGTCGTCCGAACCGATCCGTGCCAAGAACCGTGCGACAAGTTCACGGGCATGTGTCCAGGAGTCGGTGACCATGAGGGAAACCAGTGTGGTTGCTCCCGACGCTGCAAGAGCGGCCAGCTCACTGTCCATCGTCTTCTCCTAGATGGGGGATGCGGATGGTTCATCGGGCGCGTCGGCAGAGGAATTCGGCTCCTCACCGTTGTCCGACGTGAAGGCCGTCGGCGGATCGAACCGGCGTCGTAGGGCCTCGGCTGTCTCGTGTCGGTTCTGCTGCGTGATGATGTCGGAGACCTGTTTGGCCAGCATCGCCCGCCGGTCGTCTCCCTCCGTGAAGCCCATGGCGTCGAAGAAGCCCGAGAGATGATCCGTGGCCGTCCGTTCCTGTGACGCGGGAGCCGGTTCCGCCTCCACGATTTCCGGAGCGATTCCCTCGCTGGGCTGCTGCGAGAGGAGGTTCTGAAGGCGCTCGGGGATGTCCGTGTCATTGGCTGCGGACGTGAGCTGCGCGAGCAGGGCCAGATCCGCCACCGTCTTTTCCACGTGCTCGTCGTTCTTGGCGAGCCACCAGACCACAGCGCTGCCGGTGTCCTTGAGTACGTCCTCGCCCAGGTACTGGCGCTTGCTCTGCTCGTACTTGCGTTGGTGTTCCCAGACTGCCTTGTCCTTGCGCACGTCGGCGAGTTTGTCCAAGCGCTCTTGGTCCTGTTCCAGCAAGGTGAGGCTGATGTCTTCCGCCATCGCCTGTAGATGCCCGGTGGGGTCCGGGCACATACGACTGAGGACACCGCTGAGTTCATGCTGTACGAGTGAGACTCGGCCCGGTTCCCGTCTCTCGGTGACGGCGCGGGCACGGTTCAGGACCGTTTCGACGGCGAGTCCTGCCGGATTGAGGACGGGGCCGGTTCCGGGTGAGTCGAGGAGATACCAGCGTACGGTCGCCGAGAACACAAAGTTGTAGTCGTCCCAGTGGCTGGGCAGTGCCACTCGGCTGACGTGGCACTCTGTGCGTTCTACGGGGGTCGCCGTGCGTTGTTCTTCGAAGCTGACCGGGATGGAGCCCCGGCGGCGTGAAGCGATGCGGAAGGCCGCTGCGGGGAGGACGAGGAGGAGCGCGGCCAGCGTCGGCCATGTCCACATGGGCCACCGGTGGGTCAGACCGACGATGGTCAGCAGCAGGCCGCATAAGACGGTGAGGAAGAGGGTTGTCGTCTTTCGTGCGGTCGTCACGGTTGAGTCCCCCTGGCTGACGGCGGAGGGGTGGCTGGGCCGAGGCCCTGGGCCACATTGATCTTGTGGAGTAGCAGTTCGGTGGTCTCGGCGGAGCGCTTGAGACCTCCCGGGGCAGTGCGCTCGGCTTCTCGGGCGCTTGCGTACAGCGCGGCGAAGGCCTCACCCCGTCGTTCCCCGCATCGCTCGGCCGCGCTGACGAGGAGGTCGAGCAGAAGCTCACCACGGCGCCCGATGCCGTCGGCCGCCCGGTGGAGCCAACGTGCCGCGTGCGGCTGCCACGTCGCCCGCGGCAGCCCGGCCAGTACCGCATGCCAGCAGGTGGTCAAGGAGCGCTGTACTTCTCTCTCCTCCACCAGCGCGCGTGAGGTTTCGGAGGAATCCGTCAGCGGCACCGGATCGCAGACTCGCAGGAAGATGCTGAGGTCGGGCGGGGAGGGGCTGTATCGCGCGAGGCGGTCGAGGAGCCTTCGGCGCAGCCGCCGGCTGCCGGCCACCAGGTCGTCCAACGCCTGCAGCGCAGGCGCCGGGTCGCGCTCGCGCCGGGCCAGGTAGTACAGCCTGAGCAGAGCCTGATCCGGATGGCTGGCCGCGAGGGCATCGGCGCAGATCCGGACGAGTACCTGGGCGAACTCGCCCCGGAGGCGACGGTGAGCACACCATTGATAGATACGTTCGCGGAACTCCCTGCCGTGGGCCGGATCTTCAAGGCCGCAGGCGAGCGCATGGACAGCGGCTTCCAGCCGCGCTCTGCTGGTCGCCTCGATGCTCCAACGTTCGGCGAGAGACGCCAGGCTGTCTCCGCGCCTGGTTCGTAGGTACTGGCCGGCCAGACGCGTCACTAGATCGTCACGAACGGTGGGGGTGACGTGCGGGTCGTTCAGGTCCACGATGCTTGCGGCCCATGTGCCGAGGTGGGGCCGCAGGTCGGGCATGTGGTCCCAGAAATGTGCGCGGACGGCCGAGTCGTAGTCCAGGTCTGTGAAGCGCACGTGTCCGTGCGGCCCGGTAGCGGCTGAGATCTCCGTGAGCCGCTCGGCGAGGTCCTTGTGCTGGAGCAGCGGGAGCCCGTCCGATGGGGAAGCGAGAGTGCGCAGCAGGAGCTGGGCCGCGCGGTGGATGACATCGGCGTGTGCCCCGTGGAGCATGGAGACGGTGATCAGCAGCGCCCGCTGAGGATCCTCGCGCAATGCGGCGACGCGTGTGGCGACTTCCTTCCGCCGGTCGTTGCGTGCTGTCTTGGCTGTCGTGCACCATTGTGCGAATTCTTCGTCCGGCCGGGCGGTCTCGCGGGCACGGCGCACCAGGTCGGCGAAGTCCGCGATCTCCCGCATCGGTCTTTCCACGCCCACGAACTCGTCGACGGTGACGTCGGACCGCATGTACTGCTCGTACGGCATGCCGTGTATACGGAGGTGCCGTCTGAGAACCTGCAGGCCTGGAGGCCGCCCGATACCGACCCGGTAGTACTGGAGATCGGGATCGAGGATGCCGTCGTGCGGCATGACGACGACAAGATGTGAGTGCTGTTCGTGTACGGACTTGCGGAGCGCAGGAAGGTCGGCCCGTGCCGCGGACCACTGGCGGTCGTCGGCGCCCGACAGATCCAGCAGCAACTGATCGCCGGTTCCGACCAGCGCAGGGTCATGGAGGGCCAGTTCGTCCTCCTCGCCGGGCAGAAGTTCGTGGAAGACGCCACTGTCCCGGCGGCAGTCCCGCAGTAGTACGCGGGCCGCAGAGGTACGGCCGCTGCCGGGATCACCGTCCAGGATGACGGTGCCGGTGTCGGCGAGCATCGCGCGGGCCTTGCCCATGCCGGGCGGGTCGACCAACACGCGTCGCAACCGGCGGAGTTGGTCTTCGGCGACGCGTCGGAAGGCTGGCTTGTCCGAGTCCTGGAGGTGTGCGCCGCCGTTGACGTAGATGTTGCCGGCACCGGTGTGTATGAAGCCGTGTGGGTTCTCGACTCGTGTAGTGCCCTGCTGGTTCACCGGCCATCGTCCTCGCGCCGATCCGGCTCACCGAACCGATGCTGGACGTTGCCGTGGTTGTCGCCCTCGAAGTACGTCATCCCGTTCCCCGAGAAGTGCCGGTCGCCAGACACGTGACGGGAGTTCTGGTAGATGCTGCCGTTGCCCGTGTGGATAGGGCCTTGAGCGCCCTTCACAACGGTGCCGCCAACGTCTCCGGTGAAGTCACGGCTCTGTACCGCCGTTCCGCTCACGTCTGTGATCGAGTTGGTCACGGTGTCCGACACGGGCGACGTCACGTCGGCTCGGGACAGGTCGTCGAGCCCGGGAACCATCTCGGCGACCAGATCGCCGATGCGTTTGATACCGCTCTCGGTGTCATGGGTGTCGAACGGAATGGATTGCAGGTCGGCGAGCCGCGCCAGCTCGGACGGCAGATCGGCCGTGCTCAGCCGGTTCGTCTTCCGTCCGTCCAGAATGGGAACAACCGGAAGCTCACAGCTGAACGCCTCCTCGATCTCCCTGCGCACCCAGTCCTCCGGGTCGTGCAGCCGTGTACGGAAGTTCGTCCAGTCCGGCCCGACCACGGCCAGAAGCAGGCAACTGCGTCGCAGCGCGGCCAACAGGGAGTCGGGGTAGGCCTCGCCGGGCGCGATGGACCTCGACGCACGGAAGATGTGCTGCGGGCCGAAGCGACGCGACAGCTCCTGGTCGATCAGAGCGGCGGTCTTTTCCCCGTCGCCTGTGCGGTAGTTGATGAAGACCTCTTTCACGGTGATGTCCCCCTCAGGAAGTGGACGAGCGCGATAACGTGCCGAGCCGCGGCCCGAGCTCACGTACGGAAGGGTGGTTCGCATGGCGAGCCAGGACCCGGGCAAGACGCCGTAGATCGGTTGTGACTGTCGCTGAGCGCACTGCCACCACGTCGTCGAGCAGTGGTGCCGTCAGCGCACACGCCTGGTCGAGCTCGCCGGCGGACGCATAGGCGAGCGCACGGCGCACGCCGTATCGCACCTGGGTGCGAACCGCGTCCTGGCTGACCAGGGCGAGTTGGCGGTCGAGTTCCTCGCTCGCTTCCCGAGGCCGGCCGAGATCGACGAGGCACCAGCCGGTCACCATGCCGACCGGGTCGGGAAGGTGCATTGTGCCAATCACCGGCCCGTCGGAGCTGTCGTCCTCGCGGGCGAGGAGTGTACGAGCGCGCTCCAGGGCACGCAGACAGGAATTGAGGTCACCCGCGAGTGCGTGCCCTTGGGCTTCGCGTTGTGCGGCCAGCCCCCGGATCCGTGGTGGCAGTCGGCCGCTCTGCGCGCGGCGGGCCAGGCTGATGGTCTGTTGGGCGTCGTCGCGGTACAAGGAGACCAAGGCCCTTCGGACCAGCGCGTAGCCGGCCAGTGCCTGGTCATCGCCGGCTGCTGCCAGGTCGACCGCGCGCTGCGTCCACCACAGTGCCGCATGGTCGTCCCCGGTTTCCTGCACCAGCCAGCCGACATACTCGGCGTACCGGGAGCCGAGGGCCAGCAACCGCTGGCGGGTGCCGGCGTCTGTCTGAGCGGACAGTTCCCGAAGAGTGTGCGTCTGCGCGATCAGGACGGGCAGGAGCAGGCCGGGTTCCACCGCCTGGCCGAGTCGCCGGTAGTGCGTGAACAGCGAGCTGGAGGCTTCCAGCATGCCGGCACCCGATGCCGGGGAGACCGGGCCGGATCCGTCAGATCGCCACGTCATCATTGATGCGACGCCAGCGCTCACGACCTCTCGCCGCCCCAGGGACTGGAACCTGTTTGGGCCATCCGGCGACAACTGCATGATCCAGTCCTCCTCGTCGATGTGGCCGGGTGCTGGTTCAGTAGGTACGTCAGGAGCAGCCTCGGCGGCCAAGGCAATCAGCGCTCCGTCGGCACCAAGGGCGGCGTCGCACAGCCGAACGAGATCACGGCTCGGTGCCTTGATTCCCCGCTCGACTTTGCTCAACTGCGCCTTGCTGTAATGCACGGCACCGGACAAGGCCGTGAGGCTCAGCCCGGCCTCCAGACGCCGCTTCCTCAGCTCCTCGCCGAACTCGGTGGACGACTGTGGCACGGAAACCTCCAAAGCCCATCCACCCAGGCCGGGTTGGTGCTGCACGAAAGAGTGCGGCAGCGCCTCCCGGGCGGACAAGGCGATCGATGCTGTTTCCCGTTTCCTTCTCCGACGGCGGGGCGCAGCATGCGCGGGGCTGAACTTGTGCCGGTCACAGAGCCGGGCGTGGCAACAGGCCGATCCCGCGCCGGAAAGCGAGTGTCGATGGTGCGGGCTCGGTTGGCCTGATGCAGAACAGCCGTCAAGAGGATCTGGCGCAGGGGCCGTACGGTTCGAGACGGACGCAGGACAAGTCTCCAGCGTCCCGAGGCCGTACGCACAGACACTCGCCATTCGTCCGTGCCTGAAGCGCCGTCAACTCCTCAATAAGCTGCGGATGATGAACCGCACACTCTAACTGGACAGCGTCACCGCCCGAGCGCCGAGGCGCACATGCATTCACTTGCCCGCTCCCAGCTGAAGCGCGACGATGGAAGCGCCAGAGCTTGTAGCAGCTCTCATCGATCAGAGGAAGGCGGTGCGTGAGGCGACGAGGCAGTCCGGCGGAGGCCTGAGTTCAAAGACTCCTTTACTCGGCCGAGTACGCTCAACACTGACCTCGAAGAACGACCCGTCGCACGCCGCTCAGGGGCTCCGCAACTGGGGGTCAAGGGGTCGCAGGTTCAAATCCTGTCGTCCCGACGGTGAAGCCGATCCGTCGGTGTTTCGAGGCTCTGTTCCCTTTGTGGGTGGGGCGGGGCTCAGTAGCGGCCCACGACGTCCGTCAGATAGCCGCGCAGCATCACCTTCGCCTCGTCGAGCAGGGTCGCGTCACCGTCCGCGTCCCGGCGGAAGGCTTCCTGTGCGAGCGCGTCGGCCGCGAGGACGGCGGCATGGCAGGCGCGGGCGAGCGGCTCGTCGTCGCGCACGACGTCCAGCGCGAGCAGCACCCGGCGGATCCCGTCGGCCATCCGCCGCTTGTGCTCACGGTCCGCCGCCCGGGTCCGCTCGGTCAGCCCGCTGCCGAACCACAGGGCCCGGAAACCGTGCTCCGTACGGTAGATCCCCGCGTACGCGTCGATCAGCACCCCGACCGGATCCTCCCACCGCTCCACGGCCGCGGCCCCGACGAGATCGTCCATCACGGCTTCCAGGCGGGCGAAGTACCCCGCCGCCAGGGCGTCGATGATCGCGCCGCGGTCTGGGAGGTACTGGTACAGCGAGCCCACGGAGACCTGCGCCTCGGCCGCGACCCGGGTCGTCGTCAGCGCCTCCACGCCCTCCTCGACCAGGATGCGCTCGGCGGCCCGCAGGACCAGTGCCAGACGGGCCTTGCTGCGCGCCTGACGAGGGGTGCGGCGCAGAGGAGTGTTCAAGAACCGTCTCCGAACGTGAACGTGACTTTGTTTCATGTTTACGCTACCTTCGCGCCCATGACCGCCTCAAGCTCGGCGCTGAGCCAGGAGCGGGCCGCCGTCGCGGACGCCTGCCGGCGCCTCGGGGCCGAGGGCCTCCTCATCGGCACGGCAGGCAACGTGAGCGTCCGCGTCGACGACCGGGTCGCCATCACCGCGACCGGAGCGGTCCTCGCCGCACTGACCCCGGACCAGGTGACCGTGGTCGACCTCGACGGCAAGCTCGTCGAGGGGACCTACGAGCCCACCTCGGAACTGGAGCTTCACCTCGGCGTCTACCGCCGCTACGGCACCGGAGCCGTCGTCCACACCCACGCGCCCCACGCCACCGCCGTGTCCTGCGTGCTCGACGAACTCCCCTGCATCCACTACCAGTTGCTCGCCGTCGGCGGTACGGTCCGGGTCGCGCCGTACGCCACCTTCGGCACCCCGGAGCTCGCCGAGTCGGTGCTCACCGCCCTCGACGGGCGCAGCGCCGCCCTCATGGCGAACCACGGCGCGGTCACCCACGCGGTCACCCTCGACCAGGCCGTCGAACACGCCCTGCTCCTCGAATGGGCCTGCGGCGTCTACCAGCGCGCGGCCTCCATGGGCACCCCCCGCTTCCTGGACGAACAGCAGCAACTCGCGGTGATCGAGGCCGCGATCGCCCGCAACTACGGAACCACCCGTCCCGTACCACCCGCGCAAGAGGACAACAGGGGGAGCAGATGAAGGTCTTCACGATGGGCGTGCACGTCCTGGACGTCCTGGTCCGGCCGGTGGAGGCGATACCCGAGGGGCAGGGCGCGACCCTGGTCGAGGACATCCGGATGACCGCCGCGGGAACGGCCGGCGGCACCGCCCTCACCCTCGCCAAGCTGGGCGCGCAGGTGTACAGCGCCGGCGCCGTGGGCTCCGATCCCAGCGGTGACATGCTCGTGCAGCTGCTGAACAGGGCGGGAATCGACACCGAGTTCCTCGTCCGCCGCACGGACACCGCGACCTCCGCCAGCGTCCTGCCCATCCGCCCCAACGGTGACCGGCCCTCGCTGCACCTGCTCGGCGCGAACATCACCTACGGCCTGGACGACGTGCCCTGGGACGCCCTCGCCGAGGCCACCCATCTGCACCTCGGCGGGCCCGAGTTGATCGGTGTCGACACCGCGACGCGGATCCTGTCGTACGCGAAGGAGCACGGGGTCGTCACCTCCGTCGACCTGCTCGCGCCGGGGGTGCTCGGCAGCTTCGAGCAGATCGAGGCGGCGCTTCCCCACGTCGACCACTTCCTGCCCAACGAGGACCAGGTCCTCGGCTTCACCGGCGAGGACGATCTGCTGACCGGTGCGCGGAAGTTGCTGGCCGCCGGGGTGGGCGTCGTCGCTGTGACGCGGGGTGGAGACGGGGCGCTGGTGGTGAGTGCGGACGGGGCGGAGCCGGTGCCGGCGTTCGTCGTCGACGTCGTCGACACCACCGGGTGCGGGGACGCGTTCTCGGCGGGGTATCTGCGGGGGATCGGGCTGGGACGTACGCCGAGTGACGCGGCGGTGCTGGGGAGTGCGGCGGCCGCGCTGGTCGCGCAGGGGCTTGGCAGTGATCATGGTGATTTCGATCTGGACGGTGCCGATGCGTTCGCCTCGTCTGCCAAGTCCCATGCGTGAGTACGTGCGGCGCCGTGGGGGCTGGTCGCGCCCACGCGGCGGAGCCGCATATGTCAGGGCCCCGCGCCCCTCAGGTGTTCCCGGCGTATTCATGGAACCCTCTGCCCGACTTGCGACCCAGCAGGCCCGCCTCGACCATCCGTAGCAGCAGGGGTGGCGGGGCGTGCAGCGAGTCCTTGAAGTCCGCGTACATCGCCTCCGCGATGGCGGTGAGGGTGTCCAGGCCGATCAGGTCGGCCAGGCTCAGGGGGCCCATGGGGTGGGCGCAGCCCAGACCATGCCCGTGTCGATGTCGTCCGCCGAGGCGTGGCCGGACTCCAGCATCCGGATCGCGGAGAGGAGGTACGGCACCAGGAGGGCGTTGACCACGAAGCCGGCCCGGTCCTGGGCGCGGATCACCTCCTTGCCCAGCAACCCGGTGACGAACTTCTCGGCTTCTAGCTGGGTTCGAGATGCGGGCGGTGCGGACGGTCGGGGTCGAACTCCCCGGCCCGCTCGAACACCGACTCGTCCCGGTTCCCCGAGGCGATGACCAGGGTGACGCGGCTGCCGGCCGGGAGGGTCACCCCGGCGATCTCGTACTCCTGGGTGAGCCGGCGCGGGTACATGCCGATCGGCGAGACCCAGCGGGCGGTCTCCTCGAAGACCCGCCTCCACGCGGCCGGGTCGGCGAGCACCCGGTCCAGCACCTCGGGGCGGTTCAGCAGCGCCCAGGCGCCGACCCCGAAGACGTCCCGCGGCTCGTTGACACCGCCGCCGATGATCACCTTGACGTTGTTCTGGATCTCGGGCAGTTCCACCGGGCCGTCGGCGTGGACCATGGAGGAGATCACCGAGCCGTCGGGCTCACGGCGGGCGGCCTCGGCGACCGTGTCCTCGATGGCGCGGGTGGCCCGCTCGGCGCGCAGCCAGACGTCGGGGTCGTCGGCGTAGTTGCCGTTGGCGGCCATCATCGCCCGCGACCAGTCGGAGACGTCCTCGGCGCTCGCGGTGCGCAGGCCCAGCACGAGCGCCAGGTTGGCGGCGGCGAGCGGTTCGGCGAAGTCGGCGATCAGGTCGGCCTCGCCGCGGCCGGCGATCCGGTCGAGCAGGTCGTGCGCGGTCTTCTCGAAGGCGCCGGCCCACAGGTCGCGGACCTGGCGGGGGCGGGTGGGCGGCTCGGCGGCGGAGCGCAGCCGGCGGTGGTGCGGGTCGTCCTCGCGGAGCATGTTCGGGCCGACCGTGCGCAGCAGCAGCGAGCCGTCCTCGCGGGAGGAGAACACCTCGGGCAGCTTCTCCGCGTGGACGATGTCCTCGTAGCGGACGATGTCCTCGTAGCGGGTGAGCAGATACCGGCCGACCGAGGGGACCCAGGCGAGCGGGGCGGTGCGGCGCAGCTCGGCGTAGGCGGGGTAGGGGTCGCGGCGCAGGTCGTCGAGGTCGAGCTCGACGACCGGGGCGCCGGGCGCGGCCGTCGCCGGCGCGCTCACGAGGTGCCGCCCGCGCCGATCAGGACGAAGAACACCGTGGCGGGCTCGGCGGTGGTGTTGCGCCAGGCGTGCCGGGTGCCGTTCTGCACGACGAGGTCACCCGGCCTGAGGACCGCGGTCTCGCCGCCGTCGAAGTCCAGGACGACTTCGCCGCTGAGGACGACGCCGTAGTCGACGGTGGGGATGGTGTGCATGCCCGGGTTGTCGGGCTCGAAGAGCTCGGCGAGGCCGGGGGTGGCCTCCAACTGCTCGGCGCCGGCCGCCGCGGGGTCCCACGCCGGGTCGGCGTAGACAGTGGCCGGCGGGAAGGTGACGGTCAGCGCGATGGTCTCGCCGCGGGCCGGGACATAGGACGTGAGAGACGCCGTCGGATCGTCGGACGGGGCGGCGGGTGCCGTCGTGTTCCACACCAGGGAGCGACCGAAGCCGGGAGTGTGGGTGTACTGACGCGTGACGGGCGGCTCCCCGTCGCTGACGATGACGGGCTTGCCGCTGGAGCCGACACCGGTGACGACACGACGGACCATGATTCTCTCCCTTGAGAAACCAACCTACTGTTAGATGCTTGACCGTTAGAGGCTTGATGAAAAAACACCTGTGACGGTGGGCCGGTTTCCCGGAGGCCGCTCACTCCGCGGGCGGTGTCTCCTGGTTGACCAGCGTACGCAGCAGATGCACCAGCTCACTGAGCTGGTCGTCGCGCAGGACGCCGGTCCAGGCGCGCTCGCGCCGTGTCTGGGCCTCGATGGCCAGGCGCAGGGTCTCGCGGCCCTCGGGGGTCAGCTCCACCGTCAGCTGACGACGGTCGCTCTCGACCCGTTCACGGGCCACCAGGCCGCGGTTCTCCAGGGTCGCGAGCGCGCTGGAGATGGAGGCCCGGGTGGAGCCGGAGACCCGCCCGATGTCCTGCTGGGCTAGCGGGCCGTACACCCACAGCGCGTTCAGGATCCGAAAGCCCGCCCAGGTCAGGCCGAGCGGCCGGTGGACGTGCTTCTCGAAGTCCTTGGTCAGCCGGGCCTCGAGCCGGGTGAGGTCGGTGACCATCTCGATCGCGTCGAGATCCCGCGGCTCGGTGGTGCCCAGCTCACGATGGTGGTGGCGCAGGAGCTCCGAGAACTCCCGGGTCCGGCTGGCGCCGGCGATGCCCGGCTCGCCCACGGTGTCCGTCACGATCTCCCGCCCTTCCGTTGGAGTCGACCGGCTGCGGTCGGCCGGCTGGGATCAGCCGGCGACGACCGGGTTGACCATGGTGCCGACGCCGGTGACCTGGGTCCGCAGGACCTTACCCTCGGTGAGGTAGAGGCGAGGAGTGCGGCGGACGCCGCAGCCGGCCGGGGTGCCCGTGAAGATCAGGTCGCCGGGCTCGAACGTCACCCGCCTCGACAGCCAGGCGATCAGCTCGGGCACGCTGAAGATGAGGTCCGAGGTCCGGCCCCGCTGCACCTCCAGGTCGTCGACCCAGCCCGCCACCTCGATGTCGTCGGGGTCGGCGAACTCGTCCGGCGTCACCAGGTACGGGCCGATCGGGCTGAAGGTGTCGTACGACTTCGGCAGCGTGAACTGGTTGATCGGCTTGCGCCACTGCTCCTTGCGGTCGGAGACGTCCTGACCGGCGGTGACACCGGCGACGTACGACCACGCCTCGCCCTCGGGGATGTTCTTGCCGGTCCGCCCCATGACCACGACCAGCTCGGCCTCGTAGTCCACCTTGTCGTACTGCGGCTCGACCACGATGGCGTCGTACGGGCCGACGACCGACGAGGCGAACTTCGCGAAGACCGACGGCTCGTCCGGGACCGGGAGGCTGGACTCCTCGGCGTGCGCCCGGTAGTTCAGGGCGACCCCGATCGCCTTGTACGGCTTGGCCACCCGCCCCAGGTCGCGCGGCTCGAACGGCTTCCAGGCGCTGTCGTCGGCGGACTCGGCGAGCGCCCGCAGCTCGTCGTGGCGGGCGAGGTCGCAGAGCACCTCCAGGCGCGGCTCGAACGCTCCCTTGCCGGCGTCCGCGATGTCGAGGGCGAGGTCGTCGCGGACGACGACCGGGCGGCCCGCGAGGTTGGCGAGCTTCATACGGCTTCTTTTAGAGGACGTCGATGACCTGCTCGGTGCCGAGGTGCGCGGTCAGCCGGGCCCACAGCCCGTCGTCCACGCCCTGGCGGTCGAGGAGCGAGTCCGTGGCGGTGAGCAGCACCCGGTCGAGCTCGTCCAGCCCGTCCCAGTCGCCCTGCGCGGCGGCCAGGATCGTCCCGTCGGCGAGCCCGGCGCGGCGGGCGATCCGTACGTGCTGGTCCCACTCGTACGCGGCCCGCGCACGGGCGGCGATCCTGAGGATCATCAGCTCCCGGGACGGCAGCGGCAGGGTGTTCTTCCCCAGCACGTGGTTGCCGAAGACGAGGAAGCGGCGCAGCGCGTCCTCGTGGTGCGCGAGGGTCGCCCAGATCGTGTAGATCCGGCCGTCCTCGTCGCGATACGGCGCCAGCGACGCCAGCGTCCTCTCGTGCAGCGCGCTCTCGTCGACGGGCTGCAGGCGGGCCTTCTCGGGCGCTTCTCCCGGCATCGTCGGACCTCCTCGGCTCGATGGCGCCAACGTATTCGTACGACCCTTGACCGTCAAGGGTCTGACAAATGCCAATGCCTTCTTCGTCATGACGATCCAGAGCCTTGGGTACGTGGGCAATCGGCGCCCCCGACCCGACAGCATGGGCGGAATACGCCCGCACAGTGATAGGCCTCGCGGTGGAGCCGGGAGAGCCCGGCGGGTTCGCGTCCCACCGTCTGCGCATGGACCAGCACCCGTTCCGCATGTGGCTGACCGAGGCGGAGACGGGCGGGGTGACGGTCATCGGCTGGGAGGTCCGCGACCCGAACGCGATCGACGAGATGACCGTGCGGCTCAAGGAGGCCGGCGTCGAGGTCCGCGTCGGCACCGACGAGGAGTGCCGGGACCGCCAGGTGGCCCGGATGGTGCACTTCGCCGGCCCGCTCGGCATCCGCACGGAACTCTTCTGCGGCCGCCGCCTGGCACCCACCCAGTTCGTGTCGCCGCTCGGCGTCGACTTCGTGACCGGTGACCAGGGCCTCGGGCATGTGGTGATGAAGACGCCGCACGTGCAGGAGGCGGTGGACTTCTACTGCGACGTCCTGGGCTTCCGGCTCAGCGACACCGCCGACTACCCCTGGGGCACCTTCTACTTCCTCGGCTGCAATCCGAGGCACCACAGCATCGCCTTCATCCGGTCGTACCGGAACGAGGGCACCCACCACATCCTGTGCGAGGTCTCCAGCCCGGAGGAGGTCGGCCGCGCCCACGACCGCACCCGCGAGCACGGCGTCGAACTCATGGCCACGCTCGGCAAGCACGCCAACGACGGGATGTTCTCCTTCTGCATGACCTCCCCGGCCGGCTTCGGCATCGAGATCGGCGCGGGCGGCGTGCAGGTCGACGAGAGCACCTGGGTCAGCCGCGTCTACACCGCCGACATCTGGGGCCACCACCCGGTGCCATAAGGCACGCCCTCCCCTCCGACGTACTCGAAGACAGTCCGGCGTTCTCGAAGAAAGCGGGCCGCATCCCATGCTCCAGAGCCATCTGCAGGACACCTGGGTCACCCCCACCGTCGCGGACGGGTCCGCGACCGACGTGCACGACGCGGTCACCGGGGACCTGGTGTGCCGTGTCTCCTCCGCCGGCCTCGACCTCGCCGGGGCGTTCTGCCACGCGCGCCGCGTGGGCGGCCCCGCGCTGCGGGCCCTGACGTTTCATCGGCGGGCCGGTCTGCTGGACGCGGTCGCCGATGCCGTGCGCGCCCGCCGCGAGGAGCTCTACGCCCTCTCCGCGCGCGCCGGAGCCACCCCGAACGACGCCCGCTACGACGTCGACGGCGGCATCCGCGTCCTGCGCGACTACGCCGCCCGGGCCCGCGCCGGACTCCCGGACGCACCGCACCTGGTCGAGGGCCCCGCCGAACGTCTCGCCCGCGGTGAGGACTTCCTCGGCTTCCACCTCGTCTCCCCCTCCCCGGGGCTGATGCTCCAGGTGAACGCCTTCAACTTCCCGTCTGGGCCCCGCTGGAGAAACTGGCGCAGGCCGTGCTTTCGGGCATGCCGAGCGTGGTGAAGCCGGCCACCCCGACGGCGTACCTCACCGAGCACCTGGTACGGATCGTGACGGAGGCCGGCGTACTGCCGCCCGGGGCGCTGCAGTTGACCGTCGGCTCGGTCCGGCCCGCCCTCGAACTCCTCGGCGAGCAGGACGTCCTGTCCTTCACCGGCTCCGCGGCCACCGCCGGGACCCTGCGGGTCCATCCCGCGCTGGTGTCCCGCTCGGTCCGCTTCAACGCCGAGGCGGACTCCGTCAACGCGATCGTCCTGGCCCCCGACGTCGCGCCCGGATCGCCGCTGTTCGACGCGTTCGTGCGGGAGGTGGTGACCGAGATGACGGTCAAGGCGGGCCAGAAGTGCACCGCGATCCGCCGGGTCCTCGTCCCCCGCGAGCAGGAGGCCGCCGCCCTCGACGCGATCGCCGCCGAGCTGGCCGGGGTGACCGTCGGCAACCCCGCCGCCGAGGGCGTTCGGATGGGCGCGGTCGTCAGCCTCGCCCAGCGCGAGGACGTACGGCGGGCCGTGCGCCGGATCGCCGAGTCGGGGCGGTTCGTGCACGGCGACCCGGAGAAGGTGCGCGTGGTCGACGCCGACCCGGAGCGGGGCGCCTTCCTCGACACCCTCCTCGTCTCCGCCGACCCGGAGGCCGCCGCGCCGCACGAGGTCGAGCCGTTCGGACCGGCGGCGACCGTGCTGGCGTACCGGGACACCGCGCACGCGGCGGAGCTGCTGGTGCGCGGGCGCGGCAGCCTCGCCGCGCCCGCGGTGAGCGACGACGTTCCGTGGACGACCGGTCTCGTCACCGAGACCGCCGCCTGGCACGGTCGGCTGCATCTGCTCGACTCGCTCACCATGGGGCAGACCACCGGCCACGGTTCACCGCTGCCCGCGCTGCGGCACGGGGGGCCCGGCCGGGCGGGAGGCGGCTCGGAGATGGCGGGCCTCAGGGGCGTACTGGACCTGATGCAGCGGACGGCGGTGCAGGGGTCGCGGCGGGTGCTGGACTCGTTGGGGGCGTGAGACGTCCGTGAGGAGGCCGCCCCGTGACGCGTACGGGACGGCCTCCTCCTGCTGTCGGTGGGGTCAGGCCTTGCTGCGGGACGCCCTGGCCGAGGACTTGGCGGCGGGCGACTTGGGGGCCGTGGTGCGGGCCGTCGTCCGGCGGGGACCGGCCGCCTTCTTGGCGGGAGCCTTCGCGGCGGGCTCGGGAGCTGCCGCGGTCGCCTCGGGCTCGCTCTCGGGCTCCTCCTCCGCGGCGGGGGTGTCCGTGACCGCCCCGCCCGTGATCCCGCCCAGGCAGAACGCCCACACCTCCTCGGCCGAGATCGGCGACGGATGCGCGCCGACCGGTGCCGAGGGCGCCCGGGCGGTGAACATCGCCGTCTGCATGATCAGGGAGGCGGTGCGGCGCGGCTTGGGGGAGACGGCCTGGCCCGCCGCCACGGCGTCCTCCACCAGCTCGGTGAAGAAGCCGAGCAGCGGCAGATGGGCACTGGCCACCTGGTCGGGGTGGCTGACCAGGAGCTGGATGGCGAAGTCGGTGAACAGCGGGGACTGCGCACCGGCGCGCGGCTCGGAGGAGTGGTAGAGCAGGTCGACCGCGATCCTCAGCTTCTCCAGCGGGTCACGTCCGGCCGCCGAGGACTCCCGGATCTGCGCGGCGGACCGGGACAGGGCGTCCTCGAAGAGCGCGAGCAGCAACTCGTGCTTGCCGTCGAAGTGCTGGTAGAAGCTGCGCAGCGACTGGCGGGAACGCTCCACGACCTCCTGCACGGTGAAGTCGGTGGTGCCCTTGTCGGCGATCAGCTCCTGCGCGGCGTCCAGGAAGCGCTGGACGCGTTGCTCCGCGCGCAGCTTCGCGGCGCGCGTGGAGCGCTCGACGGCACGCTGCCGCCAGGCGGGCTCGGGTGTCTCGACCGGATCTGCGGGGACGGCACTCATGGAAGAACGGTACTCCACTCATGTGAAAAGAGAGGGCACTCCCCCTACCGAATTGCGCTGTCTCAGAAACAAGACTCTTACTTCCCGATAGTGAGAATGTTATTCTCGCACGGCGCGTACGGAGGGAGGCTGGGCGTGGAGTTCGAACTCGACGACGAGCAGCGGCTGCTGCGGCGCACGGCGCGGGAGACGGTCGCCAAGGTGCGCGGCAGGCCCGAGCGGGAGCAGTGGGAGACCTATCTGCGCCTCGGCTGGCTGGAGGCGCCCCCGCTGGAACTGTCACTCATCCTGGAGGAGTTGGGGTACGCCGCCGATCCCACCCCCTTCCTGGCCACCGCCACCTGGTTCGCCCCGCTGACCGGACGGCTCCCCGAGGGCAGCGGCACCGCCGTCTTCGACGGCCTCGGGCGGTACGTCCTCGACGCCGACCGTGCCGACGAGGTCGCCCTGCTCACCCCGGACGGCGTCACCGTCGTACGCGGCACCGAGCTGGCCGCCGAGCGGATCCCGGTCCTCGACCCGAACCTCCATGTGGCGCGGGTGGAGTCCGGCGCCGTGGTGGCTTCCGGCGCCCTGGTGGCGGGCGTGCCCGACCTGGCGCTCACCGGACTCGCCGCCACCGCGGTCGGCGCCTGCCGCCGGGTCCTCGACCTGGTCCTCGTCCATGTGAAGCAGCGGGTGCAGTTCGGGCGGCCGATCGGCTCCTTCCAGGCCGTCAAGCACAAGGCCGCCGACCTGCATGTGGCGATCGAACGCGCCCGTGCCCTCACCCACTTCGCCGCCCTGACGATCGCCGAGGACGACCCCCGCAGCACCCGTGCCGCGCACATGGCCAAGGCGGCGGCGGGGGAGTGCCAGCGCCTGGTCTTCCGCCACGGACTGCAGCTCTTCGGCGCGATGGGCTTCACCTGGGAGAACGAGCTGCAGTTCGCTCTGAAGCGGGCCCAGGCCTGCGATCTGCTCCTCGGCACCGCGTCAGCCCACCGGAAGGCGTTGCTCACATGATGAAACTGGCCGACGATCCCCAGGTCACCCGGTTCCGCGCCGAGTTCGCCGCGTTCCTCGACGCACAGCTGCCCGCAGAGGGAGAGGCCCGGGAGCGCTCACGGTCCAGCGCCCATGTCCCCGACTGGGCCCGCCGCTGGCAGCGCACCCTGTTCGACCACGGCTGGCTGCTCCCCGGCCAGCCGCCCGAGTACGGCGGCCGCCATGCCACCCTGCCCCAACAGCTCGCCCATCTGGAGGAGTTGGCCGACCGGCGGATCTACCACAGCTTCAACCCTCAGGGCCTGGGCATCATCGCCGCCTCCCTGCTCACCTTCGGCAGCGAGGAGCAGAAGGCCCGCTGGGCGGTGCCGATCCTGCGCGCCGAGCTCACCGCCGCGCTCGGCATGAGCGAACCCGAGGCGGGCTCCGACCTGGCCTCGCTGCGCACCCGGGCGGTGCTCCAGGGCGATGTCTTCGTCGTCGACGGGCAGAAGATCTGGACCTCCGGCGCCCACGACGCCGACGTCCTGCTCACCTTCGTGCGCACCGACCCCGACGCGCCCAGGCACAAGGGGATCAGCGCCCTGCTGATCCCCACCGACACCGAGGGTGTCGTCCGCCGCCCCTTCGGCTCGATCGCCGCCGAGGACGACCTCGACTTCAACGAGGTGTTCCTCACCGGCGTCCGGGTGCCCCGCGAGAACCTCGTCGGCCCCCTGAACGAGGGCTGGCGGGTCGCCAACGGCTCCCTCGGCCATGAACGCACCCTGCTCTGGCTGTCGTACGCCGAACGCCTCGCGGACCTGGTGCGCGACGCCGCCGGTACCGGTGGCGACCAGGAGTGGTACGCCACCCTCCAGATGGACCTCCAGGCCCTGCGCCTCCTCGGCCACCGCCGGCTCGGCCGGGACCGCGACCCCGCCGAGATCTCGGTGCTGAAGCTGCTGGGCTCCGAGGCCGTCCAGAGCGCCTCCCTGTACGCCCTGGAGGCGGCGGGCGCCGACGCGCTGCCGCACCCCGTGCTCACCGGCCCGCACCACCACATGAACAACGAGGACTTCGTCTCCAGCTGGTTCGAGCGCTACGCGCGCAGTTTCGCCGGCACCATCGCGGGCGGCACCAGCGAGATCCAGCGCAACATCATCGCCGAGCGCATCCTCGGCCTGCCCCGCTGACCATTTCCAAGGAGCGGCATGGACCAGATCCTGTACGACGCCGAGGACGGCATCGCGACCATCTCCCTGAACCGCCCCGAGGTCGCCAACGCCCAGACCATGGCGCTCCTCGACGATCTCGACGCCGCCTTCACCCGAGCCGCCCGCGACGAGGACGTACGGGTCGTCGTCCTGCGCGCCAACGGCCGGCACTTCTCCGCCGGCCACGATCTGAAGGACCGCTGGCCGGGCCCCGGCGAGATCACCCTGGAGTGGATCTACGACGCCGAGACGCGCCGCTATCTGGAGTACTCCCTGAAGTGGCGCAACCTGCCCAAGCCCACCATCGCCGCCGTGCAGGGCAAGTGCATCGCCGCCGGGCTGATGCTGTGCTGGCCCTGCGATCTGATCGTCGCCGCGCAGAACGCCGAGTTCTCCGACCCGGTGGTGCACATGGGCATCGGCGGCGTCGAGTACCACGGCCACACCTGGGAGCTGGGCCCGCGCAAGGCCAAGGAGATCCTCTTCACCGGCCGGCCACTGACCGCCCACGAGGCGGAACAGGTGGGCATGGTCAACAAGGTGGTCCCCCTGGAGGACCTCGACGCGTCCGTCCGGGAACTGGCCCACCGCATCGCCCGTATGCCCCCCTTCGGCCTGCGCCAGGCCAAGCGCGCCGTCAACCAGACCCTCGACGTCCAGGGCTTCTACGCCGCCCTCCAGTCCGTCTTCGACATCCACCAGACCGGTCACGGCAACGCCCTCAGCGTGGACGGCTTCCCGATCCTGACCCGGCTGGAGGAGATGAAGCAGCACGTCAGAGGGGGCTCATGAGCTCACGGTTCCTCGTTGTCAGGCTTGGCGGGCGTAGGACGTGAGGCGATCGGCGAGCGCGGTGACGAGGTCGCGCAGTTCATCGGGCCGCTCGATGACGAACGGCCGGTCGAGTGCGGCGAGTACCGGAGGCAACCAGTCGAGCCGCTCCGCCCGCAGCTCGACGCGCAGCCAGCGCTCGGTCGCCCGGTCCTCGCCTGCCACGGGCGCGTCCTCCGCCAGGCTCGCGACGCCGGCGGGAAGGTGGACGCGGATCTGCTCAACGGTGCCGTGGATCCGCAAGGTCACCTCGTGCCGGTACTCGGCCGTGGCGAAGGCTGACAACAGGCGCTGTGCCGGACCGGGACCCACGGGCTCTTCGAACGAGCCGGGCAGGGTCCGCGCGTCCGCGATGCGATCGAGCCGGAAGGTTCGGTCCTCGCCGATCCGCGCGTCCTGGCCCGTGACGTACCACCGGCCCGCATGGGCGACGACCCCGTACGCGTGCAGCGTGCGTTCACTGCGCCGTCCGTCACGGTCGGTGTAGCGGATCGAGACCGGTCGGCGATGGCGCACCGCATCGGCGATGGTGAGCAGGACCTCGGCGTCCGGGGTGTCGAACTCACCGGGCTGATCCGTGAAGGCGAGAGCTTCCAGGAGTGTGTCGAGCCGACGGGCGATGTGCTGGGGCAGCACCCGCCGGATCTTCGCCGATGCCGTCTCGCTCGCCGTGCGCTCCGTCGTCGTCAGCCCTGTTCGGCGGCCGGCGACCAGGCCGAGCAGCACGGCCAGCGCCTCGTCGTCGCTGAGCATGAGCGGAGGCAGGCGGTACCCGGGGGCGAGCCGGTACCCGCCGTAGCGGCCGCGCACCGATTCCACGGGCACGTCCAGGTCGATCAGCTGGTCCACGTACCGGCGCACGGTGCGCCCCTCGACGCCGAGCCGGTCGGCGAGTTCGGCCACCGTCCGGGTGCCGCCCGACTGCAGCAGCTCCAGGAGTGTCAGCACACGGGCGGTCGGTCGGGGCATGTCCTCAGCCTAACGCCAATACAGGACCGATTCTGACCACTATTTCTCCTAGCCTGCGACGTGCACGCCTCCAGCACAGCCAAGGAGATTCCCATGGACTTCGTCTCGGTCCGCATCATCACCAGCGACGTCGCGCGCCTCGTCGAGTTCTACGAGCGGGCCACAGGGGCGCGGGCGACGTGGGCCACCGAGGACTTCGCCGAACTCAGGACCGCGGGCGCCACCCTCGCGATCGCCGGCACCCGCACCGTCCCGCTGTTCGCCCCGGGCTCCGCCCGCCCGGCGGACAACCACAGCGTGATCACCGAGTTCCTCGTCGACGACGTGGACCGCGTTCACCAGAACCTGACCGGCTTCGTCATCGACTTCGTCGCCGGGCCCACCACGATGCCCTGGGGCAACCGGTCGCTGCTGTTCCGCGACCCCGACGGCAACCTCGTCAACTTCTTCACCCCCGTCACCCCGGCGGCCATCGAAAAGTTCGCACGCTGAGGGCCCGAGTCGGCCGGGCGAACAAGTCGTACGTCCTCAGGTCTCGTCGAAGCCGCCGTCCGCAAGGCCCTCGTCGAGTTCCAGGCCGAAGGTGTTGAACGCCATCGCCAGGGCCCCGTACGCGCCGACCGTGAAGACGAGGTCCATGAGCTGGTGCTCGTCGAGTTCCCCGGCCAGCTCCTCGTAGACGGGGTCGGAGAGGGTGGAGGTGGCGTCCAGTTCGTCGACGGCACGGTTGACCAGAGTCGGACTGCCCGTCCGTACCTCGGTCAACTCCTCCTCCGTCACCCCTGTCTGACGGCCCATCAGTACATGGTGCGCCCACTCGTACGCGCACCTGCGCCGCCACGCCACCCGCAGGATCACCAGCTCCCGGGTCTTCGGTGGCAGCGAGTTGCGCAGCAGCAGATGGGTGTTGAAGGTGAGGAACGCCTTCGCGAGCCGTGGATGGCGGACCAGCAGGCCCAGGGCGTTGGACGGCGGCACCTTCCGCCCGCCCGTCAGTGGCTTCAGGGCCTCGGCGTCCCAGTCCTCGTACGGAACCGGCGGCAGCCTCGTCATGTGTTGCGGCCCCCGTTCACCCCGAGGATCTGGCCGGTGATGTAGCCGGCCTCCTCGCTCACCAGGAAGGAGCAGGCCGCCGCGATGTCCTCCGGTCGGCCGACCCGGCGTACGGGGGTGCGGGCGATGTGGTCCTCGACGGAGCCGCCCAGCTGCTGCTTGCGCTCGGCGGTGCGCAGCATCGGGGTGTCGACGAAGCCGGGCGGGATCGCGTTGACGGTGATGCCGCGCGGGCCGAGCTCCAGGGCCAGGGACTTGGTCAGGCCGTTCACCGCGGACTTGGCGGCGACGTAGTGCGCCATGAAGGGCTGGCCGGAGTGGGCGCTGCTGGAGGAGATGTTGACGATCCGGCCCCAGTGGCCCTCCCACATGTCCGGCAGTGCCGACTGCACACAGTGGAAGACACCGTTGAGGTTGATGTCGACGACCCGCTGCCAGTCGGCGAAGGACAGCTCGCCGAAGCGGGTGAAGCCGTCCTTGCCGGCCGCGTTCACCAGCACCGAGATCGGTCCGAGGCGTTCGCGTACGGCGTCCATGGCCTTGTCGACCTGGTCCCGGTCGGTGACGTCGACCGTGAGGCCGTGGCCCTCCTCGGCCGGGACGAGGTCGAGGACGGCGACCTTCAGACCGTCGGCGGCCAGACGCCGCGCGATGGCCCGGCCGATCCCGGAGGCGCCGCCGGTGACGACCGCCGTCCTGACCGGCCTGGCCGCGTTGGCGGCGTTGGCGGCGTCGGCGATGTCGGGGGTGTCGGGGGTGTCAGGGATATCGGGGATGTCGGGGGCGGTCAATTGGGGTGCCTCCTCTCAGAACACGCCGATGGCTCGCTCGGGGCAGGAGCGGACGGCCTCGACAACCGCTCCCTCCTGGTCCTCGGGCACCTCGTCGGTGACCGGTGTGGAGTGCCCGTCGATCTCGCTCAGCTCGAAGACCTCCGGGGCGCGCATGAAGCACAGGGTGTGGCCCTGGCAGCGCTCGGGGTCGACGCGTACCTTCACGGTGGCTCACCTCCCTTTCAGGTGACGTCGGCCAGGGACTTGCCGACGTCCGCGAGGGTGGCCGGCTTGCCGTAGTCGGCCTTGTACTTGTAGGTGGGGGCGTCGCAGCGGTAGACGCCGGTGGTCGGCTCGAAGTCGGCGAGCTGCCAGCCCTTCGCGGTCGCCTCGACGATCGTGTAGCACTTCGAGGGGAGGTCCGACCTGCTCAGATCGGTCGGGGCCTGGAGGCCGCCGCCGGTCCACGCGGTCTGCTTGACCGCGTTGTCGTACACGCACGTGCGGGTGAGTTCGGCGCAGTCCTTCGCGGCGGTGGCGAACAGCAGCCACGCGGAGAAGGCGCGCAGCACCGGGTAGGTGACCTGCTTGTCCGGCGCGTACTTCTTGAACAGGTCGATCACCTGCTGGGTGGCCGGGTTGTCGGCGGCGCTCTCCAGCGTTGCGGTGGCGAAGAGTTCGGCGTAGTTGTGCTGCTTCGCCAGGGCCGTGCCCGCGAGTTGGCGGAAGGCGGGGCCGTACGCGTTGCTGTTGGCGTCGATCCAGTCGGGGGTGTAGCCGATGTTGGTGAGCGCCTGCTCCAGCTTGGCGAGGCTCGCGAAGTCCCCCAGGAAGACCAGGCCCTTGACGCCCTTGTTCTTGAGGGACTGGGCGTACGGCGTCCAGTCGGAGACGCCGGCCGCGGGGTAGCGGTCACTGTAGGACACCTTGCCGCCGAGGCCGGCGATGGCCTCCTTGAACTGGCCGGACATCACCTTGGTGACGGGGGCGTCGCCGGAGATGATGCCGACCTTCCGCGCGGAGTCGGGGTACTTGTCCTTCAGCAGCCAGGTGTAGTAGCCGGCGTACTGGAAGTAGCCGGGGGCGGCGCCGCCGGAGAGGACCTGGAGGTCGGAGCCGATGGCGCCGATCTGGCTGGACTGGGCGGGGAACGCGGGCAGCAGGCACTTCAGACGGTCCTGCACGCCGAGGGCGTCCAGCGCGGAGCCGCCGCCGACCAGGGCGAAGTCGGACTTGCAGGCGTCCAGGACGGCTTGGCGGACCTGCATGAGCTTGCTGTCGCGGGTGACGGCGACGATCTTGCGGCCGTTGATGCCGCCCGCGTCGTTGCACCAGGAGGTGAACACCTTGGCGGCGTCCGGGAATTCGGAGTTCTTGGTGTAGCCGACGTCCGACATGACGCCGACCTGGACGCTCTTGTCGGTGACGCCCTGGACGGACGAGGACTTCGCGGTGCCGGGACCGCAGACGTTCTTCAGCGTGCCGAAGTCGGCCGAGGCCGCGGACGCCCCGGCGGCGGGCGTCGCCTTCTGCGCGGTGTCGGAGTTCGAGTCGTCGTCGGATCTGGTGGAGCAGCCGGCCAGCAGCACCGCGAGCACGGTGACCGAGCCGATGAGCAGCCTGCGCAAGGTGCCTCCTCGGGGAGCCCGGACGCCGTCGTCCGGGGGAGGGGAACTGCGGGATCGGAGGAACAGCCGGATCGGAGGATCAGCGGGTTTCAGGTGACCGCGCCGCTCGCCTTGAGGGCGAGGATGCGGTCCCAGTCGTAGCCGAGCTC
Source organism: Streptomyces sp. T028 (assembly GCF_048159505.1). Classification (NCBI taxonomy): domain Bacteria; kingdom Bacillati; phylum Actinomycetota; class Actinomycetes; order Kitasatosporales; family Streptomycetaceae; genus Streptomyces; species Streptomyces sp. T028. The sequence continues at coordinate 74,544 of NZ_JBLRVZ010000020.1, forward strand.
GGAGAGGATCTCCTCCGTCTGCGCGGCGAACTCGGGAGCGGGGCCGAGGCGGGTGTCCTCGACGTCGAACTGGACGGGGCTGGCGACGAGTTCGAGCTCGCCGGCCTGTCCGATGTAGCCGTTGGCGCGCACCTGCGCGTCGGCGGCGGCCTGGAGGGTGTCCTGGACCGGGGCCCAGGGGCCGTCCAGGGCGGCGAGGTCCTTTGACCACTCGGCGAGGGTGCGGGTGGCGATCACCTCGCGGAGGATCTTCACCGCGTCGTGGGTGTGCGCGGCGATGGACCCGGCGGTGGCGAACCGGGGGTCGTCGGCGAGGTCCGGGCGGCCGAGGCAGTGGCAGACGTTCGCCCAGAACCTCGCGGGCTGGAGCATCACGAAGGAGATCCAGCGGTCGTCGGCGGTGCGGTAGAGGCCGGAGAGGGGGTTGGCCGGCGAGCCGTGGGCGCTCGGGGTGACGCCCTCCCAGGCGCGGTCGAGGTGGAGGGAGAGCCCGATGGAGTGGCCGAGCGCCCACAGCCCGCTGCCGAGCAGGGACACGTCGACGACCGGGGCCTCGCCGGTGCGCTCGCGGCGCAGCAGGGCGGCCGCGACGCCGCCCGCGAGGTTGGTGCCGGAGACGGTGTCGCCGTAGGCCGGTCCGGGCGGGCTGATCAGGCCCTCCGTGCCGGGCGGGGTGATGGAGCGGGCGGTGCCGGCGCGGGACCAGAAGGCGGTCATGTCGTAGCCGCCCTTGTCGGACTCCGGTCCGCGCGGGCCGAGGGCGCTGCCGCGGGCGTAGACGATCCGCGGGTTGACCGCGCGGATGTCGTCGACGTCGATGCCGAGCCGGGCGCGGGAGGCGGGCATGAAGCTGGTGAGGAACACGTCGGCGCCTCTGACCAGCTCGTACAGCACCTCGCGGCCGTCCTCGGTCGCCATGTCGAGGCCGAGGGAGCGCTTGCCCCGGTTGGCGTGGGCGACGTTCGGGTTGGGGTCGCCCTCCACCTTGAAGGTGCCGGTCTGGCGCAGTCCGCGCTGCGGGTCGCCGGTGACGGCGTGCTCGACCTTGACGACGTCGGCGCCCCAGTCGGCGAGCACGGCCCCGGCGGACGGCACGAAGCCGTACATCGCGACCTCCAGCACGCGGATCCCTTCGAGGGGCCTCATGCCGGGTCCTGCGGTACGACGACCCGGGCGAACGACTTCTCCTCCAGGAACTCCTCGAAGCCCGCCCGTCCGCTCTCCCGGCCGACGCCGGACTGCTTGTAGCCGCCGAACGGCACGTCGGGGGCGAAGTAGTTGCCGCCGTTGATGGAGAAGGTGCCGGTGCGGATACGGCGGGCGACGCGCAGGGCGCGGTCCTCGTCGGCGCTGTGGACGGCGCCGGACAGGCCGAACCTGGAGTGGTTGGCGATGCGGACGGCGTCCTCCTCGTCGTCGAAGGGGATCACCGCGAGGACCGGTCCGAAGACCTCCTCCTGGGCGATCTCGCTGTCGGGGTCGACGTGCGCGAGGAGGGTGGGCTCGTAGAACCAGCCGGGGTCGATCGCGTGGCCGCCGCGCACGAGGGTCGCGCCGTCGGCGACCGCCCGCCGCACCATGCCGTCGACCTTGTCGCGCTGCTGCTCGCTGATGAGCGGGCCCATGGAGGTCCTGGGGTCGGTGGGGTCGCCGACCTTGACGCGGTCGAGGCCGGCGGCGACGAGGGCCACGATCTCGTCGTGGTGGGCGCGCGGGACGAGGAGGCGGGAGGTGAGCGCGCAGCCCTGCCCGGAGTGGGAGCAGATGGTGAACGCGGCGAACATGGCCGACTTCGCGAAGTCCGCGTCCTCGAAGACGATCATCGCGGACTTGCCGCCGAGTTCGAGGAAGACCCGCTTCACGGTGTCCGCGGCGGCGGCCATGATCCTGCGGCCGACGGGGGTCGAACCGGTGAAGGTGACCGCGTCCACGTCCGGGTGGGTGGTGAGGAGTTCGCCGACCTCGGCGCGCGAGGAGCTGAGCACGCCCACGACCCCCGGCGGTATGTCGGTGTGTTCGGCGATGAGTTCACCGAGGGCGAGGGTGATGAGCGGGTTCTGCGGGGCGCCCTTGAGGACGACCGTGCAGCCGGCCGCGAGCGCGGGGGCGAGCTTGGCGAGGGCGAGCTGGTTGGGGTAGTTGTACGGCAGGATCGCCGCGACGACCCCGGCGGCCTCCTTCTCCACCCAGCGGTGGTGGCGCTGGCCGCGCGACTCGATCTCCCCGAGGTCCTCGCTGAACTCGTACTTCTCCAGCAGGTCGGCGTAGTACCTGACCAGGCCGATCGGCTCGTCGAGCTGGGGGCCGTGGGTGAGCTGGCGCGGAGCGCCCACCTCGGCGATGGTCAACTCGCGGAGTTCCTCGCGGTGTTCGTCGAGGGCCCGCTCCAACTGGCGCAGGCAGCGCAGCCGCAGCTCCCGGTCCGTGGACCAGCTCGTGGTGTCGAAGGCGCGGCGGGCGGCGGCGACGGCGGTCAGCACGTCCGCGGTGGTGGCGTCGGGGGCGTGGCCGAGCAGTTCGCCGGTCGCGGGGTTGTGGGAGGCGAAGGTGGTCTCCGCCGCGACCAGCTTGCCGTCGATCAGCTGCGACTTCACGAGGAGGGAGCTCACAGCCGCACCACCTGTCCGCCGTCCACCGCGACGATCTGCCCGGTGAGCCAGCTCGCGTCGTCGGAGAGCAGGAAGAGCACCGCGCCCGCCTGGTCGGCGGGGGTGCCCATGCGCTTGAGGGCGAGGTTCTGCACCATCGCGCCCCGGTGTTCCTCGGGGACGATGCTGCGGGTGGCCTCGGTGTCCGTCGGCCCGGGGGCGATCGCGTTGACGCGGATGCCGCGCCCGCCGAGCTCGGCGGCGAGGGAGACGGTGAGGTGGTTGATGCCGGCCTTGGCCAGCCCGTAGAACCCGGTGGGCTGGTAGGCGGCGGTGGACGACTGGTTGACGATCGCCGCGCCCTCCTTCAGGTGCGGCAGGACGGCGCGGGTCACATGCAGTGCGCCCAGCAGGTTCACCCTGAGGAAGCGGTCGAGGTAGTCGTAGTCGACGGTGACGATGCCCTCGCGGCGCATGCCGTGGAAGATCGCGGCGTTGTTGACCAGGTGGTCGATGCGCCCGAGTTCGGCGACGACGGTGTCTGCGAGGGCCTGCGCCGAGGCCGGGTCGGCGACGTCGACCTTCACGAAGAGGGCGTCGCCGATCTCCTTGGCGACCCGCTGCCCCTGCTCCTCGTTCAGTTCGGCGACGACGACCCTCGCGCCCTCGGCGGCCAGCGCCTTCGCGTACCCCTCGCCGATGCCCTGTCCGGCCCCGGTGACGATCGCCACCTTGTCCTTGAACCGCATCCCGCCTCCTAGTTCGGTCGGCCCCCGATGGTCAGACCCCGGATGTCCGGAAACTACATTCTCCATTTGAGCGAATCAAGGATCCGGACAAGAGAATCTAATGCTCTCCACTTCCCGTCACGACCATGATGAGAATATGGTTCTCGCGAATGGAAGGGGTGTTTCCATGATCGATTCGAAGGCCTTGAGCCCGTCGCTCGGGGTGGAGTTCACGGGCGTGTCCGATCCCCTCGACGACGCCTTCGTCGAACGCGCCGCCGAGGCCCTGAAATGGCGGGGAGTCCTGCTGGTCCGCGGGCTGCACCTCGACGACGAGCAGCAGCTGGCGTTCAGCCGGCGGCTCGGAGAGGTGGTCTCGCTCAGGGGCCGGGAGATCTTCCCGATCTCGCTCGACCCCGCGGTCAGCCGCACCGCCAAGTACCTGAAGGGCGCCTTCTACTGGCACCTCGACGGCACCACCGACGACGTGCCCGTCAAGGCCACCACGCTGACGGCCCGTCATGTCGCGACCGTCGGCGGCGGAACGCAGTTCGCCAACACCTACGCCGCGTACGAGAACCTGCCGGAGAAGGACCGTGAGCGGTACGAGAACCTGCGCGTGGTGCACAGCTTCGAGGCCTCGCAGCGGCTGGTGAACCCGGACCCGACCGAGGAGGAGCTCGCGGCCTGGCGCTCCCAGCCCACCCACGAGATGTCCCTCGTCTGGCGGCGCCGCGACGGCCGGCGCTCCCTGGTCACGGGCACCACCGCCGACCATGTCGTGGGCATGGACCCCGAGGACGGCCGCGCCCTGCTGGACGAGCTGCTGGACTTCAGCACCCAGGACCGGTTCCGCTACACGCACGACTGGACCGTCGGCGACCTCGTCGTCTGGGACAACACCGGGATCCTGCACCGGGCGCTGCCGTACGACGAGAACTCCGAGCGGCTGCTGCACCGGACGACGGTCGTCGGCGAAGAGGCCTTCGGTTGACTTCCTCCCCCTCGTGAACCGAGGGGGATTCCTACGGCTCGCGCCGTGGGGTTTTCTGCTTCGTCGCCGACTGCCCGCCCGGAGTTCTCCGTTGAGGTCTTACACCGGCTCCACAGACTGTCACCGCCAGCCCGGCGGCCAGAAGGTTCTGCGCCGCGTTCACGTCCCGGTCATGGGTCGTGCCGCAGTCGCACGTCCAGGTGCGGACGTTCAGCGGCATCCTGTCAGCCAGGGCGCCGCAGACGGAGCACAGTTTGGAGGAGGGGAAGAAGCGGTCCACCGCGATCACTTCCCGCCCATACCAGGCGGCCTTGTACTCCAGAAGGCCCCGGAACTCCGACCACGCCGCGTCGCCGATGGCACGGGCCAGGCTCCGGTTCTTGACCATGTTGCGTACGGTCAGGTCCTCGATCACGATCGTTTGGTTTTCACGAACGAGTCGAGTGGTCAGCTTGTGCAGCCCGTCCCGGCGGCGGTCGGCGATCCTCGCGTAGATCTTCGCGACCTTGCGCCGGGCCTTGCGCCGGTTGGTGCCGTCTCCCTTGGCCTTGCGGGACAGTTCCCGCTGGGCCTTGGCGAGCCGGACGCGGTCGCGGCGTTCGTGGCGGGGGTTGGCGATCTTCTCTCCGGTGGAGAGGGTCAGCAGGTGGTCCAGGCCGACATCGACGCCGACCGCCGCGTCCGTGGCGGTCAGTGGCTTGACGGACGGGTCTTCGCACAGCAGAGAGACGAACCAGCGCCCGGCGCTGTCCTGCGACACCGTCACGGTGGACGGCTCCGCCCCCTCGGGCAGAGAACGCGACCACACGATGGCCAGGGGCTCCGCCATCTTCGCCAGAGTCAGCTTCCCGTCACAAAAGCGGAAACCGCTGGTGGTGTACTGGGCGGACTTCCGCGACTTCTTCCGGGACTTGAAGCGCGGGTACTTGGCTCGCCTGGCGAAGAAACCGGTGAACGCACTCTGCAAGTGCCGCAGCGTCTGCTGCAACGGCACCGACGACACCTCATTGAGGAACGCCAGTTCCTCAGTCTTCTTCCAGGCCGTCAGCATGGCCGAGGTCTGGTTGTAGTTGACCCGCTCCTGCCGCGCCCACGCCTCGGTACGGGCCGCGAGCGCCAGGTTGTAGACCTTCCGCACGCACCCGAACGTGCGCGACAGCTCGGCCGCCTGCGCATCGGTCGGATAGAAGCGGTACTTGAACGCCCGCTTCACGCACGTCTCGGTCACGCTCACAAACTAGCGAGCCAGTGCGTAAAGATTAAAACTGCCGGTCAGAGCACTGCGATCCGCCCTGGCGGCGCATCGCAGCCCCTTGACCCGCTCCGCAGGAGTCCGTTTCCTCTCCGCCCTGAAGGGCGGAGTATCCACGGAGGAATCAGATGACCGATGACGACGAGACCCGCAAACACCCCCGCGTCCACTTCGACCGGCACGCCCACGAGTACCGCGACCGGTTCGAGGAGGAGACCCGCTCCTTCCACGAGGGCTGCCCGCTCGCCTGGTCCGACACCTACGGCGGGCACTGGGTGGCCGCGGGCAACCGCGAACTGCTCGCCTTCGCCCGCGCCCAGGAGAAGCTCTCCAACGACCACGACGTGCACGGCGAACGCCGCGGCTACCAGGGCATCAACATCCCGGCCCCGGCGCGCGGCCGCGGTATCCGGGGCGGCTTCCTGGAGATGGACCCGCCCGAGCAGCGCGCCTACCGCAATGCCCTGAACCCCTATCTGTCCCCGGCGGCGATCGCCCGCTGGATCCCCTTCATCGACGAGGTGGCCCGAGCCTGCCTCGACGAGCGGATCGAGTCCGGCCGGATCGACTTCGTCGACGACCTCGCCAACATCGTCCCCGCCGTCTTCACCCTCGCCATGATGGGCATCCCGCTGAAGAAGTGGGAGCTGTACAACGAGCCCGCCCACGCCGGTGTCTACACCCCGCCCCACTCCCCGGACATGGCACGGGTGATCGAGGCGCACATGGCCATGATCAAGGACATCGGCGCCACCCTTCACGAGGTGCGGGCGAACCCGCGCCCCGGTCTCGCCGACGCCCTGGCCCGGATGGAGATCGACGGGGAGGCCCCGTCCGACGGCGATCTCGTCGGCGCGCTCGCCCTCCTCATCGGCGGCGGCTTCGACACCACCACCGCGCTCACCGCCCACGCCCTGGAATGGCTCTCCCAACACCCGGGCGAACGGGACCGGTTGAGCCGGGAGCGGGCGACCCTGCTCGACTCGGCGACCGAGGAGTTCCTGCGCTACTTCACCCCGGCGCCCGGCGACGGCCGTACCGTCGCGGAGGACTGCGAGATCGCCGGCAAGGAGTTCCGGGAGGGCGACCGGCTGTGGCTGTCCTGGGCGATGGCCAACCGCGACCCGGCCGTCTTCCCCGACCCCGACCACGTCGACCTCGCCCGCCCCGGCAACCGCCACACCGCCTTCGGCCTCGGCATCCACCGCTGCATCGGCTCCAACGTGGCCCGTACGGTGTTCAAGCGGATGCTGCTCCAAGTCCTCGATCGCGCACCGGACTTCGTGTGCGATCCCGAGGGCGCCGTGCACTACGAGACCATCGGCGTCATCCAGGGCATGCGGCACCTCCCCGCCACCTTCACCCCCGGCCCCCGGCTCGGTCCGGGCCTGGAGGAGACCCTGGTGACCCTCCAACGGGTCTGTGACGAACAGGGGTTGGCGGAGCCGGTCACCGTGCGCAAGGCGGAGGCGAAGGTCCGTTGAGCCCGCAAGCCGAGCACACCGCCCGTCCGCAGCCGGTCGTGTCCCAGGAGACCGAGTTCTTCTGGACCTCCGGCCGCGACGGGCGGCTGCGCTTCCAGGCCTGCACCGCCTGCGAGGCCCTCGTCCACCCGCCGCAGCCGGTGTGCCGACAGTGCCGATCCCACGACCTCGCGATCCGCGAGGTCTCCGGCCGCGCCACGCTCATCGGCTTCACCGTCAACCACCGCTTCCCCTTCCCGGGCCTGCCCACCCCGTTCGTCCTCGCCCAGGTCGCCGTCGAGGAGGACCCCCGGGTGCGCCTGACCACGAACGTGGTCGACTGCGCACCGGAGGACCTGTGGATCGGCCTGCGCATGGAGGCCGTCTTCGAACGGGCGGGGGAGACCTGGCTGCCCCTGTTCCGCCCGGCCCCCGACCAGCCGCCCCCGGCCGAGCTGCCCCCGGACGACCCGCCCCCCGAGCGCGTCGGCGCGTGCGTCCGCCCGCCGGTGAGCCCCCGCAGGTTCGAGGAGCGGGCCGTCATCAGCGGCGCCGGCGCCTCCCGCCTCGGCCGGCGGCTGATGGTCCCGCCCCTCGAACTCACCGTGGAGGCCTGCGAGAAGGCCGTCGCCGACGCCGGACTCACCCTCGACGACATCGACGGCCTCTCCACCTACCCCGGCGGCGGCGCCTACGGCGGTTTCGCCGAAGGCGGGGTCACCGCCCTGGAGTCCGCCCTCGGCATCCGTCCCGTCTGGCACAACGGCGCCGGTGAGACCTTCGGTCCCGGCGGCTCCGTCATCGCCGCGCTGCTCGCCGTCGCCGCAGGACTCGCGCGGCATGTGCTGTGCTTCCGTACGGTGTGGGAGGCGACGTACGCCGAACTGATCCGCCAGGGCCGCATCCGCATGCCCCAACCGGCCGGTCCCGAGGGCTGGTTCAAGCCCTTCGGCGCGGTCTCGCCCGCGATGATGCTGGCGATGAACGCCCAGCGGCACATGCACCGCTACGGCAGCACCCGCGAGACCCTCGGCTGGATCGCGCTCAACCAGCGGGCGGGCGCCGCCCTCCACCCGGACGCCGTCTACCGCGACCCGCTCACCATGGACGACTACCTGTCCGCCCGCACCATCACCACCCCCTTCGGCCTCTACGACTGTGACGTCCCCTGCGACGGCGCCACCGCCGTCGTGGTGTCCGCCGCCGAGACCGCACCCGACCGGCCGAAGCCCGCGATCAGGATCGAGGCCGTCGGCACCCAGATCGTCGAACGCCCGGAATGGGACCAGGCCACCCTCACCCACGAACCCCAAGTGCTCGGCCAGGCCGCCCACTTGTGGACCCGCACCGACCTGCGCCCCGCCGACGTCGACGTGGCGCTGCTCTACGACGGCTTCACCTTCAACTGCCTGTCCTGGCTGGAGGCGCTCGGCTTCTGCGGTATCGGCGAGGCCCGCGACTTCCTGGACGGCGGCAAGAACATCGCCCGCGACGGGGTGATCCCGCTCAACCCGCACGGCGGACAGCTCTCCCACGGCCGTACCCACGGCATGGGCCTGCTGCACGAGGCCGTGGTCCAGCTGCGCGGCGAGGGCGGCGCGCGCCAGGTGGCGGGCGCGCGCACGGCCGTGGTCTCCAGCGGCGGGCTCACCCCCGGCGGCGTACTCCTGCTCAGGACGGACGGATGACCTCACTCGGACCCGAACTCACCACCGCCGTACGGCGACAGGTCGTGGACGTGCACGGCGTGCCCGCCTCCGCGCTCGTCGCCGCGGCACCCCGCCCGCAGGCGGTGATCGTCGCCCTGCACGGCGGCGCCACCACCTCCGCCTACTTCGACCACCCCGGCCACCCCCGGCTCTCCCTGCTGCGCACCGCGGTCGCCGCCGGCTTCACCGTGATCGCCCTCGACCGTCCCGGCTACGGCAGTTCGGCCGGACACGAGGAGCGGATGCGCACCCCCGAACAGCGCACCGACTTCGCGTTCACGGCCGTCGACGCGCTGCTGGAAGGCAGGGAGAGCGGGGTCGGCGTGTTCCTGTGGGCGCACTCGGCGGGCTGCGAGCTCACCGTGCGCATGGCGAGCGACCCGCGCGGCGCGGACCTGCTGGGCGTGGAGCTCGCCGGGATGGGCCGGACGCACCACCCCAACTCCCTGCGGGCGATGGAGGAATGGCGCCGCGACCCGTCCCGCACCCGGCCCAACCTGCGTCGCGTCCTGTGGTATCCGCCGCACGCCTACCCGCCGGACGTGCACGGCGGCCGGGGCATCGGCGCGGCCTCGCCCGCCTACGAGGGCCACCGCGAGAACTGGCAGGCGGAGTTCGCGAGCCTCGCCGCACGCGTTCCGGTGCCGGTGCATCTGACCATCGCCGAGTACGAGCAGGTCTGGCTGAGCGGCCCCGAGGGGCTGGCCGACCTCGCCTCGATGTTCACCGGCGCGCCCCGCGTCGTACGGCACGAACAGGCGGGCGCGGGCCACAACACCAGCGTCGGACGCACCGCCCTCGCCTACCATCTGCATGTCCTCGCCTTCGTCGAGGAGTGCGCGCTGGGGGTCCAGGCCTTGCCCGGGGTGGAGGGCCGCCATGGGTGAGGCCTCGGACGCGGCCCTGCTGGCCGTGCGGGTCGTCCTCGGCGCGGTCATGGCGGCCCACGGCTGGAACCACTGGCGCGGAGGCGGCGGCATCACCGGCACCGCGGGCTGGTTCGCCGGCCTCGGCCTCACCCGCCCCCGGCTGCAGGCCTGGCTGAGCGTCCTCACCGAACTCGGCGCGGGCGCCCTGCTGTTGGCGGGCTTCCTCACACCCCTGGCCTGTGCGGCGGTGCTGTCCGTGATGCTCGTCGCGGGCCTGCTCGCGCACCGCCGCAACGGCTTCTTCGTGTTCAAGGAGGGTTACGAGTACGTCCTCGTCCTGGGCGTCCTCACGCTCGCGCTGAGCGCGTGGGGGCCGGGGAGGTACGCGCTCGACGAGGCGGCCGGCACCGGTGTCACCGGCTGGGCGGGCGCCGCGCTGACCGCCGGGGTGGGCGTCGTGGCCACCGCCGGACTGCTGGCCGTGTTCTGGCGGCCCCGGACACAGGAGGACTGAAGGGATGCGCGTCGGCTTCATCGGCCTGGGCAGCCAGGGAGCGCCCATGGCCCGCAGGATCGTCGAGGCGGGCTTCGAGACCACGCTGTGGGCCAGACGCCCCGGGACCCTCGCCCCCTTCGAGCGCACCCCCGCCCGCACCGCCGCCTCGCCCGCCGCGCTCGGCGCCGCAGCCGATCTGGTGTGCCTGTGTGTGGTCGACGACGGCGACGTGCTCGGCGTGGCCGAGCAGGTCCTCACGGGGCTGCGTCCCGGCGGCTGCCTCGTCGTGCACTCCACCGTCCACCCCGACACCTGCCGCCGCCTCGCCGAGCGGGCCGCCGCCCAACAGGTCACCGTCCTCGACGCCCCCGTCAGCGGCGGCGGCCGGGCCGCCGAGCAGGGCACCCTGCTCGTCATGGTGGGCGGCGAGGAGAAGGCGTACGACAGCTGCCGCCCCGTCTTCGAGACCTACGGCGACCCCGTCGTCCACCTCGGCCCCACCGGCTCCGGACAACTCGCCAAACTCCTCAACAACCTCCTCTTCACCGCCCAGTTGGGCTTGGCCGCCGACACCCTCGCGCTCGGCGACCGCCTCGGCCTGGACCGGGACGGCCTAGGCCGGATCCTCCCGCGCGGCAGCTCCGCCAGCTTCGCGCTGGAGCGCGTCGTCGACGCGGGCGGCACCCTGGACCGTATCGCCGCCCACGCGGGCGGACTGCTCGCCAAGGACGTACGGCTGCTCACCGACGTCGCCGGCCCGGACGCCCCGGGAGCCGCCGCCCGGGACGCGGCCCGCGCCGCTCTCTCCGCGATGGGTCTGTGAGGAACATCCCGGAATCGGTAGGGTGTGCGAGCACCCGTCCAACGGCGGAAAGGGGCAGCTCCGTGGTGTGCGCACGGCGTGAGGTCATCCTCGAGGCGGCGCTGGAGGTGTTGGCCGACCGAGGGTTCAAGGGCACCTCGATCGACGCCGTCGCCGAGCGCGCCGGGCTCACCCGGCAGGGCGTCCTGCACTACTTCCCCAGCAAGAAGCGGCTGCTCCTCGAAGTGCTGGAGCTGCGCAACCGGCTCGCCCGGGAGAATCTGGCCGACCGCAGGGTGGGCGAGGACTGGGCCGGCGACTTCGCCGAGGCCGTCGCCTTCGAACAGCACCACCCGTCCCTCGCCCGTGTGCACAGCGTCGTCATGGCCGAGGCGGTGACCGGCCAGGAACCCGCCCGCGGCTATGTCCGCGACCGCTGCCGCACCCTCCAGGACCATCTCGCCGAGCACCTCGCCGCCCGATACGGGGACCGGCTGCCCAGCGGCCTGGACACCCGTACCGGCGCCACCGCGCTGTTCGCCCTGGTCGAGGGCATCCACCAGCTGTGGCTCGCCGACCAGGACGGCGACGAGCGCTACCCGGAGGTCGTGCGCGAGGTGCTGTCCGTGCTGCTGGGTTCCGACACGGGGCCGCCGGTCTGCGAGGACTCCGCAATGCCCGCGGTGAAGGGGTAGATCCGTGTGAAGTCCGCCCCCGGTTCCTGCCGCGCGAACGCCTCCCACACCGCCTCCGTCACCCCCGCGACCGCCGCCGCGCCGCCCAGTCCTGCGGCCTCGCGCAGATAGAGCCGTACGTCCTTCGCCATCAGCGTGTTGCTGAACCCCGACGCGTACCGCCCGGTCAGCACCTCGTCGGGGAACTTGTCGGCGGTGGCCCCGCTGCGGCCGCTGGCGGCGTTGAGGACGTCCACCATCACCGCAGGATCCAGCCCGGCCGCCGTGCCGAAGGCGACGGCCTCGCTGGTCGCGGCCAGCGAGGTGGCGGCCAGGAAGTTGTTGGCGAGCTTCAGCGCCTGCGCCTGCCCCGGCCGGTCGCCCACCCGGCGCCGGCGGTCGCTGAGCCCGGCGAGGACCGGCTCGACGTGCGCGCAGTGGTCGTCCGTACCCGCGTACATGACCATCAGGGTCCGCTTGCGGGCCCCGGCCGCCCCGCCCGACACCGGCGCGTCCACATGGGCGAGCCCCATCGCGGCCAGCCTGCGCGCCGCCGACACCCCGACCGTGGAGGTGTCCACGACATGCGTGACCCGCCGGTCGCGGACGGCCACGAGATCCCGTACCACCTCCTCGCACACCGTCCCGTCGGGCAGGCTCAGCACGGCGACGTCGGCACCCCGGGCCACGTCCGCGGGCCCCGGTGCCCAGCGGGCCCCCAGGGGTGTGCGGTCCGGGCCCGCGGTGTCGTACGCGAGGACCTCGAAACCGGCCCTCACCAGGTTGGCGGCCAGCGCGCCGCCCATGTTCCCGAGCCCGACGAAACCGACGACCAAGCCCTTCACACCCCCTCCCGCGCGGTGCGCACCTCACGGATGACCGAGCGGGCCGCGTTCCCGGCCGGCGCACCGCAGTACGCCGTGATCTGGTACAGCAGCTCGTTCACCTCGTCGTCGGTCACACCCGTGTTGGCGGAGGCCCGCAGATGGATCCGGAACTCGTCCATCCGTCCGTTCGCCGCCGTCATCGCCAGCACCAGCAGACTGCGGTCGCGTTTGCTGAGCGGCCCGCCGCGGGCCCAGACACCCCAGGCCATCGCGGTGAGATAGTCCTGGTACTCGGGCGGCACCGGGTCCCCGGGCGGGGCCGTCCGCCCGCCGTCGTCGCCGATGACCTCCGCGCGCACCGCCCGTGCGGCCCGCTGCCTGTTCTCGTCGTACATCCGCTGCCTCCTCACCAGAGCTGTGCGCTGACGGTCTTGAGCTGGGCGTACTCGTGCAGGGCGGCCAGCCCCTTCTCCCGCCCGTAACCGCTCCGCTTGTAGCCGCCGAACGGTGTCTCCACGGTCAACGGGCCGCCGTTGACGGCCACTTGCCCGGCGTCGATGCGCTCGGCGAGCCGCAGCCCGCGCGCCAGGTCGCCGCTCCACAAGGCCGCCACCAGCCCGTAGTCGGTGTCGTTGGCGAGGGCGAGTGCGTCCGCCTCGTCCCGGAAGGCCATGGTCACCAGCACCGGCCCGAACACCTCCTCGCGGGCGATACGGGCCGCCGGGTCGACCCGGGCGTACACGGTGGGCCGTATGTAGAGCCCGCGCGCGGCCGGACCTTCCGTGTACGGCCCGCCACCGGTCACCGCCCCCGGGGTCCCGGCCAGGAAGCCGAGCACCTTCTCGTACTGCGCCTCGGTGATCAACGGGCCGAAGTCCACGCCCGGTTGGAGTTTCTCCACGGCCGCGACCACCCGCTCCACCACCTCGTCGTGAACGGACTCCTCCACCAGCAGCCGGGTGGTCGCCGAGCAGACCTGCCCGGAGTTGGCCGCGAGCGCCGCCACGGCCGCCGCGACCGCCCGCTCCAGGTCGGCGTCCGCGAACACCAACAGGGGTGACTTGCCGCCCAGTTCGAGCGTGAGGGGGATCAGCCGCCCGGCGGCCACCTCGGCCAGCCGCCGGCCGGTGGCCACCGACCCGGTGAAGGCGAGCCGCCGCACCCCCGGGTGCGCGGCGAGCGCGGCCCCCGCCTCGGGACCGGTGCCGGTGACCACGTTCAGGACCCCGTCGGGCAGCCCGGCGCGGGAGGCGAGCCGGGCCAGGCGCAGGGTGGAGACGGAGGTGAACTCCGAGGGCTTGGCCACCACCGCGTTGCCCATCGCCAGCGCCGGGGCGAGCGCCCGGCAGGCCTGGTTCAGCGGCAGGTTCCAGGGGGTGATCACCCCGACGACGCCGTACGGCTCGTAACGGGTGTACGTGTGCACGCCCGCCCCCTGCTCGACGACCGAGCCCTGCCCGGCGGCCCGGACGACCCCCGCGTAGTAGCGGAAGTACTGCGCCGACAGATCGACCTCCAGCCGCAGCTGCGCCGGGATCTTCCCCGTGCACGCCCGTTCCAGGTCCATCAGGGTGTCGGCGTCGGCCTCGATCGCGTCGGCGATCCGGTGCAGCACGGCCGAGCGGCCGGCGGGGGAGAGGGCGGCCCAGCCGTGCCGGGCCCGTTCGGCCGCCGCCACCGCCCGGTCCACGTCGGCGGCCGTGCCCGCGGCGATCTCGTCACCTGGCTCGCGGGTGGCCGGGTCGAGCGTCGTGAGCCGGCTCCCGCCGTCCGGTGGTGCGTCTCCGCCGTCCGGTGGAGCGTCCCCGCCGTCGATCCAGTGCCGGTGGCGCGTGGTAGCGGTCACGTGCGTCCTCCCAGGGCCCAGACGTCTTGAGAACTCTGTCGACGATAAGCGGAAACGGTATTCTCCTCAAGAGAGATCGCTGTTATCTTGACGGGGTCAACCGACCGGAGGTTCCGTTCCATGGCGCACTTCCCGAAGCCCTCCGAGGGCAGTTGGACCGAGCACTTCGAGATCGACACCGAGCCGGTCTCCTACGCGGACTCGATCTCAGCCGAGTTCTACGAACGCGAACGAGACGCGATCTTCCGCCGGACCTGGCTGAACGTCGGCCGCGTTGAGCAACTCCCCCGCAAGGGCAGCTACTTCACCAAGGAGCTGGACGCGGCCCGCGCCTCCGTCGTCGTGGTGCGCGGCACGGACGGCGAGGTGCGCGCCTTCCACAACGTCTGCCGGCACCGCGGCAACAAGCTCGTCTGGGACGACTACCCGCGCGAGGAGACCAAGGGCACCTGCCGCGCCTTCACCTGCAAGTACCACGCCTGGCGCTACGACCTCGAGGGCAAGCTCACCTTCGTCCAGCAGGAGTCGGAGTTCTTCGACCTGGACAAGTCCCGCTACGGACTGCTGCCGGTGCACACCGAGGTCTGGGAGGGGTTCATCTTCGTCAACCTCGACCCCGACAACAGCCAGTCCCTGAAGGACTACCTCGGCAGGTTCGGCGAGGGCATCGAGGGCTACCCGTTCCACAAGCTCACCCAGGTGCACAAGTACCGCGCCGAGATCGGCAGCAACTGGAAGCTGTTCATCGACGCGTTCGCCGAGTTCTACCACGCGCCGATCCTGCACTCCGGCCAGTACGTCGCCGAAGAGGCCGCCAAGATCAAGAAGTACGGCTACGAGGCGCTGTCGTACGACATCGACGGCCCGCACAGCATGGTCTCCTCCTGGGGCGGCATCGCACCGCCGAAGGAGCGGGCCATGGTCAAGCCGGTCGAACGGGCCCTGCGCAGCGGTCTGTTCGGCGCCTGGGACGCCCCCGACATCGGCCTGACCACGGAGGAACTCCCGTCGGCCGTCAACCCGACCCGCAGCAAGGTCTGGGGCATGGACTCCTTCGTCTTCTTCCCCAACTTCATGCTGCTGATCTGGCGGCCCAACTGGGTGCTGACGTACCACTACTGGCCGACCTCGTACAACACGCACATCTTCGAGGGCACCGCCTACTTCGTCCCGCCGGAGAACGCCTTCCAGCGGCTCCAGCAGGAGCTCGCGGTGGTGTCGTTCAAGGAGTACGGGCTGCAGGACGGCAACACCCTGGAGGCCACCCAGACCATGCTGGAGTCGCGCACCCTGGACAGCTTCCCGCTGTGCGACCAGGAGGTTCTGCTGCGCCATCTGCACTCCACGGCACGCAGGTTCGTGGACGAGTACGCGAAGTGAGACGAGTACGCGAAGTGAGGGAGATCCCGGACATGGCCAACGTCTTTCCCGCCGAGTTCGCCGAGCTCGAACCCTTCGCCGACTGGGCGATCCACGGCGAACGGGCCCGCTACGCCAAGCGCGTCGCCGGCACGATGGAGGAACTCCAGGCCTTCTACGACGTGGCGTTCCCCCTCCTGGAGAAGGGCACCGCGTACCTGGAGAAGGTGCGGCTCGACGGCATCGGCGACGAGGACAGACACCTGCTGTGGGCGTTCTGTTCACTGATCACCGTCGCCTTTCCCGTCGAGGCCTGGGGGCAGCCGCGCGTCCCCGACAGCGGTCCGTCGAGCATCGACGCCGTCGTCGAACCGGCCGTGTGATGAAACGGCCGCCGGAACCACCGGTCCTGCTGCGGGCCGCCCGCCTCCTCGACGTCGACAAGGGCGAACTCGTCGAGCCCGGTGAGCTGTTGGTGGTCGGCGAGCGGATCGCCGAGGTCGGCCGGCCGGCCCTTCTGCCCGAGGGCACGGTGGTGCGCGACCTCGGGGACGTCACCCTGCTGCCGGGCCTGATGGACATGGAGGTCAACCTCTTCCTGGGCGGCCCCGACCACCGCAGTCCCCTCATCCCGGTCCAGGAGGACCCCGCCGTACGGACCCTGCGCGCGGTCGCCAACGCCCGCCGCACCCTCCACCACGGCTGGACGACCGTACGCAACCTCGGTCTGTTCGTGCAGACCGGGGGCGTGCTCCTGGACGTGGCGCTGAAGAAGGCCATCGACCTGGGCTGGGTCGACGGCCCCCGGATCGTGCCCGCCGGGCACGCGATCGCCCCGACCGGCGGGCATCTCGACCCCACCATGTTCCAGGCGTTCGCACCGGGCGTGCTCCCGCTGACCGTCGAGGAGGGCATCGCCAACGGTGTCGCCGAGGTCCGCAAGGCCGTCCGGTACCAGCTCAAGTACGGCGCCCGGGTGATCAAGGTGTGCGCCTCCAACGGTGTCATGTCGCACACCGGACCGGCCGGCGCCCAGCAGTACTCGGACGAGGAGCTGCGCGCCATCGTCGACGAGGCGCACCGGGCCGGGGTGAAGGTCGCCGCGCATTGCATGGGCGACACCGCGATCCGGGCCGCCGTCGAGACCGGCATCGACTGCATCGAGCACGGCTTCCTCGCGAGCGACGCCACCCTCGACCTGATGGCCGAACGCGGCACCTTCCTCGTCGCCACCACCTATCTCACCGAGGGCATGAACACCGCCCACGCCGCCCCCGAACTCCAGGCGAAGGCCGCCGAGGTCTTCCCGCGCGCCCGCGAGTCCACCGCCCGGGCGATCCGGCGCGGCGTCAAGGTCGCCCTCGGCACCGACGCGCCCGCGATCCCGCACGGCAGGGGCGCCAGAGAACTGCTCGCCCTGACCGACCGCGGCATGCGGCCGCTCGACGCGCTGCGCGCCGCGACCGTCGTCGCGGCCGACCTCATCGACACCGACGACCGCGGACGGCTGCGCGCGGGACTCCTCGCGGACGTCGTCGCCGTACCGGGAGACCCGCTCGCCGACCTGTCGGTCACCGAACGGGTGTGCTTCGTCATGAAGGGCGGGCGGGTGTACCGCGACGACCTGTAGAGGAGAGAGACATGTACGACTACGTCGTCGTCGGCGCCGGATCGGCGGGCTGTGTGCTCGCCGACCGGCTCTCGCGCGACCCCGGGACGAGGGTGCTGCTCGTCGAGGCGGGCGGCACCGGACGGCACCCGTATCTGAGGATCCCCAAGGGCGTCGGCAAACTCTTCGGCGACCCGGCCTTCTCCTGGCACTACCGCACCCGCCCGCTCAGGGAGGGCGGCAACCCCGAGGTGTGGGTGCGCGGCAAGGTGCTGGGCGGCTCCAGCTCCGTCAACGGCATGGTCTACAACCGGGGGACCCGCGCCGACTGGGACGGCCTGGCGGGGCTCGGCAACCCCGGCTGGGGCTGGGACGAGGTCCTGCCCGTGTTCCGGGCCCTGGAGGACAACGCGTTCGGCGCCACCGCCACCCGGGGCGCGGGCGGGCCCCTGCATGTGTCGGGGGTGCGCGACCCGGACCCGCTGTGCGACGAACTCCTCGCCACCGGCGCCCGGTTCGGCCTGCGGACCGTCCCCGACGTCAACGAGGAGGACGGCGAGCGCATCGGGTACGCGATGGCCACCATCAAGGCCGGACAGCGTTTCAGCGCCGCGCGCGCCTTCCTCCGCCCGGCCCGCTCCCGCCCCAACCTGACCGTCGCCCACGGCACGACGGCCCTGCGGGTCCTGTTCGACGGCGACAAGGCCGTCGGCGTACGGGTCCGCACCGCCGAGGGGCACGAGGAGGACGTACGGGTACGGCGTGAGGTCGTCCTCAGCCTGGGCAGCCTCGGCACGCCCCGGCTGCTGCAGCTGTCGGGCATCGGCCCCGCCGAGACGCTCCGGCAGGCCGGCGTCGACGTCCGCCTCGACCGGCCGCACGTCGGCGCCCGGCTGCGCGAACACCGCTGCCTGGCCCTGCGGTTCCGGCTGAACGCCCCGCTCGGCGTGAACCGCCTCCTCGCCACCCCGGCCGCCCAGGCCCGCACCGGCGCCGGCTACCTCCTCACCCGGCGCGGCCCGCTCGCCCGGCCCGCCTACGACGTGATCGGCTTCCTCAAGACCCGCCCCGAGTCGGCCCGACCCGACGCCGAGATCCTGCTCGCCCCCTGGTCGCTCGGCGCGCTCACGCCCGGCAA
Organism: Streptomyces sp. T028; assembly: GCF_048159505.1. Taxonomy (NCBI): domain Bacteria; kingdom Bacillati; phylum Actinomycetota; class Actinomycetes; order Kitasatosporales; family Streptomycetaceae; genus Streptomyces; species Streptomyces sp. T028. The sequence continues at coordinate 92,898 of NZ_JBLRVZ010000020.1, forward strand.
ACCGGCCGGGGTCGAGAGGGAACCCGGCCTGTCCGCCTGCGCGATGGTGCTCCGGCCCACCTCGGAGGGCTCCCTCGCGATCACCTCCGCCGACCCGGACGCCGGGCTCGACATCGACCCCGGGTACTGGCGGTCGGCGTACGACCGTGAGGTGGGCGCGGATCTGTTCCGGCGGCTGCGGGAGTTCTTCAGCACCGAGCCCATCGCCTCCCGGATCCGGCGGGAGACGTTCCCGGGGCCGGGCGTCGGCACCGACGAGGAGATCATCCGCAGCTCGCTGGACGGCGGGTACTGCGGGTTCCACGCGATCGGCACGTGTGCGATGGGCTCTGCGCCGGAGGACGTGACCGACGCGCGGCTCAAGGTGCGGGGTGTTGACAACCTGCGGGTCGTAGACGCGTCTGTCCTGCCGGTGATGGTGTCGGGGAATCTCAACGGGCCCGTGATGGCGCTCGCTTGGCGGGCCGCGCAGTTCATTCTCGACGAGGGGTGAGGGAGCTGGGGGCTGCCGCCCCCAGACCCCCGCTTCGGCCCTGAAGGGGCCTCGTCCTCAGACGCCGGACGGGCTGTAATGTGCCCGTTTGCCCCAGCCGTGCAGGTACTCCGCCATCGCCCCCACCTGGCGCAGCCCCAGCGCCGACGCGTCCTCGTACACCCGCAGGTCCACCGCCACCCCCGAGTGCGCCGCCCGCGTCGCGAAGGACAGGGCGTCGTCCAGCAGGACCTCCGTGCCGGCCGCGTGCAGCTGTATCGGGGGCAGGCCGTGCAGATTGCCGTGCAGCGGGCTGAGCAGGGGAGTGGTGCGCGGGGTGTCCCCGGCGTACGCCGCCGCCCGTACCGGGAGCGACTCCGCGTCGACCGTGCGGTCGGCGGCCGCGTTCAGCAGCAGGCTCGCCGCCTCCAGGGTGAAGTCCAGGAGCGGGGACACGAGCACCGCGCAGGTGGGAGGGGGCGCGCCCTCGTCGCGCAGCCGCAGCAGCAGACCCGCGGCGAGCGCCCCGCCGAGCCGCTTGCCGGCCACCGCCACCGCGCCGCCCTGGGCCCGGCAGTGCTCCCAGGCGTCGTACACGTCCTGAAGCGCCTGCGGGAACCTGGGCCGGTAGCGGGCGCAGAGCACGGCGTACCCGGTGGCGCGCGCCAGTTCACGGGCGGTGGGCAGGGCGTCCTGCGGGGTGCCCGCGAGCCGCGGGTCCCCGTGCAGGTACAGCACGGTCTGCTCCACCGGTCCGTCCGGGCGGACCTCCGGCCCGAACGGACCTTCCTCGACGCGGACTTCACTTGCCACGGGACATCACCCTCTCGGCCGCTTCCCAGTGCTCGTCGGCCACCCACAGCCGGGCGAAGGCCGCGGCGGCCTCCTCCGGCGTTCTCGTGCGGGTGGTCAGCTCCTTGATCTCTCGGGCCTGCGCGGTCGCCAGAGCGCGGGCCACCTCCCGCCAGGCGTCGGTGAATCCGGCGCGCGGCAGGACCAGGTCGACCAGACCGAGCCGTTCGGCCTCGGCGGCGTCGATGATCCGGCCGGTGCCGGCCAGCAGCAGCGCCCGTCCCGGACCCACCAGCCGAGCCAGCCGCTCGGCTCCGCCCCAGGCCGGCACGATCGCCAGCCGCGACTGGTTGAAGCCGATGCGGACGTCCTCGGCGGCGATCCGGATGTCGGCGGCGACCGCGACCTCCGCGCCCCCGCCGAACGCGTGCCCGTTCAGGGCGGCGACGACCGGTCCGGGGAAGGCGGCGATGCGGTCGCAGACGGCACGCATCCTGAGCGCCATCTCCGCTGCCTCCGGCTCGGTGCGCAGCCGGGCCAGCTCCTTGAGGTCGCCGCCCGACACGAACGCCTTGTCGCCCGCCCCGGTCACGGCGAGCGCCGGCGCGCCCTCCGCCGCGTCCAGGGCCTTCTCCAGCTCGGCCATGGTCGTGAGGTCGACGGCGTTGCGGGCGTGCGGCCGGTCGATGGTGACGACGGCGAGCCCGTTCTCGATCTCCAGCTCGACCATGTCAGTCCTCGTACTCCACCGTCACGTCCGGCGCCGCCGGCTCCGCCTGGCAGGTGAGCACATACCCCTCGGCGACTTCGTCGGCGTCGAGGGCGTTGTTCACCCGCATCTTTGCCTCCCCCGCGATGACCCTGGCCATGCAGGTCGCACAGTCGCCCGACTCACACGAGAAGGGCGGCGTGAACCCGGCCCGGCGGGCGCTCTGCAAGAGGGTCTCGCCCGCCCGCTGGGGCACCGAGCGACGCTGACCTCGCAGGACGACGGTGACCGTGCCGTCGGCCGGCCGCGTCGGCGGGGCCGCCGAGCCGTTCACCGGCGTGAACCGTTCGACGACGATCCGCTCCCGGGGGACCCCCTGCGCGGTCAGTGTCTCCTCGACCAGGGTCATGAACGGCTCGGGCCCGCAGAGATAGAAGTCGGCCGGACCACCGGCCGCGAGATCCCGGATCCGCCCGGCCGTGACCAGGCCGTCGCGGTCGTCGAAGTGCTGCCGCACGGTGAGCCGCCCGGGATGGCGGTCCGCCAGCGAGTCCAGTGCGGCGCGGAAGATCGCGGCCGGTGCGTCGCGGTGGGCGGTCAGTAGCCGTACGGGCCGTGCGGTCGTCGCCAGCGCGCTCTTCACCAGGGAGAACACGGGCGTGATCCCGCTGCCCCCGGCGAACGCGACCAGCGGCCGGTCGCCCGCGTCGGGGCGAAGGCAGAAGGAGCCGCTGGGCCGGGTGGCCTCCAGGACGTCCCCGGGCCGCAGCTCGTCGTGCATCCAGCCGGACACCAGCCCGCCCGGCACCCGTTTGACGGTCACGCACAACTCGCCGTCGGTGTCGGGGGAGCTCGACATCGAGTAGCTGCGCAGGGTCCCGCGCAGCCGGAACGTCAGGAACTGCCCCGCCCGGTAGGGAAATCCGGCGTCGAGGGCGAACGTGCGCACATCCGGCGTCTCGTCGACGATCCGGGTGATCCGCACCGGATGGAAGCCGTGGTCGCGTGCCATGTATGGAAGTTACCTTCTCGTTGTGCGAGAGTGCAATTCTCGCGAGTGCAGTTCTCCTGCAGTTCTCGCAGTTCTCGCAGTTCTCGTGCAGCAGAGGAGGCGATCCCCTTCATGCCGACCTTCCCTTCCGGCGCCCTGCGGCCGGTGCCGCCCGAACTGGCCGCACGCTACGAGACCGAGGGGTGGTGGACCCATGAGACCCTCGGTGACCTGCTGACGAAGGGGCTGGCGGCGGCGAGGGACACCGAGTTCCGCGTCCATTCCGAGGTACGGCCCTGGGCGGGCACCTTCGCGCAGGTCGAGCAGCTGGCCCGGCGGCTGGCCGGCGGCCTGGCCGCGCGGGGCGTGGGTCCCGGCGACGTGATCGCCATGCAGCTGCCCAACTGGAGGGAGGCGGCGGCCGTCTTCTGGGCCTCGGCCTTCCTCGGCGCGGTCGTCGTCCCGGTGGTCCACTTCTACGGCCCGAAAGAGGTCCGGTACATCGTCGAGGCCACCCGCCCGAAGGCCTTCTTCGCCGCCGAACGCTTCGGACGCCTCGTCTTCGACCCCGAGCTGTGCGCCTCCGTGCCGGTCGTCGGTGTCGTCGGCCGGGACTTCGACGACCTGCTCGCCGACGAGCCGCTGCCCGGCACCCTCCCCGTCGACCCGGACGCCCCCGCCCTGATCGCCTTCACCTCCGGCACCACCCGCGACCCCAAGGGCGTGATCCACAGCCACCGCACCCTCGGCTTCGAAACCCGCCAGCTCGCCGCGAGCTACCCGCCCGACCGGGGCCGCCAGTTCACCGTCGCCCCCGTCGGCCACTTCATCGGCATGGTCAACGCCTTCCTCATCCCCGTGCTCGACGGCACCCCGGTCCACCTCGGCGACACCTGGAACCCCGCCAAGGCGCTCGCACTGATGAAGGACGAGGGACTGACCGTCGGCGGCGGCGCGACGTACTACATGACGAGCCTGCTCGACCACCCGGACTGCACGCCCGAGCACCTCGCCCGGCTGCGGTACGCCGGCCTCGGCGGCGCGTCCGTCGCCTCCGCCGTGACGACCCGGCTGGAGGACCTGGGCATCACGGTGTTCCGGGCGTACGGCTCCACCGAGCACCCTTCGGTGACCTGCACCCCGTACGACGGACCGGCCGCCAAGCGGCTGCACACCGACGGACTCCCGCTGCCCGGCGTGGAGCTGAGGCTCGACGACGACGGCGAGATCCTCACCCGCGGCCCCGACCTCTGCCTCGGCTACACCGACCCGGCCCTGACCGCCGCCGCCTTCGACGAGGACGGCTGGTACCGGACGGGCGACATCGGGGTCGTGGATGACGACGGCTGGCTGTCGATCACCGACCGCAAGGCGGACGTCATCATCCGGGGCGGCGAGAACATCAGCGCCCTGGAGGTCGAGGAGGTCCTGCTGGGCCTGCCCGGCGTGGCGGAGGCGGCGGTCGTCGCCGCACCCGACCCGCGGCTCGGCGAGCGGGCCGCGGCCGTGCTGCGGATGCTGCCCGGCTGGTCGGCGCCGGTCCTCGCCGAGCTGCGGCTGCACTTCCAGCGCTCGGGCATGGCCCGGCAGAAGTGGCCCGAACAGGTGCACACGGTCGACGAGTTCCCGCGCACCCCGAGCGGCAAGGTCAAGAAGTTCGTGCTCCGCCAGGGCCTGAACGCCGGCGGCACTGCCGCCGACGGCATTGCCACTCCACTCAAGTGAGAATACGATTCTCGCTATCGGCGAAGGAGGATCTCTCATGCCCTCTCGTGATCTCGCGTATCCGCTGTTCGACGCGGACAACCACCTCTACGAGACGCAGGAAGCGCTCACCCGGTATCTCCCGAAGGAGTACGACGGGGCGATCGAGTACGTGAACGTCCGCGGCCGCACGAAGATCGCGATCCGCGGGCAGATCAGCGAGTACATCCCGAACCCCACCTTCGACGTGGTCGCCCGCCCCGGCGCCATGGAGGAGTACTTCAAGGTCGGCAACCCGGACGGCAAGACCCGCCGGGAGATCTTCGGCGAGCCCATGCGCTCGGTCCCCGCGTTCCGCGAACCGGCCCCGCGCCTCGCCCTCATGGACGACCTCGGCATCCGGCGCAGCCTGATGTTCCCGACCCTCGCCAGCCTCATCGAGGAACGGATGAAGGACGACCCGGAGCTGATCCACGCGGTCATCCACGCCCTCAACCAGTGGCTGCACGAGACCTGGGGCTTCGCCTACAAGGACCGTATCTTCACCGTCCCCGTCATCACGCTCCCGATCGTCGAGAAGGCGATCGACGAGCTGAACTGGGTCGTGGAGCGCGGGGCACGGGCGATCCTGATCCGTCCCGCCCCGGTCCCGGGCTTCGGCGGCACCCGGTCCTTCGCGCTGCCGGAGTTCGACCCGTTCTGGAAGCGGGTGGTGGAGACCGGCGTCCTGGTCGCCTTCCACTCCTCCGACTCCGGCTACGCGAACTACGCGAACGACTGGGAGGGCAACAAGCGCGAGTTCCTGCCCTTCAAGCCCAACGCGTTCCGGCAGGTCAACGAGTGGCGGCCGATCGAGGACGCGGTGTCCTCGCTGATCTGCCACGGCGCGCTCTCCCGCTTCCCCGAGCTGAAGGTCGCCGTCATCGAGAACGGCGCCTCCTGGGTGCTGCCGGTCCTGGACCGGCTGGCCGACGTGTACAAGAAGATGCCGCACGAGTTCCAGGAGGACCCGGTCCAGGTCTTCAAGCGGAACATCCACATCAGCCCGTTCTGGGAGGAGGACATGGCCGCCCTCGGCGATCTCGTCGGCATCGAGCGCGTCCTGTTCGGCTCCGACTACCCGCACCCCGAGGGCCTGGCCGACCCGGTCACCTACGTCGACCACCTGGTGAAGCTCACCGAGGAGGACAAGGCGAAGGTCATGGGCGGCAACCTGGCCCGCCTGATCGACGGATGAGACGGATGACTTCGACAGTGCGGTGGCGGAGCATTCCCGCTCTGGTGCGGGACGCCGCCGAGCGCTTCGGCGACGCCGAGGCCGTCGTGGACGGTGACGTGCGGTGGAGCTTCGCAGAGCTGGCCGACCAGGTCCGGCGCACCGCCGGGGCGTTCGCCTCGGCGGGCGTCGGCCCCGGCGACCGGGTCGCGCTGTGGGCGCCGAACTCGGCCGAGTGGATCGTCGCCGCGTTCGGCCTGCTCACGGCCGGCGGGGTCCTCGTCCCGGTCAACACCCGCTTCCGCGACGAGGAGGCGCACGACATCGTCGTCCGCAGCGGCGCCAAGCTGCTGCTGGTGCAAGGCGGCTTCCTGGACCGGGAGTTCACCGGCCCGCCCGGGATCCCCGTGATCGACCTCGGCGAAGGCGGGTTCCTCGGCTCGGGCGAACCCCTGGAGCGCGAGGTCGGCCCGGACGACCTGGCGGACATCATCTTCACGTCCGGGACGACGGGCCGCCCCAAGGGTGTGATGACCACCCACGGCCAGACCCTGCGGCTCTACGAGGAGTGGTGCGACCTCGCTCAACTCCGCGCCGGCGACCGCTACTTGATCGTCAACCCGTTCTTCCACATCTTCGGCTACAAGGCGGGCCTGGTGGCCTCGATGATCCGGGGCGCGACCGTGCTGCCGCTGGCGGTGTTCGACGTCGACCGGGTGCTGGAGCTGGTGGAGAAGGAGCGGGTGACGGTCCTGCCGGGCCCGCCGACCCTGTACCACTCCCTCCTCCAGTCGGGCGGCGGCCGGGACCTGTCCTCGCTGCGGGTCGCGGTCACCGGCTCCGCCGACATCCCGGTCGAGCTGGTCCGCCGGATCACCGCCGAACTGCCGTTCCGCCACCTGATGACCGGCTACGGCCTCACCGAGGCCGGCACCGTCACCGCCTCCCGCCCCGGCGACCCCTACGAGGCCGTCGCCACCACCGTCGGCCGCCCCTGCGAGGGCTTCGAGCTCCGCGTCGCCGACGACGGCGAGGTCCTCGTCCGGGGGTACGGCGTGATGCGCGGCTATCTCGACGACCCCGCCGCCACCGCCGAGGCGATCGACACCGACGGCTGGCTGCACACCGGCGACCTGGGAGAACTCGACGAAGAGGGCCGCCTGAGGATCGTCGGCCGCAAGAAGGACATGTTCGTCGTCGGCGGCTTCAACGCCTACCCGGCCGAGATCGAGGGCTTCCTCATGCGGCACCCGGCGGTCGCCCAGGCCGCCGTGATCGGCGTGCCCGACGAGCGGCTGGGCCAGGTCGGCAAGGCGTTCGTCGTGCCGCGCGGCGCGGTCACCGAGGCCGAGCTGATCGCCTGGGCGAAGGAGCGCATGGCCGGCTTCAAGGTGCCCCGGCAGGTCGAGTTCCGCACCGGACTGCCGCTCAACGCCACCGGCAAGGTGATGAAGGACCAGCTGTCATGACGTACGACGACACCACGGCCTCCGGCATTCCCCTGAAGCCGGTCTACGGCCCCGGCGACCGGCGCACCGAGCCGCCCGCCCCGGGTGGCTTCCCCTTCACACGCGGCAACTACCCCACCGGCTACCGGGGCCGCACCTGGACCCTGCGCCAGTACTCCGGCTTCGGCACCCCCGAGGAGTCCAACCGCCGCTACCGCTATCTCCTCGACCAGGGCGGCACCGGACTGTCCGTCGCCCTCGACCTGCCCACCCAGTGCGGCTACGACTCCGACGACCCCGAGTACACCGACGAGGTCGGCCGGGTCGGCGTCGCCGTCGACACGCTCGCCGACGCCGAGATCCTCTTCGACACCATCCCGCTGGACCGCATCAGCACGAGCTTCACCATCAACGGCACGGCGGCGATCCTGCTCGCCCTGTACGTGGCCGCCGCCGAGAAACGCGGCATCCCGCGCGCCAGGCTGACCGGTACCATCCAGAACGACATCCTCAAGGAATACGCCTCGCGCGGCACCTGGATCTGGCCGCCCGAGCCGTCGCTGCGGCTCATCGCCGACACCATCGAGTTCTGCGCCGCCGAGGTGCCCCGCTTCAACGCGATCTCCGTCGCAGGCGCCCACTTCCGCGACGCGGGCGCCACCGCCGTCCAGGAGATGGCGTTCACCCTCGCCGACGGGGTGACGTACTGCGAGACCGTCCTCGCCCGCGGACGCATGACCATCGACGAGTTCGCCCCGCAGATCTCCTTCTTCTTCTACACCCACGGCGAGTTCTTCGAGGAGATCGCCAAGTACCGTGCGGGCAGACGGCGTTGGGCGACCCTCGTGCGCGAGCGGTTCGGCGCGAAGACCGACAAGGCCTGCATGTTCCGCTTCGGGTGCGTCGCGGGCGGGGCCTCGCTGTACGCGCCGCAGGCCCGCAACAACACCGTCCGCGTCGCCTACGAGGCGCTCGCCTCCGTGCTCGGCGGGGTGCAGTCGATGTTCACCGCCGCCTGGGACGAGCCGTTCGCCCTGCCGAGCGAGGAGTCCGCCACGCTCGCCCTGCGCACCCAGCAGATCCTCGCCCACGAGACGGGCGTGACCAAGGTCGCCGATCCGCTGGGCGGTTCGTACTTCGTGGAGGCGCTGACGGACGCCACCGAGGAGCGCGTCGAGCGGGTCATGGCCGATCTGGAGGCGCACGGCGGGATGGTCCGGTGCATCGAGGACGGCTATCTGCAGGGGCTGATCGCCGACGAGGCGTGGCGGCTGCACCAGGCGGTCGACTCGGGGGAGCGTCCGGTGGTGGGCGTCAACCGGTTCACCGTGGACGAGGCGCCGCCCGATCTCGCGACGTACGAGCTGGACGCCGAGGGCCGCGAACGGCAGTTGAAGCGCCTCGCCCGGGTGAAGGCGGAGCGCGACACCGCCGACGTACGCGCCCGCCTCACCCGACTGCGCCGCGCCGCCGAAGGAGACGCCAATGTGATGGAACCGTTGATCGACTGCGCCAACTCCTACTGCACGGTGGGGGAGATGGCGGGTGCCCTGCGCGAGGTGTGGGGCGAGTTCCGGCAGCCGGTGGTGTTCTGATGCCCACCCGAGTCCTTGTCGCCAAGCCCGGTCTCGACGGTCACGACCGGGGTGCCAAACTGGTCGCGCGCGGGCTGCGCGACGCCGGTTTCGAGGTCGTCTTCACCGGTATCCGGCGCCGTGTCGACGACATCGCCGCCACCGCCGTACAGGAGGACGTGGCCCTCGTCGGGCTGTCGATCCTGTCCGGGGCGCATCTGGCGCTGACCCGGCGCACGGTCGAGGCGCTGCGGGCGGCCGGCGGCGACGACATCCCGGTCGTCGTCGGAGGGACCATCCCGGCGGGAGACGTACCGCGGCTGCGCGCGGCCGGAGCGGCCGCCGTGTACCCGACCGGCACCCCGCTCGACGTCATCGTCGCGGACATCCGCGCCCTTACCCACAGGACGGAACCGACATGAGAGTCGGAGTGATGAGCGGCCCCGAGCGGGGCGACGCCGCGCACAAGGCGACGCGGATGGTCGAGGACGCCCGCTGGGCGGAGGAAGCCGGCTTCGACACGGTGTGGGTGCCGCAGGTGCCCACGGACTTCGACGCGCTGACCGCCGTCTCCCTGATGGGCCAGGCCACTTCGCGCATCGAACTCGGCACCGCGGTCGTCCCGGTGCACGCGCAGCACCCCGTCGCCCTCGCCCGGCAGGCCCTGTCCGCCCACGCGGCGGCGGGCGGCCGGCTCGCCCTCGGCGTCGGCGCCTCCCACCACTGGATCGTGCGCGACATGCTCGGCGTACCGTACGAGAAGCCCGCCGCGTACACCCGTGACTACCTCGAAGTGCTGGGCGCGGCGGTGAGCGGGACGGCCTCGGTGGACGTCGAGAACGAACGCTTCCGGGTCCACAACCCGCTGACGATCTCCCCCGTCGCCCAACTGCCTGTCCTGATGGCGGCGTTGGGCCCTGTGATGCTGAGGATCGCCGGGGAGCGCACCGACGGCACGATCCTCTGGATGGCGGACGAGCGGGCGGTGGCCGACCATGTCGTCCCGGCCCTCACCAAGGCGGCGGAGTCGGCCGGCCGGCCCGCCCCGCGGATCGTCGCGGGCATCCCGGTCTGCCTGTGCGCGCCCCACGAGGTGGACGCGGCCCGCGAGCGCGCCAACCGTATCCTCGGCGAGGCCGAGATCTCGCCCAACTACCAGCGGCTGCTGGAGCACGGGGACGCCCGTGACGTCGGCGACCTGTGCGCGGCGGGCGACGAGGCGGCCATCGAGGCGCGCTTCCGGCGGTTCGCGGACGCGGGCGTGACCGACCTGTCGGTCCGCCTGCTGCCGATCGGCGAGGGCCGGGACGCACTCGTCGCCTCGAAACTCCGCACCCGGGACGCCGTGGCGGCCGTCGCGGCGGGCTTCCGATGACCGGGCCCCTCGCGGGCCTCAGGATCCTGGAGGTCGGCCACATCCTCGCGGGCCCCTACGCCACCATGCTCCTGGCCGACCTGGGCGCGCGCGTCACCAAGGTCGAGCCGCCCGGCGGGGACCTCTCCCGTCAGGTCTCGGACGCCTACTTCGCCAGCCTCAACCGGGGCAAGCGCTCGGTGCGCGTGGACCTGGCGACGGCGCGGGGGCAGGAGCACCTGCGCGAACTGGTCCGGGACGCCGACGCCCTGCTGGTCAACCTCAAACCCTCCGCCGTCCGCCGCTTCGGCCTCACCTACGAGGAGCTCGCGCCCTGGAACGAGCGGCTGGTGTGCGTGATCCTCACCGGCTGGGGCATGGACGCGGGCGACGCACCCGCCTTCGACTACGTCGTCCAGGCCGCCACCGGCATCGCGGCCCTCACCGGCGCCCCGGACGGCCCGCCCCTGCTGCCCGGCTACTCCTCGGCGGACAACTCGGCCGGCCTCGCGGCGGCCCTCGGCCTGGTGGCGCAGGTGCACTCCGGCCGGGGCGGCCAGATCGAGGTCTCGCTGCGCGACGTGATGCTGTCCCAGCTCAACTACCACGCCGCCACCTGGCTGAACGAGGGCCGCGCACCCCGCCGCCTCGGCGGCGCCCACGCCTACTACGTCCCCGCCCAGCTCTTCCCCACGGCCGACGGCCACCTGGCCCTCTTCATCACCCACGACGGCTTCTGGCGCTCCTTCGCCACCGAGGCCGGCATCGAGGGCTACCCGACGATGGCCGAGCGCGCGGCCCACCGCGAGGAGGTCGTCACCGCCGTGACGAAGGCCCTCGCCGCCGACACGGCGACCGGCTGGGAGGCCCGGCTACGCCCCCTGCGGGTGCCCGCGGCGGCCGTGCGCACCCTCCCGGAGGCCCTCGCGGCCGCACCGGGCGCGGTCGTCGAGGCGGGCGGCCACCGCCTGGTGGGCAGCCCGTTCCGGATCCCGGGACAGGAGACGTCGTACGGCCCGCCGCCGCGCCTCGGCGAACACGGTGATCTCACCTGACACGTCGTCGGGCCTACGGCATCCCGCCGTCCACCCGCAGTGTCGCCCCGCTCGTGTACGACGACGCGTCCGACAGCAGATAGAGCGCCCCGCCGACGATCTCCTCCGGGGCGCCGATGCGCTGCAGGGCGTGCGGGCGGACGCCCTCGGCGAGCTGGTCCGGGTCCTCCTGCCAGCCCCGCGTCGCCCAGGTCGCGAACGGGCCGCACATCAGGGTGTTGACGCGCACGGCCGGGCCGAGGGCGTGGGCGAGGCCCTCGCTCATCGCGTTGAGCCCGGCCTTGGCCGCCGCGTACGGGACGATCGCCGGGCGGGGCCGGACGGAGCCCGTGGAGCTGACGTTGACGATCGCGCCGCCGCCGGCCTCCGCCATCCGGACGCCCGCGAGGACCGACAGCCGGAACGGGCCCTTGAGGTTGAGGTCCAGCACCGCGTCGAACATCTTCTCCGTCACGGCGGCAAGGTCGTCGTAGACCGGGGACATCCCCGCGTTGTTGACCAGCCCGTCCAGCCGGCCGAAGCGGTCGTACACCGCGTCCACCAGGCCCGGCAGCTCGTCCCAGCGGCCCACGTGGACGCCGTACGGCAGGGCCGAGCGGCCCGTCTCCTTCTCGATCTCCTCACTCACGGCCGCGCAGACCTCGTACTTGCGGCTCGCCACCACCACGTCCGCACCGCAGCGGGCCGCGCCGAACGCCATGGCCCGCCCGAGCCCCCGGCTGCCGCCGGTGACCAGCACGACCCGGCCGGTGAGGTCGAACAGCTCGTCCGCGTATCCCATCCCGCCGCCTCCTGGAGTGTTCTCGTGGGTGAGAGTATCGTTCTCGCCTGTGCAGAATAACATTCTGAACAAGCGTCAACGAGGGCTTCAACGTGGGAGGGTGCGTCATGTGGGACTTCAGTACCGACGACGCGTTCCAGGAGAAACTCGACTGGGCCGCGCGACTCGTCCGCGAGGAGATAGAGCCGCTGGACGTGCTGTTCCCGGGCAACGCCGAGCCCTACGACCGCGGGAGCGAGGTCTTCCGGGAGGTCGTACGGCCGTTGCAGCGCCGGGTGCGTGAGCAGGGGCTGTGGGCCGCGCATCTGCCGCCCACGCTGGGTGGGATGGGCATGGGGCAGGTCAGTCTCGGGCTGCTCAACGAGATTCTGGGGAGGTCGAGCTGGGCGCCCATGTGCTTCGGCACCCAGGCCCCCGACTCCGGCAACGCGGAGATCCTCGCCCACTACGCCACCGAGGAGCAGCGCAAGGAGTACCTCGAACCGCTCCTCGACGGGCGGATCGTCTCCACCTTCGCGATGACCGAGCCGACCGGCGGCGCCGACCCCGGGGGCTTCACCTGCACGGCCGTCCGGGACGATGGGGGCACCTCCCGCTCGAGCGGAGCCGAGAGTGGGGGAGAGTGGGTGATCGACGGGGAGAAGTGGTTCGCCTCCAACTACCCCCTCGCGGCCTTCGTCATCGCCATGGTGATCACCGACCCGGACGTGCCCGTCCACCGGGGCGCCTCGATGATCCTGATCCCGGCCGGGACGCCCGGCATGGAGATGGTGCGCGGCACCGGCATGGGCGGCGAGCCGCTCGGCGAGGGCGTGCACGGCTATCTGCGCTTCACCGGCTGCCGCGTCCCCGCCGAGAACCTCCTCGGCGAACCCGGCTCCGGCTTCCTCATCGCCCAGACCCGCCTCGGCGGCGGCCGGCTGCACCACGCGATGCGTTCGGTCGGCCAGTGCAGGAAGGCGCTGGAGATGATGACCGAGCGCATCGCCTCCCGCCGCACCCGCGGTGGACCCCTCGCCGACCAGCAGGCGGCACGTCACCAACTCGCCGACACCTGGATCCAGATCGAGCAGTTCCGGCTGCAGGTCCTGCACGCCGCCTGGCACATGGACAAGGCCGCCCGCACCGGCGACCGCGCCGACGCCCGCCGCGCCCGCCTCCATGTCTCCGGCGTGAAGGTCGCCACCCCCAAGGTGCTGGTCGACGTCGCCTACCGCGCCCTGCATCTGCACGGCGCCCTCGGCGTCTCCAACGAGCTGCCGCTGACCAGGATGTGGCACTCCGGCCCCACCCTCGGCGTCGCCGACGGCCCCACCGAGGCCCACCAGGACGTGGTGGCGCGGCTGCTGCTCAAGGGCGCCGAACCGGCCGACGACCGGCTCTTCGGCTCCGCCCATCTGCCCACCCGGCTGACCGCGGCCCGCGCCCAGTACGCGGACCGCCTTCCCGAGACGGCGGTGACCTGGTGACCGACGACGACCGCAAGGCCGACCTGGACCGCAAGGCCGACCTCGACCGGCTCAACGCCTGGTCGGGTCTGGGCGGCCTCCCCGGCGACGGACCCGTGACCGCCCTCGAACCGCTCACCGGCGGCGCCCAGAACCTGCTGTTCACCCTCCGCCGCGCCGACGGCACCGAACTCGTCCTGCGCCGCCCCGGCCGCCATCTGCGCTCCGGCGCCTCGGACGCGTTCCGCCGCGAGAGCCGCGTCCTCGCCGCCCTCGCCGACACCGACGTACCGCACCCCAGACTGCGGGCGAGCGTGCTCGACGACGACGTGCTCGGCGGGCCCTTCTCCGTCCTGGAGAAGATCGACGGCTTCGCACCGCGCGGCACACTGCCCGGCCGCTACGCGGAGGACGCCGAATGGCGCCGGTCGCTGGCCTTCGCCCTCGTCGACGGCGCCGCGAGACTCGCCGCCGTCGACCCGGCCCGGCACGGCCTGGCCGATCTCGGCCGCCCCGAGGGCTGGCTGGAACGCCAGACGCCCAAGTACCTGAAGATGCTGCACGGTTACCGCGACACCCCCGGCTACCGCGAGGGCGAGTCCCCCGAGGTCGACCGCGTCGCCGACTGGCTGGCCGCGCACACCCCGAAGGAGACCGCCACCGGGATCGTCCACGGCGACCTGCAGTTCGCCAACGTCATGTTCGCCCACGACGCCCCGCGCCTCGCCGCGATCGTCGACTGGGAGATGGCGTCCCTCGGCGACCCCCTCCTCGACCTCGCCTGGATCCTCACCGCCTGGCGCGAGAAGGGCGACCCGCCCGGCAGCGACCCCCAGTTCCAGCCCTGGGACGGCGTCCCCGGCCGCGCCGAACTCGTCGCGTACTACGGCGAGTCGACCGGCCGGGACGTCTCCGGCTTTTGCTGGTACCAGGTCCTCGCCTGCTTCCGCCTCGCCGCCCTCCTGGAGGGCAGCTACGCCCGCGCCCTCGCCGGGAAGATGAACCGCAGGCTCGGCGAGGGACTGCACGGCTACGCGGGCTGGCTGTGGGCCAAGGCGCGGCAGGAGATGGACCGCGAGTAGAGCTGCTTCGGGAGCTGCTTCGGGAGCTACTTCGGCGGAAAACGCAACGCGCCGTCCAGGCGCACCACTTCACCGTTGAGATAGTCGTTCTCGCACAGGTGCTGGACCAGGGCCGCGTACTCCTCGGGGTGCCCCATCCGACGCGGGTGGGGCACCTGCGGCCCCCAGTACGCCTCCAGTTGCTCGCCCGCCTTGCCGTAGGCGGGCGTGAGGATCGTGCCGGGCGCCACCGAGACGACCCGGACGCCGAGCGGGGACAGATCCCGGGCGGCCACCAGGGTCATCGCGGTCACCCCGCCCTTGGCCGCCGCATAGGGGAGCTGGCCCGCCTGGCCCTCGTATCCGGCGATGGAGGAGGTGGTGACGACGACGCCCCGCCCGCCGTCCTCGCCGAAGGGCGCCGTGCGGGCGATGGCGGCCGCGGCCAGCCGCAGGACGTTGAACACGCCGGTGAGGTAGACGTCGACCGTCGCGCGGAACCCCTCCAGCGCGAGCGGCGAGCCGTCCTTGCCGACCAGTCGGCCGCCGCTCGCCGGACCGCCGTGACAGTCCACCGCGATCCGGAACTCACCCGCGTCCTCCGCCTCCCGGACCGCCGCGGCCACCGACTCCTCGTCGGTGGCGTCGGTGCGCACGTACCGCACCCCCAGCTCGTCCTGGAGCGCCTTGCCCTTGTCGTCCGCCAGATCGGCCACCACGATCCGGGCCCCGGCCGCGTGCAGACGCCGTACCGTCGCCTCGCCGAGACCGCCCGCGCCGCCGACCACCAGGGCCGAGGAACCTTCGATCAGCACCATCATTCCCCTCTCTTGCGAGTCGGCCTCTGAGTGTATGAGAATGACGTTCTCATGAACATAGTCGTGATCCTGGAAATGGCCGCATCCGCGGGGGACCGGCCGGCCGTCACCGAGGGCGGCCGGTCGCTCTCCGCCGCCGGACTCCAGCGCCTCGCGCACCACGCGGCCGACCGCTTCCGTGACCGCTCAGCGGTCCTGTACCTGGGGACGAACCACCTCGCCCACCCCGTCGCCCTGTTCGGCGCGGCCCTGGCCGGCGTCCCCTTCGTACCCCTCAACTACCGTCTCTCACGTGAGCAGTTGGACGAACTCACCGCCCGCCACCCGGGCGCCGAGCTGCTGCGCGCCGACGACCTGGACGGCCTCCTGGAGCCATCCGGTGACGCCGTCCCCCGGCCCGCCCCCGACGACCGTGACGCCACCGCCGTCGTCCTCTACACCAGCGGGACCACGGCCGCCCCCAAGGCGGCCCTGCTGCGCCACCGCCATCTGCTCTCCTATGTCTTCAACACCCAGGACTTCGGCTCCGCCGACCCGGCCGACGCGACGCTCGTCGCGCTCCCGCCGTACCACGTCGCCGGGCTGATGAACCTGCTCACCAACCTCTACGCGGGCCGCCGCATCGTCTACCAGGCGTCCTTCGACCCGGCGGGCTGGCTGGCGACCGTACGCCGGGAGCGGGTCACGCACGCCATGCTCGTACCGACCATGCTCGCCCGGATCACCGCCGAACTCGGCGACACCCCCGCCGAGGCGCCGAGCCTGCGCAGCCTCGCCTACGGAGGCGCCCGCGCGCCCCGGCCGGTGGTGGAGCGGGCGCTGCGGCAGTTCCCGGACACCGGCTTCGTCAACGCCTACGGCCTGACCGAGACAGCCTCCTCGGTGTGCGTGCTCGGCCCCGACGACCACTGGCGGGCCGTGGCCTCCGACGAACCGGCGGTCCGCGAGCGGCTCGGCTCGGTCGGCCGCCCGCTGCCCGGCATCGAGGTCGAGGTCCGCGACGAGCACGGCAAGGCCCTGGACGCGGGCGTCACCGGGCTCGTCTTCGTACGCGGGGAGCAGATCTCCGGCGAGTACGCGGGCGCCGAAGGCACCGTCACGGACGGCTGGTTCGCCACCCGCGACCGGGGACGGCTCGACGCCGACGGCTACCTCTACATCGAGGGCCGCGCCGACGACACCATCATCCGGGGCGGCGAGAACATCGCCCCGGCCGAGATCGAGGACGTACTCCTCGAACACCCGGGCGTGCGGGAGGCCGCCGTGCTCGGGGTGCCGGATCCGGAGTGGGGGCAGCGACTGGTCGCCGTCCTCGTCGGAGCGGGCGATCCGGAGGAGATCCGGGCCTACGCCAAGGCGCGCCTGCGCTCGTCCAAGACCCCGGACGCGGTCGTCTTCCGCCCCGAACTGCCCCGCACGGCGACCGGCAAGCTGCTGCGCCGCACCCTCGTCGCCGAACTGGAGGAGGCCGCCGATGCCTGAAGCCGTGATCGTCGCCGCCCTGCGCACGCCGATCGGCACCGCGTTCAAGGGCACCCTGCGCGACACCACCGCGTACGAGCTGGCCGAGCGGGTGGTCGGCGCGGTGGCGGAGGGCCTCGACCCGGCCCTGGTGGACGACGTCGTCCTCGCCGAGTCGCACTACGGCGGGGGAGTCGTCGCCCGCCACGCCGCCCTCACCGCGGGCCTGCCGAACGTACCGGGGCTGGCCCTGAACCGGCACTGTGCCGGCGGCCTCGCCGCGGTCCAGACCGCCGCCGCCTCCGTCCGGGCGGGCATGGACCGGCTGGTGCTGGCGGGCGGGGTGCAGTCCCTGTCCACCGCGCCCGGGCTGACCTTCCGGGGCGCCGAGCGCTGGGTGCCGCCCTCGCACCCCGACCGCGCCGACGCCCCCAACCTCGACATGTCGATCACCGTCGGCTGGAACACGGCTGTCCGGGCGGGCATCAGCCGTGCCGAGATGGACGAGTGGGCGCTGCGGTCGCACCGCAACGCGGTCCGCGCGCTCGACGAGGGCCGCTTCAAGGCCGAGACCGTGCCGGTGGACACCCCGCACGGGGTGTTCGAGTCCGACGAGCACCCGCGCCGCGACACCAGCGCGGAGAAGCTGGCCGGGCTGAAGCCCCTCCACCCGGAGATCGAGGGCTTCTCGATCACGGCGGGCAACGCCTCCGGCGCGAACGACGCGGCAGCGCTGCTGGCCGTGGCCGACGACGGCTCGGGCCTGCCGGCCCTCGCCACGGTCCGAGCCTGGGCCTCGGTCGCCGCAGATCCGTCCGAGACGGGCCTGACCCCTCTGCGAGCCATCCCCAAGGCCCTCGGCCGGGCCGGTATGTCCGTCTCCGACGTCGACCTCTTCGAGATCAACGAGGCCTTCGCCTCCGTCCCCGTCGCCGCGATCCACCGCCTCGGCCTGGACGCCGACACGGTCAACGTCAACGGCAGCGGCTGCTCCCTCGGTCACCCCGTCGCCGCCTCCGGCGCCCGCATGCTGGTCACCCTCGTCCACGAACTCCGCCGCCGGGGCGGGGGAGTGGGCGTGGCGTCCATGTGCGCGGGCGGGGGGATGGGATCGGCGGTGGTGGTGGAGGCGGCCGCGCCCTGAGGGGGTTCTCGCCTCTCCCAGGAACGCCCTCAGGGCAGGGGGCGCCCTCACAGGAACCGCAGCAACGCCTCCTGCGCGTACGACGCGACCAGTGTCCCCTCCCCGCTCAGCACATCCCCCCGCCCGAAGCACCGGCCGTGTGCGGCGACGGGGCTGTGCTGGCGCAGGAGCAGCCAGTCGCCCACCTCGGCCGGGCGGTGGAACCACACGGTGTGCGAGGTGACCGCCGAGACGAACGCCCGCCCCGAGTCGGTCTGCGTCACCCCGGCCACCGGCCGCAGCGCGGTGCCGATCGGGGTGAGGTCGGTGGCGTACGCGAGGAGGGCCGGCGCGAGGGGCCGGCGCACCCTCGGCACCCGGGTCCACAGCTCGAAGACGGGCGGCTCGGGCTTCTCGGTGTCGAGGTCGGTGGCGGCGCGCGACTCCCAGGGGAGCAGCGGGAGTTCGGCGGTCCGCTCCGGGCCGGGGAGCGACGGCACGGGGCCGACCGTCTGCCGGTCCGGCCCCTCCTCCCACACATGCAGGCTCGCGTTCGCCACGGCGATGATTCCGTGCGACTGACGGGCGGTGAGGCGTGCGGCGGTGAACGTCCGTCCGTCCTGGGGGACTTCTGCCGTGTAGCGCACCGGTTCGCCGGTCCGGCCCTCCCGCAGGAACTGGGTGTGCAACGACTTCAGGCCCTTGCCCGGGGCGGCCAGGGTGGCGGCTCGGGCGAACTGGGCGAGCAGCTGACCGCCGAACAGCCGCCGGTACTCGAGCTGTTGGGAACGGCCCTCGTAGACGCCCGGATCGCACGGGGTGAGGTCGAGGCAGTCGAGCAGGTCGGGCCAGAGATCGACAGGGGTCATCCGGGGCTCCTCAGAGGTCGACCAGACGAGGCGTGCGGCCCTCACGCAGCAGCAACGAGCCCGCCTCACGGGTGAGTTCACGGGTGGAGCCGAGCAGTCCGTCCAGGACGAGCGCCCGCCGGACATGCCGGTGCAGCTCGTGCTCGGCGGTGAACCCGATGCCGCCCAGGGCCTGTTGGCAGTGCCGGGCGGCCGTGAGCGCGGCCCGTCCGGCGGCGGCCTTCGCCAGCAGGGAGCCGGTGTCGTCGGCCGCTGCCGTGAGCGCCGCCTTTGCGCCCTCCAGGGCGACGTACGTCTCCGCCAGCCGGTGCCGCAGCGCCTGGAAGGAGGCGAGCGGGCGCCCGAACTGCTCGCGGTCCAGTACGTGTTGGCGTGCCAGGGTGAGCATGGCGTGGCCGGTGCCCAGCAGCCACCAGCCCAGCGCCCGGCGCCCGGCGGCGAGGGGGAGGAGCGGGGCGCCGGCGTCGACGTCGGTGCGCCGCAGGGGCAGTTCGGGGTCGAGCGGGCTGTCGTACGAGGATCCGTCCCTGAGCCAGACCAGACAGGTGCCGCCCGTGAACGGGAGGGCCGGTGTACCGGTGAGGGGGAGGCCCGCCGCGTGCAGGAGGACGTCGTTGAGGACCGGGGCGTGCCGGCCCGTCTCGCCGAGCAGCCGGAAGAGCAGCGGGACGACCGTCTCCGGCTCCTCGACCAGCATCTCGGGCCAGCCCAGGTCAGTGAGGTCGGCGCCCGAGGTGAGCGTCTTGCGCAGGGTGTCCGCCAGGAGGGCGCGCTCGGCCGGGTCCACGGGTCACTCCTTTCCGAGGTCCAGCAGACGGCGGGCGACGATGTTGCGCTGGATCTCGGCCGTGCCGCCGTAGATCGTCGCGGCCCGCGAGTAGAGGTATTCGGTGCGCCAGCCGGCCTGCGGGGAGAGCTCGACCGTGCCCGGCAGCAGCTCCCGGGCGGTGTCGAACAGCCGTTGCTCGGCGCCGGCCAGCAGGATCTTGTCCACGGAGGTCTCCGGGCCGAGCCGCCCGCCGCCGGCCAGCCGGGCCTGGGTGGCGGCCGAGCGGCAGCGGGTGGTGTGCAGATCGAGCCAGGCCGCGCCGAGCGCGTCCGGGTCGGCCTCGCAGCCGTCGGCGAGAAGCCGGTCCAGTCGGCTGTAGAGGTGGGCGATCCGGTGCCAGAAGCAGGTGGAGCGCTCGTGCGGCAGCAGGTCCATGGCCAGGCGCCAGCCGTCGCCGGGCGCGCCCAGCAGCCGTGCCCCGGGGACGTGCACGTCGTCGAGGAACACCTCGGCGAACTCGTCCACGCCGTGCATCGTGCGCAGCGGGCGGACCGTGATCCCGGGGGAGTCCATGTCGACGAAGAACGCGCTGATCCCGGCGTGTCCGGGGCCGCCGGTGCGGGCCAGCAGTACACAGCGGGCCGCGTACTGGGCGAGGCTCGTCCACACCTTCTGCCCGGACACCACCCAGCCCTCCCCGTCGGCGGACGGGACGGCCCGCGTCGACACGGACGCCAGATCGCTGCCCGAACCCGGTTCGGAGAAGCCCTGGCACCACTGCTCGCGCCCGTCCAGCAGCCGAGGCACCATCTCGGCGGCCAGCGCGGGCGGCGCGTAGTCGATCAGGGTGGGGACCAGCACCTCCACCATCGACCAGATCCCGGGCTCGGTCAGGCCGCGGGCGGCGACCTCCTCGCCGAGCACCGCGCGCAGGGCGCTCGGCCCGCCGAGCCCGCCGACCTCGGCCGGCCAGCCGTACCGCATCCAGCCCGCCGCCCACAACGCCCGCCGTACCCGCCCGAGTTGCGCGACCTGCCCGTCCAGCCCGCCGTCCACGACCGACGGGGACAGGTCGTGGTCGTCGAGCCAGTCGCGCAGCTCGCTCCGGAAGGCGCCGAGGCCGGTGAAGGGGCCGGTGAAGGCGTCGCTGAAGGGGTCGGTGAAGGGGGAGATCCTCATGACCGTGTGAAGGCGTGCGGCCGCCCCGAGTCGTGGTCGCCGCTGCGCCGGATGAAGGTCATCGCCCGGGTGCGCAGCCGCCAGCCGTCCGGGGTGCGGGCATAGGTGTCGTTGTAGTAGCCGATCCGCATCTCGTGCCGGGAGTGCTCCACGAAGCACAGCGGCTGTGTGCCGGTGGCCGTGTCACCGGCCAGTTCGATCACCGGCGTGCCCACCAGGAACAGACCCTTGGGGGCGGCGGCGGCCAGCGCCGGGAACTCGTCGAGCGGGTAGGTGTCGCCGAACGCGCTGTAGGTGCCGTCCGGGGTGAAGACCGTGAGCACCCGGTCCACGTCGCCGCGCGTCATCGCCACCGCGTAGCGGCCGAGGAGCTGCTCGATCTCCACCAGGTCGTCGGTGTCGCTCAAGAGACCTCCCGAGAATGTAATTCTCCTAGAGCGATTATCAAGCTTCCATGTCCGGTGGCGTCCGTCAATCCGTCAACGCCGCAGCTTCCCGAAGTCCCAGCTGACCACCTCGTCCGGGATCAGCCGCAGCCACCCGTGCCGCCCGTCGTGGCGGAACCTCCCGCCCGCGTACTTCTCCCCGAACAGCCGCTCGGGCTCACCGAGTCCGTCGTACGGCTCACCCGTGCGCGGCACCTCCCCGACCACCTCGGCCGGCCCCCGCAGCTCCACCCCGCGCAGCGCCAGGAAGTCGAAGCCGCCCTCGTCCACCACGACCGCGATCCGCCCCTGTTTCACCACGTCGGACCAGCGGCGGCTGCGCACCAACGAGTTGAGCCACAGCGCCGCCCCGTCCCAGACGAACCACAGCGGGCTGAGGTGCGGATGGCCGTCGGACGCCGTCACGGCGACCCGGCAGACCGGCTGCGCGCGCAGGAACGCGTCGACCTCCGCGGCGTCCATCGCGATCGCGGCGCCGCGCCTCTGTGTTCCGGCCATGGATCCTCCCCTTTGCCCGACCTCTGTCCGAATGGTTGATTCTCCAATAGTGAGAAGCTAGTTTCCAGTCCATGGATCAGTTCCTGGCCTTCACGGTGGTCGGCCTGAGTACCGCCGCGATCTACGCCGTGATCGGCAGCGGCCTCGTGCTCACCCACACCACGGCCGGTGTCTTCAACTTCGCCCACGGCGCGGCCGGGATGCTCGCGGCCTTCGCCTACTGGCAGCTGGCCGTCGGCTGGGGCTGGCCGGTGCCGCTCGCGCTCGCCGCCGTCCTCCTCGTCCTCGCGCCCGCCTTCGGCCTCCTCGTCGAGCGGGTGCTGATGCGCCCCGTGCAGGCGCTCGGCGAGGCGGAACGCCTGGTCATGACCGTCGCCCTGCTCACCGGGTGCATCGCGCTGGCCCGCTGGGTCTGGGACCCCAACACCGCCCGCCCCCTCACCCCCTTCTTCGCCGACCGTCCCGCCCTGCGGCTCGGCCCGGCCGCCGTCACCTGGCACCAGGCCGTCACCACGGCCGTCGCCGTCGCGGTCGCCGCCGGACTGTGGTTCCTGCTGCACCGCACCCGCGCCGGCACCGAGATGCGCGCCTGCGTCGACGACCGGGCGCTCGCCGGACTCACCGGCGCCGATCCGCTGCGGGCCGGTCGGATCGCCTGGGTGCTCGGCATCCAGCTCGCCGCGATCGGCGGCATCCTCATCGCGCCGACCGTCGCGCTCGACGCCCAGCAGCTGTCCCTGCTCATTGTCAGCGCGTACACCGCCGCCGTCTTCGGCCGGCTGCGCAGTCTGCCGCTGACGTTCCTCGGCGCGGTCGTCGTCGGCCTGCTGGAGGCCTACCTCGCCGGCTACCTCCCGCAGAACGACTACCTCCCCGGCCTGCGCCTGGCCGCCCCCGCCCTGCTGCTCCTCCTCGCCCTGCTCGCGTTCCCGCACCGCCGGCTGCGCGGGCGCGACCGGCGCCTGGTCCCCGTACCGCTGCCCGGCCGACGCGGCACCCTGCTCTTCGGGGGCTCCGTTCTCGTCCTCGCGCTGGTCCTCGTGACGGTGCTGAGCGAGGACGCGATCGTCCCGTACGGCACGATCTTCGCGCTCGGCGTCGTCGCGCTGTCGTACGTCCCGCTCGCCGGGTTCGCCGGGCAGGTCTCCCTGTGCCAGCTGTCCATCGCCGGGATCGGCGCCGTGGTCTGGGGGCACCTCGGAGCGCACGGCGAGCTGTGGGCGCTGCCGGCCGCCGTGCTGGTCGCCGCGGCCGTCGGCGCGCTCGTCGCCGTACCGGCCCTACGGCTGTCCGGCATCTACCTCGCCCTCGGCACCACCGCGTTCGCCGTGATCCTCGACCGCTGGATCTTCACCCTGCCCGCCTTCGACGTCCTCGGGGTGCGCATCGCCCTGTTCGACCAGGGCTCGGTGATCGTCACCGGCCCCGACCTGTTCGGACTGCACCTGACCAGCCCGGCCCAGCTGCTCCTGCTGGCAGCCGGCTGTCTCGCGCTCGCCTCCCTCGGGGTGGCCGCGCTGCGCCGGGGCCGGTTCGGGCGGCGGCTGATCGCCCTGCGCGACAGCGAGGCGGCGTACGCCACCCTCGGCGGCCGGCTCCTCGGCGCGAAGGTCGCCGTCTTCGCGCTGTCGGCCGGTATCGCGGGGCTGGGCGGGGCCCTGTACGGCATGCAGCTGCAGACCGTCACCGCCGACCAGTTCAACCTCGTCGCCGGACTGCCGATCTTTCTGATCGCCGTCATCGCCGGACTCGGCTCGGTCGGCGCCGGCCTGTTCACCGGGATCGCGTTCGTCGTACCGACCCAGCTGCTCGGCGAACTCGGCACCTGGGCCCAGGACTTGTCGGCCCTGCTCATCGCCCTGGCCGGGATGGGGCTCGCGCACAGCCCCAGCGGGATCATCACCCGGCTGCGCACCGAGTGGGCGCCACTGGCCCGCGACCGGCTGCTGCTCGGCGCGACCGGCGCGGTGCTCGCCGGGTGCTGGCTGCTCGCGGCACTGGACGCGGTGAACGGCCGGCTACTGCTCGCCGTCGCCCTCGCGGCGGCGACCGCCCTGCGTATCCGGGCCGCCGCCCGTCAACAAGGGCCTGCCGAAACGCCGTTGGAGTGGTGGGGAGTGCGCCGCCCCTGGCGGCCCGAGGACGGGGAGGTGCTGAGCCGTGCCACTGCTGCAGGCTGAGGAGGTGACCGTCGCCTTCGGCGGACGCCGGGCCCTCGACTCCGTGTCGCTGACCGCCGAGGCCGGCCGGATCACCGGGCTCATCGGGCCCAACGGGGCAGGAAAGAGCACCCTGTTCGACGTCGTCTCCGGGCTGCGCCGCCCCCGCACCGGACGGGTCCGGCTGGACGGCCGGGACATCACCCGCGAGGGTCCCGCCCGGCGCGCCCGGCGCGGCATGTCCCGCACCTTCCAGCACCTGGAACTCTTCGGTCGGCTCACCGTCCGCGACAACCTCCTCGTCGCCGCCGAACTCGGCCCGGAGCGCCGCCACGCCGCCCGGACCGCCGACGCGGTGCTCGACCGGCTCGGCCTCGCGGCCCTCGCCGACGACCCGGCAGACGCCCTGCCCACCGGCATCGCCCGGCTCGTCGAGGTCGGCCGCGCCCTCGTGCTCGAACCGCGCGTCCTGCTCCTCGACGAGCCCGCCGCCGGCCAGGACGCCGAGGAGACCGAACGGTTCGCCGCCCTGCTGCGCTCGCTCGCCGCCGACGGCACCGCCGTCCTCCTCGTCGAACACGACATGGGCCTGGTGATGAGCGTCTGCGACGAGGTGTACGTCCTCGACCTCGGCAGGGTCGTGGCCTGCGGCCCGCCCGCCCGGATCCAGCGCGACGAGACGGTGCTCGCGGCCTACCTGGGGGAAGCATGAGCCTGCTCCAACTCGCGGGTGTCCGCGCCGCGTACAACGGCATCACCGTGCTGCACGGCGTGGACCTCTCGGTCGCCGCCGGCCAGGTGGTCGCCCTCCTCGGCCCCAACGGGGCGGGAAAGACGACCGTGTTGAAGGTCGCCTCCGGGGTCCACCCGCCCAGCGGCGGACGGCTGCTGCTCGGGGGCCGGGACGCCACCGGCGTCCGCCCCGGCGACCTCGCCCGCGCCGGGGTCTGTCTCGTCCCCGAGGGCCGGGGCGTCTTCCCCAACCTCTCCGTCCGCGACAACCTCCTGATGATGACCTTCACCGGCCGCACCCGGGAGGAGATCGAGGAGACCGCCTACGCCCGTTTCCCCGTCCTCGGCCGACGCCGCACCCAGCACGCGGGCACCCTCTCCGGCGGCGAGCAGCAGATGCTCGCCCTCGCCCGGGGCCTGGCCACCGACCCCGCCGTCCTCCTCCTCGACGAACTCTCCATGGGCCTCGCCCCGCTGGTCGTCGCCGGGCTGTACGAACTCGTCGCCGAGATCGCCCGGCAGGGCGTCGCGGTGCTCGTCGTCGAACAGTTCGCCACCGCCGTACTGAAGATCGCCGACCACGCCGCCGTCGTCGTCCGCGGCCGCGTCCAGTGGCAGGGACACCCCGACAGCTCCCTGCACGCCGAACTCTCGTCCTACTACCTGGGGAGCGCCACATGAGCCCGCTGAGCTTGTCGAGGAGCGCCAGATGACCAGCACCTCCGTGACATCCGTGACATCCGTGAACTCCGTGTCCTCCGTGCCGGGGCCGCCCGCCGACCGGGCGGAGCGGTTCGTCCGTGAACTCGCCGAGCTGAGAATCCCCGACCCGGCCGCCGCCCGCGCCGCCCTCTGGCTGCGCCTCGGCGGACTGCTGATGCTCGCCGGCCTGGTCCTCGGCGGCCTCGCCTTCCCGCTCGCCCACGCCACCGACTCCAGCCTCGGCCAGGGCGACGCCCTCGCCCTCGGCCTCGGCGGGGTCACCGCCGCGGTGGTGGGCGGCGCGCTGTTCCTGCGCTACTCCCTCACCGGCTTCCTGCGCTTCTGGCTGGCCCGCCAGTCGTACGACCTGGACCGGCTGGGGGAACGTCTCACGGCTGCCGCCGCCCCTTCGGCCTCCGCCTCCGCCGCACCGGCACAAGCCCCCGCCTCCGCCCCCGCCCCCGAAGGAGAACCGCGCCATGGCGACCTCCCCCGCACCGACCCCGCGCCCCGGTGACCAGCTCGCCTCGCCGACCGGCACCACCCGGGTGATCGTCATCCGGGCCCCCGCAGACGCGGCCGGCCCCATCGAGTGCGGCGGCACCCCGATGGTGCCCGCCGGGCAGGCCCCGGCCGCACCGCCCGCCGGAGAGACACCCGGCACCCTCATCGGCAAGCGGTACGTCGACGCCGCCGACACCCTCGAGCTCCTCTGCACCGCCTCCGGTGCGGGATCACTGACCTACGGAGGACAGCCGCTCACGGTCAAGGCCCCCAAGGCACTGCCCGCCTCGGACTGACCTGTCTCACCTCCCGCCGTCACATCGACCTGCAGCGCGTCTGCAGGGCCATCAGACACAGGCTCTAAGGCTGAGCCGGGCCCTCCCGCGCCGGACCGTGCGGCGGTGTCTTCCGGACACCGCCCCGTTTCGCATGCGCGGTGGAACTCGCGGCGCGCGTCGGCGACCTTCGCGTGCGCCCGGGCGACCACTGTCCGCACCGCCGCCGACCCGGACGGACTGCGCATCGCCGTCACGCACACCCTCCTCGGCCTGGACCGGGCCTCGCCCCGGTCGGCCCGCACCATCAACGACTACGTCCAGGCGGACGCCGGCGACGGCTTCGTCCTCGTCCCGCACATCACGCCCGGCGGCCTCGACGAGTTCGCCGACGACGAGACGGCCGAGGAGTGCGCCGCGTCCTGGCGCCGGTGCGGCCGGGGTGACGTCTCCCTCCCCCGAAGGTGATGTCACCCCGGCCTTTCCCCCGGCGCCGGACAGTGGTCTCCACGCGGTCCTGTGCCGCTCACCAGCACATGACCGCCGTCTCGCCCGAACCCCAGCCGGAGTACAGGCGGACGCGGACGAAGTAGCGGCGGCCCTTGACGAGCCGGGCCCTGAGCGTGGCGTTGCGCGGGGTGCCGCCGTCGTCCTGGCCGGCGAGGAAGCGGGGTTCGCCGTCCCGTTCCTCGAAGACCACGACGACCGAGTCGCTCTCCCCGAAGGTGCCGACGGTGTACTCGCGGGTCTCCCTCGGCTCCACGGTGAAGTCGGCCTGCTCGCCCGGCCCCAGCGACAGCGCCACCGACCGGAACGGCGCCAGCGCAGGCGGCCGGAGCGCGTCGAGCGGCGGATACCAGCGCAGTACGAATTCCTTGTCCAGCGGGGAGAGCCCCCCCGGCGGATGGACACCGCCGCGGAACTGCTCCGGTTCCAGGATCAGCCCCGCCGCGAAGGGGTACTCCATCACGGACTGTGGATCCCAGACCGAGCCGTTGACCTCGGCCGGATCCAGCTTGCGCAGGACGTTGAAGAACGTGCGGTCCCGGCTCCAGTGGTTCGGCGGGCCCGCCAGATCGGCGTAGACGGCCTCGTCGTCCCAGTGGATGCCGGCGAACGGGCTCTGGTGCTCGTGCTGCATGCCGAGCGCGTGCCCGATCTCGTGCAGGGCCGTCGCCCGCTCCCCGGGGGCGGTCAGGTCCCAGCCGAAGTTCATGGTCCGCTCGTTGAGCCCCACGAGGAGCGCGTCCCGGCCCACCGCCGACCAGGACCCGTCCCCCTGCTGGAAGCCGATGCGCAGCTCCGCCTCCGAACGGTCGGCGACCTCGGCGAACGACACCCCGATCCCGAGGCCGGCCCACGCGCGGAAGCAGTCGCGCACCACGTCCCGCTGGGCCCCGTCGCCGACCCACGACACCCGCCGCGTGCCGCCCGAACCCGGCACCGGGATCACCGACGCGTCGCTCTCGGCGTCGAAGAAGTGGTAGTGCAGGACCGTGCCGTTGACCCACATCCGGCGCCCGCTCATGAGCGCGCCGAGCCGCTCGGCGGCCAGCCCCGGCGCGAAGGCGGGCACCGGCTGCTGCGCGAGCGAGCAGTAGCGGGCAGTCATGACCACCAGCGTGCCGTGCCGGTCCGTCCGGGCGCCTGAGTCGGGGGCTACTCAAGTCGCCCTGTATCAGACCTGAGTATCCGGGCTCCTGATGACGTGACGACGATCGGGACGCCTGCCGGGACCCTGCGACTGCCATGGCCGTTCACCGGACGGGAGGAGGAACTGGAGCTGGTGCGCCGCTCACTGGCGGCCGGCCGGCCGGGGATCGTGCTGACGGGACCGGCGGGCTGCGGCCGCACCCGGCTGGCGGCCGAGGCGTTGCGTGGCACCGACTGCGCCCGCGCGGCCGGCACACCCGGCACCCGGGGCACCGCCTTCGCCGCGTTCGCCCCTCTGCTCCCCGAAGGCGTCACCCTGCACCGGGCCGTCCAACTCCTTTCCGACGTACGGCTGTTGCTGGTCGACGACGCCCATCTGCTCGACGACGCCTCCGCCGCGCTGCTGTACCAGCTGGCCGTTCGGGGCCGTACCCGGCTGCTGGTCGTCGTGACCGAGGGCGCCTGCGTTCCGGACGCCGTCACCCGCCTGTGGACCGGCGAACTGCTGCCCCGCCTGGCCCTGGAACCCCTCCCCGCCGAGGACACCGCCCAGCTCCTCACGGCCGACGCGGGCGGCCCCCTCGAAGCCCTCACCGTCGACCGACTGCACCGCTTGTGCCGGGGCGACCTGCGCCTGCTGCGCGATCTCCTGGCCGCCGTACGCGACGAAGGCCTGCTCACCTCGCTCCCCGGCACCGACGAGCGGGCATGGCGTGGCCGGATCCCGCTGACCCCCACCCTCCGCGAACGCACCGCTCCCGTCCTCGCCCGCCCCTGCCCCGACGAACGCGAGACCCTCGACCGGCTCGCCTTCGCCGAACCCCTGCCCCTGGCCGCGGACACCCTCAACCTGCACGTCCTCGAACGCCTGGAGACGGACGGCCTCATCGAGGCGGACGACGGCGAACCCGCGACCGTCCGCCTGGCCCACCCCCTGTACGGTCCCGTCCTGCGCGCCGCCGCCGGCCGACTCCGTGCGAGGCGGCTGACCATGACCCGCCGGCCGCTCGACGCCGCCCTCGACGCGGAGGCCGCCGCCCTCACCCACGGCATCGAACAGGCCGACGTCCGCACCGTACGGGCCCCGGTGGGGGAGTGGCTGGTCGCCGAGGGGGAACCCGTCCCGCCCGGGTACGCCGCCGTCCGCGCCCGCCACGCGCGCCTGCGCGGAGCACCACGCGAGGCCGCGGCCTGGGCGAGGGAGGGGCTGTCGAACGCCCCGCAGGACCCGGCCTGCCACCGCGAACTCGCCCTGGCGGCCATCGAGTTGGGTGAGACAGTCACGACCGCCCCGGCGACCGCCCGTCACCAGTGCGCCGCCCCCGCCGCGGCCCGTGCCCGCCGCCCCGCCCCCGAGTCCCAGGACAACTGCACGACCCCGGCCGCCCGCAACGACTGCACGGCTCCTACCGCCCGGGACGACGGCATGACCCCGGCCGCCCGTGGCGACTGCGCGGCCCCGGCCGCCCGGGACGGCCGTACGGCCTCCGTCGCCGGTGACGGCCGTACGGCCCCGGCCGCTCGGGACGTCTGCACGGCTCCTACCGCCGGTGACGACGGCACGGCCACGGCCGCCCGCAACGACTGCACGGCTCCCACCACCCGTGACGACGGCACGACCCTTGACGCCCGAGACGGCCGCAGGGCCCCCGTCGTCCGTGACGGCCGTACGGCCCCGGCCGCTCGGGACGTCTGCACGGCTCCTACCGCCGGTGACGACGGCACGGCCACGGCCGCCCGTGGCGACTGCGCGACCCCGGCCGCTCGAGACGGCCGTACGGCCTCCGTCGCCGGTGACGGCCGTACGGCCCCGGCCGCTCGGGACGTCTGCACGGCTCCTACCGCCCGTGACGACGGAACGACCCCGGCCGCCCGTGACGACGGAACGACCCCGGCCGCCCGTGACGACGGAACGACCCCGGCCGCCCGTGGCGACTTCGACGCCTACGACGCCGTACGCCAGGGCGTTCCCGAGCGTGCCCTCGGGCACCTCCCGTCCGGGAGTGTCTTCGACCGACACGCCCGCGCCCTCGCCGACGCCGACGGTCCCGCGCTGGACCGGGTCGCCGAGGAGTTGGCGGAGCGCGGGTTCCTGCTGTTCGCGGCCGAGGCGCACGCCCAGGCCGTACGGGTCCACCGCGACCCCACGGCCGCCCGCACCGCCCGTACCCGGGCCGTCGCCCTCGCCCGCCGCTGCCAAGGGGCGTGCACACCGGCCCTGTCCGGCCTCGCCCTGGGCGAACTCACCGCCCGGCAACGGCAGATCGTCACCCTGGCCGCATCGGGACTGAGCAACCGTCAGATCGCCGAGCGCCTCACCCTGTCGGTCCGTACGGTCGGCAACCATCTCTACGGCGCGTACACCCGCCTGGGCGCCGGTGACCGGGCGGCGCTGCCCTGGCTGATGGAGCAACCCGCCTGAACCCGTGGGCGTTCACGCCGCCCCGAACGCCGTGAACGCCCACCCCGTCGCCTGGTGCAGCGCGTCCCCCGGCAGGGCCGCCCGTGCGTCGCGCAGCGCCTCCGCCAGGCCGGCGCCGTCGCTGAGGGCCTTGTGCAGGGCCAGCATCAGCGGCACGACCGCCGCGTCGTTCACCGGCGCGCTGCTCGCCACCACACCCGCCGTGCCCAGCGGGAGCAACGCCGTGACCAGACCGAGGAGTTCGTCGGCGCCGACCGAGGCGAGCCGGGCGGTGTCGCAGCTGGAGAGGATGATCCGGTACGGGCTGCGGGCGAGCCGCTCGAAGTCATGGACGATCAGCGGGCCGTCGGCCATCCGCAGCGCCGAGAACATCGGGCTGTCGGCGCGGAAGGTGCCGTGTGCCGCGATGTGCGCCAGCGCGGCCCCGTCCAGCTCCCGCAGCACCCGGTTCCCCTGGGCGTCGTCCTGCTCCAGCACCGTGGGTCTGCCGTACCGTCCGGCCACCTCGGGCACCTCCGCGCCGCCGGTCGCGAGGCCCGGCCCGCGCACCAGAACCTGCCGGCCGCCCGGCGGCGGCTCGGTCTCCCGGGCGCGCAGCCAGCCACTCGCCGACGGGGACACGCTCACCACCCGCTCGCGCAGCGACGGCAGCAGTGCCCACGGGACCCGGTGCAGGCGCGCCGGCGGCACAACCACCACCGGCCCCGTGCCCAGCCGTTCGGCCGCCTCGCCCAGCAGCAGCTCCTCCAGCCGCCGCCCCGCCGCCTCGGCCAGCGGCAGCCGCCCCTCCCCGCCCGGGTGGGCCAGCCGGCGCAGCGCCGACTGCACGTACTCGGCCTCGCGCTCCGCCTCGGCCAGCAGCCCGCCCGCGAACCTTCGCACCCGCCCCCCGCCGCACAGCAGCACCTGAACCCGCCCGTCCAGTACGGCGAGTTCGACGAGCCGTCCGTCGCCGAGCCGGTCGAGGAGCCGGCCCGTGTCGAACCGGCCGCCGTACCCCGGCGCGTGACCGCGGATGTGCAGGGTGCGGGAGCGGATCTCCCGCTCCAGCCGGCGCTGTTCCCGCTCCAGGGTCGGCACCGGACGCCCGTCCATCCGGGCCTCCTCCGCGCGCGCCGCGATCACCCGGAACGCGGTCAGACCGCTCAGCAGCGCCGGGTCGGCGGGCGGCCGGGTGGGCGGGGTGGACAGCGCCGTGGCCCGCCAGCGCTCGCTCCACTCCAGCAGCCGCCGGGGGCCGCCCCCGTTCAGGCTCACCTGCTGGGCCAGCGCGGCCAGTTCGGCGCCCTGCGCGGTGGCCCGGGCCCGCAGCTCGGAGGCGCCCAGCGTCGTACGGTGGTCGTCGAGGACGGCGAGGCCGCGCCGGCACGCCTCCAGCACGCCCCGGTCCGAGCCGGTGGCCCGGGCCCACAGCGCCTGGGCCGCCCAGCCCGTCATCCGCGCCAGCGGCGGCCCGCTGCGCCGGCTGCGCGCGGCGATCTCCAGATACCGTTCCGCGTCCGCCGTCCAGTCGAGGCCGAGCGCGATCCGGCCCGCCAGCAGCCAGGCCTCCGGCGCGGCGGGCGCCCCGAAGGACGACAGCCGCTCCGCCACCTTCACCGCGTCGGCGACCAGCCGTCCCGAACCCCGCCCCGCGGCCACCCGCGCGTCGATCAGCACCAGTTGGGCATGCGCCTCCCACCAGGTGCGCCGCTGCCCCGCGAACAGCCGCACCGCCACCGCCGCACGCGCGATCGCCGTGCCCGCGTCGCCCGCCAGCCGCGCGGCCTTGGCGGCGGCCAGCAGCAGTTCCGCCTTGCGGGTCGACTGGCCGCCGATGCCGTCCAGGACCGCTATGGCCGCGTCCGCCTCGGCGACGGCCTCCGGCGCCAGCCCCGCCGCCATCAGCACCTCGCAGCGCCGGATGTTGAGCATGAAGGTGGGCGTGCCGAGCTTGGCGTACCGCTCCTCGGCCTCGTCGAGGAGCCGCAGAGCCGCGGGCACGTCCCCCGAGCGGAACGCGGCCAGGCCCCGGCTCTCCACCGCGTCCGCCTTGTCGTGCTCCTGGCCGGTCGTGTCCCACAGCGCCTCGGCCGCATTGAAGTCCGCGTCGGCCCGCTCCACCGCCCCGAGCGCGAGATGCACGGTGGCGCGCAGGGTCAGGGCGCGCGCCGTCCAGATGACGTCGTCCGCCTGCCGCAGCACGGGGATCGCCCGCCGTACGTCCTCCAGGGCCTCCCGGTGGTGCCCCAGCACCCACCACGAGTAGGCCCGCCGGTACAGCACGCGCGCGCGGGTGTGGCCCGTCCCGCGCTCGATGCCCCGCTCGAATGCCGTCAGGCCCTGCCGGGTGCGGCCCGCGTGCACCAGCGCCACCCCCAGCGTGGCCAGCACGTCCGCCTCGCGCTCCGCGCAGTCCGCGCGCGCCGCCAGGTCGCGGGCGCGCCGCAGATGGTCCAGGGCGAGCCGCATGTCGCCCCAGTCGCGCTGCCAGATGCCGATCACCTGATGGGCGACCGAGGCGTGCAGGGGTGTCGGATCGGTGTCGAGCACTCCTTCCGCCCGCGCCAACGCGTCGTTGGGGGCGGCGAACACCATCGGCAGCAGTTCGAGAACCGGGTCGTTTGCCGCTGTCACTCCACGGATGGTAGTGCTCCGCACGGCACGCCACACCAGTTCGGAGCCGTATCGGCCGGTAACAAGAGGGCGTCGTGGCAGTGGACTTGGCGCGATACGGAAGGCACGCGCAGCGGACTTGGCCCGGCGCGGGAGGCGCACGCGTCCGCACCGGGTGCATTCGGGGGCGTATTAGGGGGCGCACTCAAGGGGCGTACGGCACGAGGGCGGGCGCAGGGGGCGTACGTACACAAGTTCACCCCCAGGCTCCGCAACCGCACCACCGCCCCCGCCGTCGCACCACCTGTATCAGCGGACCGCCTCGCGGATCTGACTGACGACACACCGGCCAGGGGGAGGACACGCGATGGCACCACGGCGATTCCACGAACAGTTCGACCAGATCCAGCGCTCGCTGCCCGGCGTGCCGCTCGCGATGGGGCCGGACGACTCCGCCGAGTTCATCTACGAGAAGGGTGTCGTCCTCGCCCGCGACGGCGAGGAGGCGCAGGTCGTCGAGGACACCGTCCGCACCCACTTCACCGGGGCACCCGGCCTGACCGCCGACCACGTCCGCCGGGCCGGACCGCGCACCAACCGCTCCGGCATCACCCGCATCCAGGTCGGCGACCCCGGCCAGGGCGACCGCACCGCCGACCACCACGTCGCCGGCGCCCTGCGCGCCCTGCGCGAGGCGGAGGGCCGTACCGGCCGCCGGCTCGTCAGCCGCAACCACGTCGTGTCGATCTCCGTCAACGCCTGCCCCGGCGACGAACCCGTGCCCGCGCCGCCCACCCAGCAGCCCAACCCCGCCCCGGCCGACGGGAACCACGACCCGGACACCGCCGTCGGCGTCCTCGTGATCGACACCGGCCTGATGCACGACTACCGCTCCTACCCGCCGCTCGCCCACACCGACGGCGACCTCCAGATCCAGGAGACCGACCGGGACGGCGTCCTCCAGCAGTACGTCGGCCACGGCACGTTCATCGCCGGACTGGTCGCCGCCGTCGCGCCCAACACCGACGTGACCGTGCGGGGCACGCTCAACGACTGCGGCGCCATCCTGGAGGACGAGTTCGGCGAGAAACTCTTCGACGCCGTCGAGCAGGGCGGCTGGCCGGAGATCCTCAGCCTCTCCGCCGGCACCTCCAACGGTCGTATCGACGGCCTCCTCGGCCTCGACGCCTTCATGCGGGCCCTCGGCGAACAGCGCACCCTGCTCGTCGCCGCCGCGGGCAACAACGCCAGCGCCACACCCTTCTGGCCCGCCGCCTACGCCTCCCTGCCCGAGTACGCCGACGCCGTGCTGTCGGTCGGCGCCCTGCGCGCCGACGGCGAGTTCGGCGCCTGCTTCAGCAACCACGGCCCCTGGGTACGGGTCTACGCCCCCGGCGAGCGCCTCACCGGCGCCCTCACCGGTTTCGGCGCGCCCGTCCCGTACGTCTACCAGCACTCCACCTACGACACCTGCCGCTACGGGTTCGGCTACGCCTGCACCTGCCGCTCCCCGCGCCACACCGGCGTGCTGAGCGACACGTCGGGCAAGCCGGACCAGGTGATGTTCGAGGGGCTCGCCTCCTGGAGCGGGACCTCGTTCGCAACACCCGTGGTGGCCGGACTCGTCGCCGCCCACATGACCGCGACCAAGGAGACCGATCCCCGTGCCGCCGCCCGTCAACTGCTCGAACAGAACGCCGAGTTCGCCGAGGTGCGCGGGGCGCATGTCCCGGCGCTGCGCCCGGCCGGCTGGCGTCCGGCCCCGGTCGGCCTGTCGTGAGGATCCCGGCGAGTACTTCATGAGGTCCGAGGGAGCCCCCGTCACGGCGTACGATGACAGGCCGTACACGAGGGGTGGGGCGGTGGAGCGTACAGATGTCGGCGCGCTCGTCCAGTCGGCGGTCGACGGTGAAACGGCGGCCTGGAAAGCGCTGGTCGAACGGCTGAGCCCGCTGGTGTGGTCGGTCGTGCGCGCACACCGGCTCTCCGAGGCCGACGGACACGAGGTCTACCAGACCGTCTGGTTCCGCTTCGCCCAGCATCTCGGCCGGATCCGTGAACCGGACAAGGCGGGATCGTGGCTCGCGAGCACCGCGCGCAACGAGTGCCTGAAGGTGCTCAAGAGCTTGAGGCGGCTGACACCGACCGACGATCCCCAACTGCTGGACCGCGCCAGCGACGAACCGACGCCCGAGCAGTCGGTCCTCGACTCGGAGGAGGCGGCCGCGCAGAGCGAGCGCGTCCGCTTCCTGTGGCAGGAGCTCGAGGCGCTCGGCGACCGCTGCCGGCAGCTGCTGCGGGTGCTGATCGCCTCGCCGCCGCCCAGCTACCAGGAGGTGTCGACCGCACTCGGCATCGCCATCGGCAGCATCGGACCGATGCGCCAGCGGTGTCTGCGCCGGCTGCGGGCCCGACTCGACGCACGGGGAGCGCTGTGAACGGCATGGGCGACATGAATGACATGAATGACATGAGCGGCATGGGCGGCATGGGCGGCATGTTCGACGACGAGTTGGACGACGACGGGTTCGACGACGAGTTCGATCTCGGAAGCCTGGAGGAGGAACTCCGCCGGGCCACCGCGATCCTGGACCCGGTCCCGCCGGAGCTGTGCCGGCTCGCCGTCGAGGCGTACGCGCTGCACGACCTGGACGCCCGGATCGCCGAGCTGACCTTCGACTCGCTGACGGACGCCATCCCGGTCAGGGGCGCCGAGGACGTGCCGAGGATGCTGACCTTCCACAGTGGTGGGCTCACGGTCGACGTGGAGGTGTCCGAGGAGGGCCTGCTGGGGCAGCTGATGCCGCCGCAGTCCGCCTCGGTCGAGGTTCTGCACGGGCCGCGCGCGGGCGCCCCGCTCACCGCCGACGACATGGGCCGCTTCGCCTGCGCCACCCCGCCCACCGGCCCGTTCGCCCTGCGGCTGCGGACCGGCGGCGAGGTGGTCGTCACGGAGTGGATGCGCGCCTGACCGTTCACACCTGACCGTTCACGCCTGACCGTTCAGGACACGGCGTCCACCAGGGCCGCGAGGGCCGAGGCCAGCCGGGGCAGTCCCGCCCCGGCCGGCCCGCCCGGCTCAGTCATGTAGGTGTCCCGCCGGATCTCCACCATCAGCGCGGACACCCTCGGCTCCCGCCCGTAGTACTCCAGCGGTACGTACGTCCCGGCGAACGGGCCGTCCAGCCCGGTGTCCCCGATCTCCGCGAACGCCTTCCGGGCGGCGGCGAGCAGTTCCGGCGGGGTGTGGAAGGAGTCGGTGCCCAGGCAGACCGGCGGCCGTGGTCCCTCGCCGTGAAGCTCGTAGGGCAGCCGCTCGGTCGGATAGGAGTGCACGTCGACGACGACGGCCCGCCCGACCGCCGCGAGCCGCTCCCGCACGGCCCCGGTCATCGCGTCGGCGTACGGCCGGAAGTACCGCTCGACCAGCGGCGCGGGGTCGAGACCGTCACCTCGCAGCACCTCCCCGTGCGTGGTCCGCGTGTACACGGCCCCCATCCCGACGGCCCGCATCTCCTCCCGCTCGTCGGGGAACCGCTCCGGATCGACGACCAGCCGCGACAGCCGGTTGACGAACCGCCAGGGCGTCACACCGGCCAGCCGGGCCGCCTCCTCGGCGATCCGGGCGGTGTGCGCGTCGGTGATGTGGTCCAGCTCCCGCTCCAGTGCCCCGTCGTCCAGCACGATGCCCGCCCGCACCTCGGCCGGTATCTCCCGCGCAGAGTGCGGCACATGCAGGATCACCGGCGAGCCGGCGGCTCCGGGCAGGAGCTGGAAGGAGGGTGCGGCAGGGGTCATCGGGCGGCTCCCGGGGCGTTGTCAGTGGCGTGGTGCATGATCGGAGATGCCATCACAACACGGCGGGGCGAGAAGGTGGGGCGGGGCATGGCGGTGGCGAACGAGCAGGTGACGGGGCACGCGTTCCTGAAGGCGCTGTACCGGGACGACTACTACCCGGACCCGGTGGTGGACCGGGGCAGGGACATCCTGCTGCGCCTGTGCGAGCGCGTCGAGACGGAGCGGCCCGCGGACCTGGACGCGCTGTACGTACTGACCCAGGCCGCCACCGAGGAGTTCAACGCGCTGCAGGACGCCTTCTGGGAGGCCGGCAGCGAGATCGAGACGGTGGCCCGGGAGGAGATAGCCGAGGACTTCTGGTTCATCGCCCGGGCCTACGGCTTCACGGACGCGGACATCGAGGAACTGATCGCCACCCGGGACTGGTGAGGCCCGGTTCCGGCGCCGCCGTGATGTCCGGTCGGCGCACCACCGCGCCCCGGCCGGGAGGTGCCGGCCGGGGCGCGGGGCGGAGCGGGGTGGGTCAGCTCAGGGACGCCAGCGCCGTGTTCCAGGTGGCCGACGGGCGCATGACCGCCGCCGCCTTCGCCGGGTCGGGCTGGTAGTAGCCGCCGAGGTCGGCGCCCTCGCCCTGGACGGCGTTCAGCTCGTCGACGATGGTCTGCTCGGCCGCGCCGAGCGTCTCGGCGAGCGGCTGGAAGGCCTTGGCCAGCTCCGCGTCGTCGGTCTGCCGCGCCAGCTCCTGCGCCCAGTACAGGGACAGGTAGAAGTGGCTGCCGCGGTTGTCGATGCCGCCGACGCGACGGGTCGGGGACTTGTCCTCGTTGAGGAAGGTCGCCGTGGCGCGGTCGAGGGTGTCGGCGAGGACCTGGGCGCGGTCGTTGTTGGTGGCCGTGGCGTACTGCTCGAAGGACGGCACGAGCGCGAAGAACTCACCGAGGGAGTCCCAGCGCAGGTAGTTCTCCTTGACCAGCTGCTGGACGTGCTTCGGCGCGGAACCGCCGGCGCCCGTCTCGAACAGGCCGCCGCCCGCCATCAGCGGGACGACCGACAGCATCTTGGCGCTGGTGCCCAGCTCCAGGATGGGGAAGAGGTCGGTCAGGTAGTCGCGCAGCACGTTGCCGGTCACCGAGATGGTGTTCTCGCCGCGGCGGATGCGCTCGATCGACAGCTTGGTGGCCTCGACCGGGGACAGGATCCGGATGTCCAGACCCTCGGTGTCGTGCTCCGGCAGGTACGCCTTGACCTTCTCGATGATCACGGCGTCGTGGCCGCGGCTCGGGTCCAGCCAGAAGACGGCCGGGTCGCCGGTGGCGCGGGCGCGGGTGACGGCCAGCTTGACCCAGTCGCGGATCGGGGCGTCCTTGGTCTGGCAGGCGCGGAAGATGTCACCGGCGGCCACGGCCTGCTCCAGGACGACGTTGCCGGCCTCGTCGACCAGGCGGACCGTGCCGTCGGCCGGGATCTCGAAGGTCTTGTCGTGGGAGCCGTACTCCTCGGCCTTCTGCGCCATCAGACCGACGTTCGGGACCGAGCCCATGGTCGACGGGTCGAAGGCGCCGTTGGCGCGGCAGTCCTCGATCACGGCCTGGTAGACGCCGGAGTAGGAGTGGTCGGGCAGGACGGCGAGCGTGTCGGCCTCCTGGCCGTCCGGGCCCCACATGTGGCCGGAGGTGCGGATCATGGCCGGCATCGAGGCGTCGACGATGACGTCGGACGGCACGTGCAGGTTGGTGACGCCCTTGTCGGAGTCGACCATCGCCAGAGCCGGGCCCTCGGCGATCTCCGCGTCGAAGGACGCCTTGATCGCGTCGCCCTCGGGGAGGGACTGAAGGCCCTTGAGGATGGTGCCCAGGCCGTCGTTCGGGGACAGACCGGCGGCGGCCAGCGTCTCGCCGTACTGCTCGAACGTCTTCGGGAAGAAGGCGCGTACCACGTGACCGAAGATGATCGGGTCGGAGACCTTCATCATCGTGGCCTTCAGGTGCACGGAGAACAGGACGCCCTCCGCCTTGGCGCGGGCGACCTGCGCCGTGAGGAACTCGCGCAGCGCGGCGACACGCAGCACGGAGGCGTCGACGACCTCGCCGGCGATGACCTTGAGCGGCGCGCGCAGGGCGGTGGCGGAGCCGTCGGCGCCGACCAGCTCGAAGCGGAGCGTGGTGTCCTCGGGGATCACCACGGCCTTCTCGGTGGAGGCGAAGTCGTTCTCGCTCATCGTCGCGACGTTCGTCCTGGACTCGCCGGACCAGGCGCCCATGCGGTGCGGGTGGGTCTTGGCGTAGTTCTTGACCGAGGCGGGGGCGCGGCGGTCGGAGTTGCCCTCGCGCAGGACCGGGTTCACCGCGGAACCCTTGATCTTGTCGTAGCGGGCCTGGACGTCCCGCTCCTCGTCGGTCTTCGGGTCGTCCGGGTAGTCCGGCAGCGCGTAGCCCTTGCCCTGGAGCTCGGCGATCGCGGCCTTGAGCTGCGGGATCGACGCCGAGATGTTCGGCAGCTTGATGATGTTGGCCTCGGGCGTCTTGGCCAGCTCGCCGAGCTCGCTCAGCGCGTCCGGGATGCGCTGGTCCTCGGTCAGGTACTCCGGGAAGACGGCGATGATGCGCCCGGCCAGCGAGATGTCCCGCGTCGTCACGGCGACACCCGCCTGCGAGGCGTACGCCTGGACCACCGGCAGGAAGGAATACGTCGCCAGGGCCGGGGCCTCGTCAGTGTGCGTATAGATGATGGTCGAGTCAGTCACCGGGTGCTCCGCTCCACGTCTGCAACATTGCTCGACATCAAGATATCTCGTGAGCGGGGCGTGCTCGACAGGGGTCCGCCGGGGGCTGCTCACACTTTTCGCCGGCGGTGTGCTCCGTACGGGCAACCGATGCGGCCGATCCGGTGGTCGAGGAGGCAGAGAGTCGACCTCGTCCACCGGCCGGACCGGCCATCCGGCCGCCCGAGCGAAAGCGGATCATGAGATATCGCACCAGAGTGACGGGCCCCGCCGCGGCCCTCGTCGGCACCGCAGTCGTCGTCGCCGGGGGCGGCGCGGCCCACGCCGCCCCCGCGGGCGACGGGAAGGACACGGCCGCCACCCCGGCCCCCGAGACCCTCGGTGACCCCGTCTTCCCGGCCCTCGGCAACGACGGCTACCGGGTCACCGACTACGACCTGGACCTCTCCTGCGACGCCACGACCACCCTGGTCGAGGCCACGGCGACCCTGGACATCCGTACGACCCGGTGCCTGTCCCGTTTCTCCCTGGACGTCTCCGGCTTCCTGCGCGACTGGCTGTACGGCACGACGACACCGAGGATGCCCGGCCATCCGGACTGGACGGTCACCCCGGTGACGCCGTCCCTCACGGCCCCGCACAACAGGTCCCGGGCACGTTGGCACGAGAACTCGGCGACCCTGTAGGTCAGTTGTCGAGGCGCGTCACTTCTCGGGGCGGGCGGAGGCCACTTCGTCCGCCTCGGCGGTGCCGGTGCCGGTGCGCTGCTGCGGGATGACGACGGCGCCCTGCTGCAGCGAGACGTTGCGGGCCGGGGCCGGGACCCGGATGCCCTCCTCGCGGTAGCGCTTGTGCAGCCGCTTGATGAACTCGTGCTTGATCCGGTACTGGTCGCTGAACTCGCCCACGCCCAGGATCACCGTGAAGCCGATGCGGGAGTCACCGAAGGTGTGGAAGCGGACGGCCGGTTCATGGTCCGGGACCGCGCCGGTGATCTCCGTCATCACCTCGGCGACCACGTCCATGGTCACCCGCTCCACGTGCTCCAGGTCGCTGTCGTAGGCCACACCCACCTGCACCAGGATCGTCAACTGCTGCTCGGGCCGCATGAAGTTGGTCATGTTGGCCTTGGCGAGCTGCCCGTTGGGGATCACGATCAGGTTGTTGGACAGCGCCCGTACCGTGGTCTGACGCCAGTTGATGTCCTCGACGTACCCCTCCTCACCGCTGCTCAGCTTGATGTAGTCACCGGGCTGGACGGTCTTGGAGGCGAGGATGTGGATGCCCGCGAAGAGGTTGGCGAGCGTGTCCTGGAGAGCTAGCGCGACGGCCAGACCGCCGACGCCCAGCGCGGTGAGCATCGGGGCTATGGAGATGCCCAGCGACTGCAGCATCACCAGGAAGCCGATGGCCAGCACCAGCACGCGCGTGATGTTCACGAAGATCGTGGCGGAGCCCGCGACACCGGAGCGGGACTGGGTCAGCGCCTGCACCAGACCGGCGACCACTCGGGCCGCAGACACCGTCACCACGAAGATCATCAGCACCGTCAGACACTGGTTGACGGTGTGCTGGACCGTCCTCGTCAGCGGCAGCACCGCCGCCGCGGCCGCC
Source organism: Streptomyces sp. T028 (assembly GCF_048159505.1). Classification (NCBI taxonomy): domain Bacteria; kingdom Bacillati; phylum Actinomycetota; class Actinomycetes; order Kitasatosporales; family Streptomycetaceae; genus Streptomyces; species Streptomyces sp. T028. Next base: position 133,842 of record NZ_JBLRVZ010000020.1, read on the forward strand.
GCGCCGCCCACGATCGCCGCCCACGGCACCACCGTGCGCAGCGCGTCCACGACGACGTCGTCGCCGCTCCACCTCGTGCGCTTGGCGTGCTTGCCCAGCCAGCGCAGCAGCGTGCGCGACAGGAAGGCCACCAGGAACCCCGTGGCCAGGGCGATCCCGGCGAGTACGAGGTCGTCCAGGGTCAGCGCGCGGTTCACCGGTCACCTCCGGGAAGTCGATCCGCGGCACGGCCCGAGTGGCCCGCCGACGGCCGGATGTGAAGTCTCGTCACGTTGTCACCTGCTTGTTCACTGGATGTGCGGTCGCGCCCGCCGCAAGCAGGCACGATCCTTCATCCTGCCGTATCGGGCACGGCGGTTGGCACCCCAGGGCTTCCCCGACGGCGACTTCCGGGCACCCCCGGTGCCCCGGCACGCGGAGGCGTTCAGATCACCTTCCAGCGCACCAGCGCCCCCAGTGTCACCGCCCCCGGCACCAGCGGCAGCCACACGGTGATGACGCGGTAGGTGAGGACGACCGCCGTGGCGAGGGCCGGCGGACCACCCGCCGCCACGAGGGCCACGATCAGGGCCGCCTCCACCGAACCGATGCCGCCCGGGGTGGGCACCAGGGCCACCGCCACCGTCGCCGCGAGATACGCCACCGCCATGTGGAAGGCCGGGACCGGCAGGCCCAACGCCTGCCCGACCGCCGCCAGTCCGGCCGCCTGGAGCACCGGGAACGCCAGCGAACCGCCCCACAGGGCCATCGCCCGGGCCGGGCAGGTGTGCACCGAGCGGGCCTCGCCGAGCGCGGTGCGCAGGAACGAGAACACGGCCGCCCGCAGCCGTCGTACGCACGTCAGCGCGACCGCGGCAAGAACCACCACCGCCACCAGGGCGGCCAGCAGCGGGCCCACCGCTCCGTGCGGCAGCAGCGAGCCGAGCCGCAGCGCGTCGGGGAACACCAGCAGCAGCACGGCCAGCAGCCCCACCCGGGCCACGCCCTCCGCCAGCAGATACAGCGCGAGGGCCGCCGAGGAACGGGCCAGCGGCACCCCGCACACCGTCATGAAGCGCAGGTTGACCGCGCTCGCGCCCAGCCCCGTCGGCAGCAGATGGTTGGCCGCGCCCGCCGCGAACTGGGTGGCCAGCAGCCGCAGCCGGGGCAGCCGCTGCACCACCGCCCCCTGCCGGGTGACGGCCGCGGCGACCCACGTCAGACAGGTCGCCCCCGCCGCGGCCAGCAGCCAGGGCCACTGCGCCGTACGCAGATGGCCGAAGCCGTCCGCGAGCACCGAGTGGTGGCGCACCGCGACCACGGTGACCAACAGGAGGGGAAGCAGACAAAGGACCCGGCGGACGGGGAAGCGCCGGGGAGGCGAGGGGAGCGGAACCGCTGTCACAGTGGGAGAGGTTTTCCGCGCGGTCCCAACAGCGGGTTGCGGAAGCGGGGACGGAGCATTACGTACGGTCATCGGGTCCTTCGGACGGTCCGTCGGGCGGGCCTTCGGGCGGGCCTTCGGGCGGGGGTGGGTGAGGCAGAGGTTGACCTCGAGAATGGTTGAGGTTCTACGGTCGCTTCCATGAGCATGGACGCCGTCGCTATGACGCAGCTGTACAGCGTGATCAACTCCCAGCAGGAACAGCGCCCCTTCCACCCCGCCACGCTGCGCCGCATCGGCGCGTTCGCGCGGCCGCACCGCCGCCGTATGGCGCTGTTCGTGCTGCTCGGGGTGGTGACCGCGCTGCTCGCCGTCGCCACACCCGTACTCGCCGGACGCGTCGTCGACGCGATCGTGTCGCACGGCGACCCCGACCGGGTCGTCCGGCTGGCGCTGCTCATCGCGCTCATCGCGGTCCTGGAGGCGGCGCTCGGCATCCTGGGCAGGAGGCTGTCGGCGACGCTCGGGGAGGGACTCATCCTCGATCTGCGCACGGCCGTGTTCGATCATGTGCAGAAAATGCCGGTCGCGTTCTTCACACGTACTCGTACGGGGGCGCTCGTCTCCCGACTCAACAACGACGTGATCGGCGCCCAGCGCGCGTTCAGCAACACCCTCTCCGGCGTGGTGTCCAACCTGGTCACCCTGCTGCTCACGCTCGCCGTCATGCTCACCCTGTCCTGGCAGGTCACCCTGCTGGCGCTGGCCCTGCTGCCGGTGTTCGTGATCCCGGCCCGCCGCATGGGCCGCAGGATGGCCGGGATGCAGCGGGAGGCCGCCGCGCTCAACGCCGCGATGGGCACCCGCATGACCGAGCGGTTCTCCGCACCCGGCGCGACCCTGGTCAAACTGTTCGGGCGCCCCGAGGAGGAGTCCGCCGAGTTCGCGGCGCGCGCCGCCCGGGTCCGGGACATCGGCGTACGCACCGCCACCGCCCAGTCGGTGTTCCTCACCTCCCTCACCCTCGTCTCCGCCCTGGCCCTCGCCCTCGTCTACGGCCTCGGCGGCCGGCTCGCGCTGAACGGCACCCTCGACGCGGGCGCCGTCGTCGCCCTGGCGCTCCTGCTCACCCGCCTGTACGCGCCGCTCACGGCGCTCGCCGGGGCGCGCGTCGAAGTGATGAGCGCCCTGGTCAGCTTCGAGCGCGTCTTCGAGGTACTCGACCTGAAACCGCTCATCGAGGAGAAGCCGGACGCCCGCAAGGTCCCCGAGGGCCCCGTGTCCGTGGAGTTCGACGACGTCCGCTTCGGCTACCCGTCCGCCGACAAGGTCTCCCTCGCCTCCCTGGAGGAGGTCGCCACCCTCGACACACGCGGGGGCGACGAGGTCCTGCACGGCGTGTCCTTCCGCGCCGAACCCGGCCAGACCGTCGCGCTCGTCGGCTCCTCGGGCGCCGGGAAGTCGACGATCGCCCAGCTCCTGCCGCGCCTGTACGACGTCGACGGCGGCGCCGTCCGCATCGGCGGGGCCGACGTCCGCGACCTGAGCGCCGGCTCCCTGCGGGCCACCCTCGGCATGGTCACCCAGGACGGCCACCTCTTCCACGACTCGGTCCGCGCCAACCTGCTGCTGGCCCGGCCGGAGGCGGGCGAGGACGAGCTGTGGGACGCGCTGCTCCGCGCCCGCCTGGACGGCCTCGTCCGCTCTCTGCCCGACGGTCTCGACACCGTCGTCGGCGAACGCGGCTACCGGCTCTCCGGCGGCGAACGCCAGCGCATGACCATCGCCCGGCTCCTCCTGGCCCGCCAGCAGGTCGTCGTCCTCGACGAGGCCACCGCCCACCTCGACAACACCTCGGAGGCGGCCGTCCAGGAGGCCCTCACCGAGGCGCTGGCCGGCCGCACCGCCGTCGTCATCGCCCACCGCCTGTCCACCGTGCGCGCCGCCGACCTCATCCTCGTCGTCGAGTCCGGCCACATCGTGGAACGCGGCACCCACGAGGACCTCCTCGCGGCGGACGGACGGTACGCCGAGCTGTACCGAACCCAGTTCGAGGAACCGGAGCGGGAGCGGGTCGCCTGAGCGCGTCGGGCCAGGACGACCGAGGTGCCACGTACGCGGCTTACGTACCTCCGTGGCCGGACTGTCAGTGGCATACGGCAGGATGATCAGCACCACGGGTCGGACGGGGACGGGGACATGACGACGGAACGGATGCCGCTGATCGGCAGGGACAGCGAACTCGGGCTGCTCGACCGCCTGCTCGCGGACCTGGCGGCGGACGCGGAGGGCCGCCCGGCGGTACTGGACATCAGCGGTGAGGCGGGCATCGGCAAGAGCCGCCTCGCCCACGAGCTCTGCCGGCGCGCCGCACGCGGCGGAGCCACGGTGCTGCGCGGCCGGGCCACCGAGTACGAACGGCACATCCCCTTCCAGCCGTTCACCGACGCCTTTGCCGACCTCGACCCGGCCGTCCGGGAGTCCTTCCCCGCCGTCGCCGAGGTCGCCCCGGTGCTGAGAGCCTGTGTCATATCCCCGGCCGGGGATATGACACAGGCTCTGACCGGCGCCGCCCGCAGCGCCGCCCGCTTCGGCCTGCACCGCGCCACCGCCGCTCTGCTGACCCACGCCGCCACCACACCCCTGGTGATGGTGCTCGACGACCTGCACTGGGCGGACCCCGCCTCCCTGGAACTCCTCGACCATCTCGTACGGCATCCCCCGCGTGCCCGGGTCCTGCTCGCCGTCGCCCGCAGGGAACGGCAGAGCCCCGCCCCACTGACCGCGGCCCTCCTGCGCGGCACCGACACCGGGGCCGTGCGCCGCACGGTCCTCGGACCGCTGGACGAACGCAGCTGCGTCGCGCGGCTCACCCCCGGCCTGGACCGCGAGGAGGCCGTACGGCTCTTCGCCGCCAGCGAGGGCAACCCGCTGTATCTGCTGGCCCTGCTCCAGGCGCACCGCGAGGGCGCCTCGGTCAACCGGCTGTCCACGACCGGACTCGGCGCGCTGCTGCTGGACGAACTGACCCGGCTCGGCGCCGAGCAGCGCCGGCTGGTCGAGGTGGTGGCCGCGCTCGGCGACCACGCCACCCCCGCCCTGCTCGCCCCGGTCACCGGCCGCGCCCCGGCCGACCTGGCCGCCGACCTCGCCGAGCTGACCCGCCGCGACCTGCTGCGCACCGGCCCGCACGGACGGCTGACCCTGCGCCACCCGGTGCTGCGCAGCCTCGTGCACGACGGCACCGACCCCTGGCTGCGCACCGAGACCCACCGGCTCGCCGCCGCCGCACTCGCCCGCGCCGGCGCCCCGCCCGCCGAGCTGGCCCACCATGCCGAGCGCTCGCTCTCCGGCTGGGACCCCGAGACGGCGGGCGTGCTGATCCAGGCCGCCGAACAGGCCGCGGACACCGCGCCCGCGAGCTGCGCGCACTGGCTGGGGGCGGTACTGCGGCATCTGCCGCACACCCCGGACCACGCGGCGCGACGCCGTGAGCTGATGCTGCGGCGGGCCCGCGCGCTCGGCGCCTGCGGTGAACTCCAGGAGAGCCGCGACCTGCTGCACCAGGTGATCGCCATGCCCGACCCGGCCGGCGCAGGAAACGGCGGGAGAGCAGACGAGGGAACAAGCGAGGAAACAGGCGAAGTAACTGGCGCGGGAACAGGCGGCTCGCGGGCGTCCGCCGTCGTGCTGTGCGCGGTGATGGAGCGCCACCTGGGCCGCTACACGGAGGCGGCGGCCCTGCTCCGCCGCGAACTGCACCGCGACGACCCGGCGCCCTCACCGGCCGACCAGGTGGCGCTGGGCCTGGAACTGGGCTCCTCGGCCCCGCACGACACCTCCTACCCGACCGTGCGCGCCGACATGGCCCGCACCCTCGCGGTGGCCCGCTCCCTCGGGGACGAGGTGGGCGTCGCCGGCGCCCTGGCCGTCGCCGCGCTGGGGGAGGCCTACGAGGGCGAGACGACCGAGGCCGACATGTACGCCCGGCAGGCGGCCGCCCTCGTCGACTCACTGCCGGACGACGACCTCACCGGCCTGTGCGAGCAACTGGCCCGGCTGGGCTGGGCCGAGGCCTTCCTGGAACGCCTCGCCGACGCCGAGCGGCACGCCGACCGCGGCCTCGCCATCGCCCGCCGCACCGGCCGGCTCCACCTCCTGCCCCATCTGCTGCTGTGCAAGGCGCATGTGCACATCCAGATCTGCCGGCCGGTGTCCGCCGTGGAGCTGGCGGACGAGGCCGAGGACATCGCCCGCGGCATCGGCAGCGACGAACTGCTCGCCTTCGTCCTCGCCACCAAGGCCCACGCGGTGGTGGCCGCCTGCCCGCCCGGCGATCCGCGACCCCTCGCGGTGGCCGAGGAAGCGGTCGCGGCGGCCGGACTGGGCGTCAACTGGTGGGCGTCCATCGCCCGCTGCATGCTCGGCTACGCGGCCCTCACCGCCGGCGATCCGGCCCGCGCCCGCGAGGCGGTCCTCCAGGCGGGCGGCCCCGGCCTGCACCGACTCCAGCCCTCGATGCGCCCCCTGTTCCTGGAGGTTCTGGTGACCGCCGCCGTCGCCGCCGGCGACGTGGACGAGGCGAAGCAGTGGGCCCGGCGGGCCCGCGAGGAGGCCGAGCGGCTCGACCTGCCCGTGCAGCGCGCCTCGGCGATGCGCAGCGCCGCCAACATATCCCTGGGCCTGGGCGACACCGGGGCGGCGGCGGACCTGTTCCTGTCGGCGGCCGAGGAGAGCACCCGCAGCGGCGGGCTGTTCTGGGAGGCGTTCTCCCTGCTCCTGGGCGCCCCCCTGCTGGCGGCGGACCCGGAGGGGCCCCGGCGGGGACAGGCGGCCTGGCACCGGGGGCGCAGGCTCGCCGTCGCCGGCGGCTCCGCGCTGCTGACCGGCCTCGCCGACGCGGTCGGGCCCGCGGTGGCCGAGGCCGGGGACGGCCCCGAGCGGCGGCTCGCCGAACTCACCGCCCGCGAACGGGAGATCGCCGGTCTCGTCGCCGAGGGCCTCACCAGCCCCGCGATCGCCGACCGCCTCTGTCTGAGCCGGCGCACGGTCGAGACCCATGTCTCGCGGATCTACCGCAAGACGGGAGTCTCCTCGCGGGCCGCCCTGGCGGCGCTGATCGTGACGCGCATGTCAGGGCCCGCGTTCAGCGGCTGAACCGCCGTGCTCAGGTCGTCGCGTCTTCGTACTGCCCGAGGAAACGGAAGGCGCCCCCGGAGGCCCGGAACAGATACAGCGCGTCCAGGGTGTAGCCGGTGCTGGAGCTCGTGTAGCGCAGGCGCTTGGTGATCCCCCGGTAGTCGGTCTCGCGCAACCGGCCCACGATCGCGCCCCGTTCGGCACGGTCCGCGCCCAGCGAGGTCAGCGCACGGGCGACGAACAGGGTCGCGTCGTAGGCCTCGGCGGAGTACGGCGGCGGGACGGTGCCGAAGCGCGCGCGGTAGGCGGTGACGAAGGACTTCGCGGCCGTCACCCGGGTCGCGTCGAGGTAGGCGGTGGCGAAGACCCAGCCGTCGGCGGCGTCCCCCGCCGCGGTGAGGAAGCGTGCGTCGCAGGCGCGCTGGGTGGCCAGCCGGGCACCGGAGAAGCCGGCGGTGCGCAGCGCACGGGCCAGCCGCGCCGCCCGCGCGTACCCTCCGCCGAACACGACCGCGTCCGCCCCGGCGTCCGTCACCGCCTCGGCGAGCGCACGGAACGCGCCGTCCGAGCCGGCGTCGGCGGCCAGCGTGCGCCGGATCGTGGTGTGCCCCGAGCCCAGCGCCTCGGCGACCCCCGAGCAGACGCCCCAGCTGAAGTCGCCCTCGGCCTCGTCGTCGACCAGCACCGTCGTGCGGGCCTCGGCGGTGCGGACGAGATACGCCACGAGCGGCGCCGCGAGGGTCGCGTCGTTCGGGCGGGTGGCGGCGTACACCCGGTATTTCGAGGCGGACACGTCGTCGAGGCCGACCGACACGGACACCATCGGCAGCAGGGCCTTCTGGTAGAGGGCGAGGGTGGCCTTCGTGCAGGCGTCGGTGCTCGGCCCGAGCACGGCGCGGACCCGTTCGTCGGCCGCCAGCCGCTCGGCGATCTGCCGTGCCCGGGCCGTGCCGCCCTGGTCGTCGTGCACCTGGAGCGCCAGGTCGAAGGTGCGTCCGGTACGGGAGTTGAGCCGATCGACGGCGAGCCGGACGCCGTTCTCCTGGGCCCGGCCCGTCGTACGGCCGCTGCCGCTGAGGTCGGCGTGCACGGCGAGGGTCAGACGCGGCAACGCGGTGGAGCCGCCCTCGTCCGAGGTCCCGTCAGGGCGTTTGGCGGTCCACCAGGCCGCCGTACCGGCTGCGGCCAGCACCCCCGCGGCCGACCCCAGCACCAGGAACCGCCGCCGCATGGTGCTCCCGCCGGAACCCGCCCCGCCGTCCGCGGCCGTCGGCCCACCCGGCCGGTCACCCGCAGCCGTCTCCGCACCGGCACGGTCCCCCGCAGCCGACGCCCCCGACGCCCCCGACACCTCCGTTGCCGACACGTCCGGCAACGCGAGCACCACGGCCGAACGACGAGCGATCAACCGAGTGAGCGACTCCGGCAACCAGCCCCCGCCCTGCGCCTGGGCGCTCTCGGCCGGGTTCGCGCCCTGTGTCCGGGCGTTTTCGGCTGGGGTCCCGCCCTGGGCTTCGGCGTTTTCGGCCGGGGTTCCGCCCTGTGCCTTGCCCTCCTCGGCCACGGCCCTGCCCTGGGCTTCGGCGTTTTCGGCTGGGGTCCTGCCCTGTGCCTTGCCCTCCTCGGCCACGGCCCTGCCCTGGGCTTCGGCGTTTTCGGCCGGGGTTCCGCCCTGTGCCTTGCCCTCCTCGGCCACGGCCCTGCCCTGGGCTTCGGCGTTTTCGGCTGGGGTCCCGCCCTGGGCCACGCCCCCCTCCGCCACGGCCCTGCCCTGTGTCTCGGCCCTTTCCGCAGGGGTCCTGCCTTGCGCCTCGGCCTCCTCCACCGCGGCCCCGCCCCGCGCATCGGAGCCCTCCACCGCGGCCCCGCCCCGCGCCTCGCCGCCCCCCAGGGCCCGCCGGATGTCCGGCACGCCGGGACGGGCCCCCGCCTCCTTCGCCAGACAGGCGTGCAGCAGCGGCAGCAGCGGATCCGGTACGCCGGCCAGGTCCGGCTCGTCGTGGACCGTACGCATCAGTGCCTCGGCGGCGGAGCCCGAGCCGAAGGGACGCTCGCCCGTCACGGCGTACGCCAGCAGACAGCCGAGCGAGAAGACGTCACTGGCCGGCCCGATCTCCCGGCCTCGGCCCCGGGCCTGCTCGGGGGAGAGGAAGCCGGGTGAGCCGACCACCATGCCGCTCGCGGTGAGCGCGGTGTCCTCCGGCATCCGGGCGATACCGAAGTCGATCATCCGGGGCCCGTCGACCGCGAGCAGCACATTGCCCGGCTTGACGTCCCGGTGCACCAGCCCCGCCCCGTGCACGGCGTCCAGCGCCTCGGCGAGCCGGGCGCCGAGGACGCGGACGGTCGCGTACGGCAGCGGCCCGCACTCCTCGACCGCCTCCGCCAGCGAGGGGCCCGGCACGAACGCCGTGGCCAGCCAGGGCGAGGCCGCGTCCGGGTCCGCGTCCAGGAGCGGCACCACCCAGGGGCTCGTGACCCGGCCCGCCGTCTCCACCTCGCGCCGGAAACGGGCCCGGAACCCCGGGTCGTCCGCGTGTCCGGCGCGGATCACCTTCAGCGCCGCGAGGGAACCGCCCGTGGAGCGGGCCAGGTACACCACGCCCATGCCGCCCGCGCCCAGCCGGCGCAGCAGCCGGTAGCCCCCGATCCCGGCCGGATCGGCGCCGCGCAACGGCTCCATCGACGCCCCCTCAGGCGGAGACCTGATAGGGCGCCACGCCCTGGTACGCGAACCCGCCGTCCGTGACCTTCCACAGATAGACCCCGCTGCCGTCGACGACCAGCGCCCCGGTCGTCCTGTCGAACGCGAGGTTCCGGCTGATCCCCTCGTACGTGGCCGAGCGCAGCGCCGCCGTCAGGCCGGGCCGGGTGCGCTTCGCGACGCCGAGCGAGCCCAGGGTCCTGAGCACGAGCTGCGCCACGTCGTACGTCTCGACGGAGTACCGCTCGGGCTCCGCGTCGAACTTCTCTCGGTAGGCCGCCGCGAACGCCTTCGCCTCGGGTGCCGTGGCCGCGTCCATGACGGGGGCGAGAACCGCCCAGCCCTCGGCGGCGTCCCCGGCGGCGGACAGGAACCGCGCGTCGAGCACCCCGTGTGCGGCGGCCCGCGCGCCGGGGAAGTCACGGCGGGTCAGCTCCCGGGCCAGCAGCGCCGCCCGGTCGTGGTAGCCGGCGAAGACCACCGAGTCGGCGCCCCCGTCGAGCAGCGCGTCCAGGGTCGGCGCGAAGTCGGTCCGCAGCGCGCTGACCACCTTCGGCACGGCCGGCTGCCGGTCGTCGCGCAGGATCCGGCTGAGCGTGCTGCTGATCTCCCAGCCGTAGGTGTCCGCCGCCCGGTCGTCGACGATCCCGATGGTGCGCGACTTGGCCGTGCCGCGCAGATACGCGTTGAGGTAGAACGGCAGGATCGTGTCCGTGACGCGGGCGTGCAGGAAGGACCGGCTGCCCATCACCCCCAGCACGGTGGCGCCGGGCGACACCGCGATCAGGGGCAGCGACGCGGCGTCGTACGTCGCGAGCGAGGCCAGCGCGGTGGCGTCCGTGGTGGGACCGACCACGGCCACGACGGAACGGTCCGCGACGAGCTGCTTCGCCACCTCGGCCGCCCTCGCGGAATCGCCGCCGTCGTCCACCGTCTTCACGGCCAGCGCGAACGACGCGTCCCCCCGGGCGTTGAACTCGTCGACCGCGAGCCGCAGCCCCCGCTCCTGAGCCCGCCCGACCGCCTTCTGATCACCGCTCAGATCGGCGTGCAGCCCGATGGTGTACAGGGGCATGCTGTCGTTCGGCGTCGATCCGGAGGACGCCGAGCCCCCGCCCCCGCCGAAGGGAACCCCCCAGACGGCCAGCGCGCCCCCGCCCGCCGCCACCGCGGCCGCACCACCGGCCAGCAGCAGGAAGCGGCGCCGGCCGACACCCCGCCCCGGCGGCGTGGCCGGGGACGGCACGGTCGCGTCCGAGGCGTCGATCTCGGTGTCGTCGATGCCCGGCAGCGCCAGCCCCGCCGCCGACCGCTCGGCGATGAGCCGGACCAACGGCTCCGGCAGCCAGGCCTCGTCACCGGGGACGGCGTCCTCGGGAGCCGCGTCCGCGGGCTCCGGATGGGGCGCGGCGGGCCCGTCCGCCGCCTCGGGCCGCACCGCACGCAGCGCCTCACGCGGATCGGGAGGCGAGGTCGGGGCGGGGGCAGACAAGGACTGCGCCAGCGCCCCGGCCGTGGGCCGCAGCTCCGGGTCCTTCTCCAGGCAGCCGCCCACCACCGGGGCGATCTCCTCCGGTACGCCCTCCAGATCGGGCGCGTCGTGCGCCGTGCGGTACAGCAGCGCGTCGAGCGACCCGGTGCCGAACGGAGGACGGCCGGTCGCCGCGTACGCCAGCACACAGCCCAGCGAGAACACATCACCCGCCGCCCCCGACTCCCGGGCGCCCCGCGCCTGTTCGGGGGAGAGGAAGCCGGGTGTGCCGACCACGACACCGGTCGAGGTGAGCGAGGTGTCCTCGGGATCCCGGGCCACACCGAAGTCGATCAGCCGCGGTCCGTCCAGTGCCAGCAGCACATTGCCCGGCTTGACGTCCCGGTGCACGAGCCCCGCCGCGTGCAGCTCCCGCAGCGCCTCGGCGAGCCGCGCCCCCAGCGCCCTCAGGGTGCGCACCGGCAGCGGCCCGTGCGCGGCGACGGCCTCGGCGAGCGAGGGCCCCGGTACGAACGCGGTCGCCAGCCACGGCTGCTCCGCCCCGGGATCGGCGTCCACCAGGGGCGCCACCCACGGGCTGGTCATCCGGCGGGCCGTGTCCGCCTCGCGCCGGAACCGCTCCCGGAAGCCGGGGTCCTCGGCGTACTCGGCCTGGATCACCTTCAGCGCGACCAGGGTGCCACCGGCCGAACGGCCCAGGTAGACCACGCCCATGCCACCCGCGCCGAGCCGCCCGAGCAGCCGGTAGCCCGCCAGCCGGGCCGGGTCGGAGGTACGCAGCGGCTCCATCAATTCCCCTTCAACCGCTGCTGGATCCGCTCCAGCATCTTGGCCAGCGCTTCGGCGCCCAGTTGTCTCAGCTCCTGCTCGGTGTTGCCCTTCGCGCCGGTCACGGAGACGGCCACGACGACCGTGCCCAGCCGGGCGACCATCCACGAGTACGGCTGGGCGGCGCCGCCGTTCTCGACGTACTGGCCGGCCTCCAGGACGGAGTCGTCGGCGTACTCCTGCTCACGGGCGCCGAAGGGGGTGCCGAGCGAATTCAGGCCGGTGATCCGCTCGTTGCTCCGGGGCTGCTGGTCCGGGCAGCGCAGTACCTCTTCGAGGGTGGTGCTGAGCTGTTCGTCGGCGCCGAGGACGGAATCGTGGACGGTGACCGCGGCCGTCACCTTGACCGCGCCCTTGCCGCCGCCGGCCGGGAGCCGGCTGTAGCGGGACGAGCCGGCCAGCACCCCGGCCGGCAGTTTCTCCCGCTCCCAGCGGCAGTCGTCGTCCAGCACGGCCCAGGTGCCCGGGGTGCTCGCGGCCTGCTGCTGGGCGACGAACCCCCGGCCCCAGTCGGCGGGGGCGAGTACGACGGAGTCGGCGAGGGCCACGCCGTCCTTGGAGGTCCGGGGGACGAGCGAGGCGTCAGGGGTGAAGACGGAGGAGACGGAGGAAGCGGAGGAGGAGGTGGAGGAGGTGGAAGGGGCGGGCGTGGCACGGGCGGTGGCGTCGGCGGAGGGCGAACCGCTCTTCGCGGTCCCCCCGTCGTCCCCGCCGTCGTCTCCTCCGACCGAGCATCCGACCAGCAGACTCCCCGCCACCAGCAGGGTCACCCCTCTGCCCCGCACGCCTCGGGCGTTGCCTCTCACTCGGTCCCCTCAACACGACTCACGACGTTCGACACCCCGAACGTAGACGGCCCCCGAGGGGCGACACCTCCGTAGAACCACGTAAACGCCTACGTATTCGCCCCGGGTTCACCCGGCCGCCCGGGCCGTCAGCAGGATGGGCGAGCTCCGGTGGCCCGCGCGGAAACCAGGCCCCAATACTCCTTGAGGGAGTCGACACCTGTCGCCCCCTCACGACAGGAAAGGCCTCGGAATGTCACGCTTGGCGCAACCGGTGCCGCATCGAGTCCGGCGCGGCCGGGCCACGATCGCCGCCGTCACCGTTGTCCTCGGCGCCTGCCTGCTGCAGCCCGCGAGGCCGGCCGCGGCCGGCCCGGAGGAAGACCCCCGGGCCGCCGCCGCGGCACCGACGGGCGTCACCGTCCTGTCCCGCGACTGGACCAGGCCCTGGGGCATCACCTTCCTGCCCGACGGGAAGCGGGCCCTGGTGACCGAGCGCTTCACGGCCGCCGTATGGCTCCAGTCGAGCGACGGCGCCAAGAAGAGGGTCGGCACCGTGCCGAACACCGTGCCCCCCTCACCGAGCGGCGGCAAGGGCGGGCTGCTGGGCGTCGCCCCCTCGCCGACCTGGAACGGCACCACGGACCAGGACGTCTTCTTCGTCCACACGGCCACCTCCGAGATCCGTGTCGTGCGCATGCACTTCGACGGCAGCTCGCTGCGCGACTACAAGGTCGTCCTCGGCGGCATCACCCGGGGCGGCGACCACAACGGCGGAAAGATCGCGTTCGGCCCCGACGGCCATCTGTACGTCAGCGTCGGTGACGCCCTCAAGCGCAATCTCGCGCAGGACAGGAACTCCCTCAACGGCAAGATCCTGCGCATCACGAAGAGCGGCGCCGCGGCACCCGGCAACCCGTTCGGCACCCGGGTCTACAGCCTCGGCCACCGCAACCCCCAAGGCCTCGCCTGGGACAGCCGCGGCCGGCTCTGGGAGAGCGAGATCGGCGAGAACACCTGGGACGAGCTCAACCTCGTGGAGCCGGGCCGCAACTACGGCTGGCCCAGTTGCGAGGGCTCGTGCGCGAAGACCGGGATGACCAACCCCAAGAAGGTCTGGCACCCGGACCAGGGCGGTGTCCCCGCCCAGATCGCGATCAAGAAGGACGTCATCTACGTCACGACGCTGCTCGGCCAGCGGCTGTGGGCCCTGCCGATCGACGGCACCGGCAAGGCCGTCGGGGCCGGGAAGTCGTACTACAACGGCAGCTACGGCCGACTGCGCGCGCTCGCCAAGGTGCCCGGCGCCGACGAGCTGTGGGTCGGCACGACCGACGGCGGCGACAACAAGGACCGCATCCTCAAAGTCACCGTCAAATGACCTCAAGCCGCCATCAAATGACCTCAAGGCGCCCTCAGATGACCCCAAGTCGCCGTCAAATGACCCCGGACCGCCGCGTGGTGGCCACCCTCCTCGCCGCCCTTCTCGCCCTCTGCGGCGCACAGCCCGCGTCGGTGGCCGCCGACCCCGGGGCACCCGGCCGGGCCGGTGCCGCGCCCACGGCCGTCTCCGTCCTCTCCGAGCAGTGGACCCGGCCCTGGGCCATCACGTTCCTGCCCGACGGGCAGAAGGCACTGGTGACGGAGCGGCACAGCGCCAGGGTGTGGACGGTGGCGCGGGACGGCTCCCGTACGAAGGTGGGCGAGGTGCCGAACACCGTCTTCGCCCCCGCCGGAGGCGACAACGGCAACGGCGGCGGGCTGCTGGGGGTCGCCCCCTCGCCGACCTGGAACGGCACCACCGACCAGGACGTCTTCTTCGTCCACACGGCCGCCGACGAGACCAGGGTCGTCAGGATGCGCTTCGACGGCACCTCGCTCAGCGACTACCAGGTCCTGCTCGGCGGCATCGCCCGCGGCGGTGACCACAACGGCGGGAAGATCGCCTTCGGCCCCGACGGTTACCTCTACGTCAGCACCGGCGACGCACGCGACAAACCCCTCGCCCAGGACCCGGCCTCGCTCAACGGCAAGATCCTGCGCCTCACCAGGAGCGGAGAGGCGGCACCCGGCAACCCGTTCGGCACCCGCGTCTACAGCCTCGGCCACCGCAACCCCCAGGGCTTCGCCTGGGACGCGCGCGGCCGGCTGTGGGAGACCGAGATCGGCGATGCCACCTGGGACGAGGTCAACCTGATCAGTCCGGGCGCCAACTACGGCTGGCCCACGTGCGAGGGGTCCTGCACCACCGCGGGCATGACCAACCCCCTGCACGTCTGGCGCCCTTCCGAGGGAGGCGTGCCCGCCCACGTCGCGATCGCCCACGACGTCCTGTACGTCGCCACCCTGCGCGGCGAACGGCTGTGGACGCTGCCCATCGACGGCACCGGCACGGGCCTCGGCACCGCCGTGTCGTACTACGCCGGTGTCTACGGCAGGATGCGCGCCCTGGCCAAGGTGCCCGACGCCGACGAGCTCTGGCTCGGCACGAGCGACCGCGGCACCGACAAGGACTCCCTCCTCAGGGTCACCATCGGGTGAGCTCCCCAGCCCCCAGGCTCCCCTCACCGAGGGGTGAACCCACCTTCACCGAAAGGAAGGTACGCACCATGAACGACACCACCGAGCGGGCGGAGCACCAGGCCGCGACCACCGGCGAGGCGGCGGACACGAGTGCCTGGCGGACACCCGGCTACACGGTCGTCGACACCGCCCTCGAGGTCACCGCCTACTCCCTCGCGGCCCGCTAGCCCGCCGCCGTGCTGCTGCAGCTGCTCGGCACCGCGGCCGGCGGCGGCATCCCGCAGTGGAACTGCGCGTGCCCCGGGTGCTCCGGGGCACGCGCGCATCCCGAACGCCGCCGCCGTCACGCCTCCCTCGCGGTCCGTACCGACGAGGGCCGCTGGTACCTCGTCAACGCCACCCCCGACATCGGCGACCAGATCGAGGCCCACCCGGCGCTGCACCCCGGTCCCGGGCCCCGGCAGACACCGATCGCCGGGGTCGTCCTCACCGACGCCGAACTCGACCACACCCTGGGCATCGCACGGCTGCGCGAGGCGGACGCCCTGGAGATCCACGCCACGCCCCCGGTCCGCCGGGCCCTGGAGGACCGCCTCCGCCTCGGCGAGGTCCTAGCCCCCTACACCGCTCTGACCTGGCGGGAACTCACCTGTCACGGCGCGCGCTCCCTCGGCCCGCCCGACGAGGGCCTGCGGATCACCGCCGTACCCGTGTCCGCCAAGCGCCCCCGGTACGCCGCCGACGCACCCGAGGACGAGGACGAGGCCTGGGTCGTCGCGCTGCGCCTGTACGAACCCGCCACCGGCCGTACGGCGGTCTACGCACCCGCCGTCGCCGTCTGGTCCGACGCCCTGCACCAGGTCGCCGCCGAGGCCGACGTCGTGATCGTCGACGGCACCTTCTGGGACGAGGAGGAGCCGCGCCGCACCGGCATCTCCTCCCGCACCGCCACCGGCATGGGCCATCTGCCCATCGACGGCCCCGGCGGCACCGCGGCCGTCCTCGCCACGCTGTCCGCCCGCTGCTACTACACGCACCTCAACAACACGAACCCCCTCGTCGACCCGACCGCGGCGCAGCACAAGCGGCTCGCCCGGCTGGGCATCGAGGTGGCCGACGACGAGTTGGTGATCGAGCTGTGACCACGACCCTCGCCCCCCGGACCGAAACCGAACCCTGGAGCCCCGCCGAATTCGAGGACCGCCTGCGCGCGGTGGCCCAGGAGCGCTATCACGACCGGCACCCCTTCAACGTCCGTATGCACGAGGGCGACCTCCGCCCCGAGGAGGTGCGGGCCTGGATCACCAACCGCTTCCACTACCAGCGGCACATCCCCGTCAAGGACGCGCTGATCACCGCCAAGCTCGACTCCCCGCAGCTGCGGCGCCTGTGGCTGCGGCGCATCGAGGACCACGACGGGCGCGCGGAGGGCGAGGGCGGCATCGAACGCTGGCTGCGGCTCGGCGAGGCGGCCGGCCTGGACCGCCACGATCTGCTGAAGGGCGACTCCGTCCTGCCGGGCGTACGGCTCGCGGTCGAGGGATACGTCAACTTCTGCCGGCTGCGGCCGCCGCTGGAGGCCGTCGCGGCCTCGCTCACCGAGCTCACCGCGCCCGGTCTGATGCGGGTGCGCATCGACGCCTTCGAACGCCACTACTCCTGGATCCGGCCGGAGGGCCTCGCCTACTTCCGCACCCGGGTCGACCAGGGCCGACGCGACAGCACCGAGGCCCTCGCCCTCGTCCTGGACTGGGCCCGCACCCGCGAGGACCAGCAGCGGGCCCTGGCCGCGCTCACCTTCAAGTGCGAGGTGCTGTGGGCCCTGCTCGACGCGGTCCAGCAGGAGGGCCCCGCCGCCCGGAACGGGCACGCCCGGCCCTGGCCGGACCTCCGCCCGTGGCGCACCGGCGCCCGGGACGAGCGAGCCGTACGCGACGAACGCCTCGTACGAGACGAGCGGGCCGTACGCGACGAGCGGCCTGAGACGGACAGTCGGCCATGGCGGCAGGGTGCCGCT
Organism: Streptomyces sp. T028; assembly: GCF_048159505.1. Classification (NCBI taxonomy): domain Bacteria; kingdom Bacillati; phylum Actinomycetota; class Actinomycetes; order Kitasatosporales; family Streptomycetaceae; genus Streptomyces; species Streptomyces sp. T028. The sequence goes on from NZ_JBLRVZ010000020.1 coordinate 150,693, forward strand.
CAGGGCCGGCCGGGGCCGGTGCGCAACGCGGTCGGGGACGGCGGGCCGTCGCAGCGGGACCTGCGGCCCTGGCGCGGGCAGGGGTGACGGTCGTGCCCGGCGGTGCATGGTGTCCCGCCCTCGCGCCGGCGCTGATGCTGCGGCACGACCCGGTGCGGGGCGCGGACCTGCTGGTCCTGCCCGAACGGGTGGTCGTCCTCGAAGGCAACGCGGGCCATGTGGTCGGTCTGTGCGACGGGACCCGTACCGTGCCCGGGATCGTCGGCGAACTGGCCGCGCGCTTCCCGGGCGCGCCGGTCGCCGCCGAGGTCCCCGCCTTCCTCGACCGGCTGCGAGGGGAGGGCTGGCTCACATGACCGCCGCCCAGCCGCCGGCCCGCCCCTGGGCACTGCTCGCCGAACTCACCCACGCCTGCCCCCTGCACTGCCCGTACTGCTCCAACCCGCTCGAACTGGCCCGCCGCTCGGGCGAACTGAGCACCGACGAATGGACGGACGTCCTACGGCAGGCCGCCGAGCTGGGCGTCGTCCACACCCATCTCTCCGGCGGCGAACCCCTGCTGCGCCCCGACCTGGAGCGGATCGTCGCCGCCGCCGAGGACGCCGGGATCTACACCCAGCTGGTCACCAGCGGCATCGGCCTGGACGAGCCCAGGCTGACCGCGCTCCGCGAGGCCGGCCTGCGCAGCGTCCAGCTCTCGGTGCAGCACTCCGACGCCCGGGCGGGCGACCGGATCGCCGGGCACCCGTCCGCCTTCGCAGCCAAGGAGCGGGCCGCCGCCCTGGTCCGCGCGGCGGGCCTCCCGCTCGGCCTCAACATCGTCCTGCACCGCGACAACCTCGACGCCGTCGGCGATCTCATCGACCTGGGCGAGGCCTGGGGCGCGGACCGCGTCGAACTGGCCAACACCCAGTTCTACGGCTGGGGCCTGCTCAACCGCGCCGCGCTGCTGCCGACCCGCGACCAGCTGGCCCGCGCCCGGGAGACCGTGGAACGTCGGCGGGAGCGGCTGGCCGGGCGGATCGACCTGGTGTGGGTCGTCCCGGACTACTTCGACGGGGTCGCCAAGCCCTGCATGGGCGGCTGGGGAGCGGTCTCTCTCACCGTCACCCCCGACGGCACCGTGCTGCCCTGCCCGGCCGCCGCCTCCCTGCCGGGCCTGGACCCGCCCAACGTACGGGACCATCCGCTCGCCTGGATCTGGGACAGTTCCCCGGCGTTCAACCGCTACCGCGGCACCGACTGGATGACCGGACCCTGCCGCACCTGCCCCCGCCGCGAGGAGGACTTCGCCGGCTGCCGCTGCCAGGCCCACGCCCTCACCGGCGACCCCACCCGCACAGACCCGGCCTGCACGCTCTCCCCGGACCACCAGCTCCTACGTACCCTGACCGACCCCGACACCGCGCCTGCCCCGCCGCCGTACATCTACCGCCACCCCGGAGCACCTGGACAACCGACTCAGGACGCCGTCTAAGCAGGCGGCAAGGTCCGCAACTTCAGGGGCGCGGGGAACTGCGCGACCAGCCACGACGGCGCCGCAGACGAACAACGACACTCAAACCGAGCGCAGCTCACTCCGCTCACTCCACATCGGCGACAACCGACCCCACCCGCTCCGCCAGCGTCGGATCCCGCCGCACCAACACCGTGGCATACCCGACGGAACCGAGCAGCGCCGCCAGCGCCACATACGGAAACCAGCTGTACGGCGCAGGCTGCCCCGGCTTGGCCAGGTAGTACAGCGGCACCAGAATCGCCAGCGCCCCGATCGCCGGCAGCACCAGATGCCGTACGGTCCGGAACTCCTGCGGCCGGTACCGGCGGTAGTACAGCGGCAGCGCGATGTTGGAGGCGAGGTACACCAGCAGGATCAGCAGCGCGCCCAGGCTGGAGGACTCGGTGAAGAAGACCACGGGATCCATGCGGCCGCCGTCGGGGCCGAGCAGATGCCCGAGCCCCCAGCCGCCGATGATCAGCAGCGAGGTGACGGCGAACGTGATGATCGCGTTGTTGGGCGTACGGCGGGTGGGGTGGACGTATCCGAAGAACGAAGGCAGCAGCCCCTCCCGTCCGGCGTTGAAGATCAGCCGGGCCTGCGAGTTGATGCCGGCGATCAGCACCCCGAGGGTGGAGGTCAGCCCCCCGACATAGGCGAGGAACGCCAACGCGCCGAGCGTGTGCTGGGCGACGTCGATGAACGGGATGGGGGAGTCGCCGAGTGCGGCCGTGTCGTAGTCGAAGCCGGTGACGGTGGCGTAGGAGAAGAGGATGTAGCTCACTGTCATGATCGCGACGGAGGAGAGGACGGCGCGGCCGACGTTGCGCCGCGGGTTCTCGGTCTCCTCGGCCAGCGCCGCCGAGTTCTCCCAGCCGATGAACAGGTACACCGCGAGCGGGAACCCGGCCGCGAGGCCGCTGACGCCGTGGCGCAGCTGACCCGGCAGGAACGGGTCGGCGGACAGATCGCCGCGATGCTCGACGAGTGCCGCCACGGACACCACGACCAGCACCAGCATCTCCACGCCGAAGAAATAGCCGGCCCACTTGGTGGAGACCACGATCCCGCGCAGCATCAGCACCACCGACACGCCGGTGAGCAGCAGCGTCCACAGGATCCACGGCAGGTCGATGCCGGTGTAGTGGTGCAGGGTGATCTGCACGAACCCGCCGGAGATCGCGATCACCGAGGCCATCGCGATGATGTAGCCGAGGCCGGCGAGGAGCGCGGTGGTCACGGCGCTGACCGGCCCGAAGGTCTTGCCGACGAAGGTGATGAAGCTGCCCGCCGAGGGGTGGGCGCGGGAGAACTCGGCGAGGGTGTTGCCGAGCAGGGCGACGGCGACGCCGGCGGCGGCGATGGTCAGCGGGGAGGCGACGCCCGCGGTGGTGGAGAGGAAGGCGAAGCCGAAGAAGAAGCTCATCGCCGGGCCGACGTTGGCCATGGTGGCGGCGGCGATGTCCGCCATGCCGAGCACACCGCCGCGCAGGCGCTGGGTCGTGCCGCCGGCGGGGCCCGACGTCGGCGGCGGGCCGACGGCTCCGGGTTCGGACATGGCGACTGCTCCTTGTGCGGTGGGGCGGAGCGCACCGGGTGCGCGGGATCGGCTGGTCGGCTGGTCGGCTGGTCGTCCGTCAGTTCGGGTGGGCCCGTTGGTGTTCCTTCACGGCCCGTACGGCCGGGTCCATCGCGCCGCGGCCGAGTTCGGTGAGGAGGTCGGCGTGGCAGCGGTTGCGGGCCCGTACGACGTCGGGTGCGGGCGGGGGCAGCAGCAGACACTGGCGGCCGAGCAGGTCGGCGGCGAACTCGCGGATGCCGGCGCCGCCGAGCAGTTCGGCGAGGTCGAGGTGGAAGCGGGTCTCCAGTTCGACGAGCCGGGCCGGGTCCTCGGTCAGGTCCATCTCCGCGACCAGCGAGCGCAGCCCTTCGAGCGAGCCGTCCTGGACGTCGCCCGCGCCGTGCGCCACCAGTCCGCATTCGAGCAGCAGGTGGAAGGAGTCCAGTGCGGCGGCCTCCTCGGCGTCGTGCATCAGGGCGACGACGGTGTCCCAGTCCGGGGCGACGAAGGTGCCGCCCGCCCGGCCTCGCCGCCGGTCGAGCAGGCCGTCCTGGCACATCCCCTCCAGCGCGCGGCGCACGGTGATCTCACCGATCCCGAGTTCCTCGGCGAGGACGCCCGCGTCCGGGAGCCGGTCACCCGGAGCCACGGACTTCAGGCGCACCCGCAGCGCGACCCGGGAGCGGACCAGGTCCGACCCCGTCTGACTCCCGCCGGAGCGCAGGCGGGTGTCCCCGCCGCCGTAGGGCCCGAACTTGCCCGCTGGATTCACCACGGCGCCACCCTAACTGCCTGCTGAGCGAGGTCATGGCGTGGTGCACGGAGGGCTCCCGGAAGAGGCGGTTCCACGGTTGCCTGCAAAATAGAGCAAGGTGAACACTTAAACAAGTCTTGTTCTTTTCGATCGTAGTGAACTAATTTCCAGCCTCGACAGCCCGTCCCCTCCTCATCGGATGTCGAGATGACCACAACCCTCCCCGAAGCACCTCCCGAAGAGCCCGGTCTGAAGGCCGGACTCAAGAACCGCCATCTGTCGATGATCGCGATCGGCGGTGTCATCGGCGCCGGTCTGTTCGTCGGCTCCGGCTCCGGCATCGCCGCCGCCGGTCCGGGCATCCTGATCTCGTACGCGCTCGTCGGCGTCCTCGTCGTCCTCGTGATGCGGATGCTCGGCGAGATGGCGGCGGCCAACCCCACCTCCGGCTCGTTCTCCGCCTACGCGGACCGGGCGCTCGGCCGCTGGGCCGGGTTCACCATCGGCTGGCTGTACTGGTTCTTCTGGGTCGTCGTCCTCGCCGTCGAGGCGACCGCCGGCGCCAAGATCCTGGCCGGCTGGATCCCCGCGGTCCCGCAGTGGGGCTGGGCCCTGATCGTCATGGTCGTCCTGACCGCCACCAACCTGGTCTCGGTCAGCTCCTACGGCGAGTTCGAGTTCTGGTTCGCCGGGATCAAGGTCGTCGCGATCGGCGCGTTCATCGTGATCGGCGGTCTCGCGATCTTCGGTCTGCTGCCCGGCTCGGACCACCCGGCGAGCGGCTTCTCCAACCTCACCGCGCACGGCGGCTTCCTGCCCAACGGACCCGGGGCGATCCTCACCGGCGTCCTGATGGTCGTCTTCTCCTTCATGGGCAGCGAGATCGTCACCCTCGCCGCCGGTGAGACCGCCGACCCGCGCGGCGCGGTCACCAAGGCCACCAACAGCGTGATCTGGCGGATCGCCGTGTTCTACCTCGGCTCGATCCTGATCGTCGTCTCGCTGCTGCGCTGGGACGACCCGGCGATCCTCGAGGACGGCTCGTACGTCGCCGCCCTGAGCTCCATCGGCATCCCGCACGCCGCCCAGATCATGAACGCGATCGTGCTGACCTCGGTGCTGTCCTGCCTCAACTCCGGTCTGTACACCGCCTCGCGCATGGCCTTCTCCCTCGGCCGCCGCAGCGACGCCCCCGCCTCCTTCGGGCAGACCACGAACAGCGGGGTGCCGCGCGCGGCCATCCTGGCCTCGGTCGTCTTCGGCTTCGTCGCGGTCGCCTTCAACTACCTCTGGCCCGACACGGTCTTCCAGTTCCTGCTGAACTCCTCCGGCGCCATCGCCCTGTTCGTCTGGCTGGTGATCTGCTTCTCCCAGCTGCGGATGCGCAGGATCATCCAGCGGGAGGCGCCCGAGAAGCTGGTCGTCAGGATGTGGCTCTACCCCTACCTCACCTGGGCCACCATCGCCCTGATCACCTTCGTCCTCGGCTACATGCTCACCGACACCGCCGACGGCGGCGGCCGCGACCAGGTCGTCCTGTCGACCCTGGTGGCCGTTGCCGTGGTGGTCGTGGCCGTGGTCCGCCAGCGCCTCGGCCGGGGCGCCGCGCACGACGCCGTCACGTCGTCGAAGCCGTAACACCTGCACCTGCACCCGCACCTGCACCTGCACCTGCACCGAAGGCCGGATCCGCCTCTTCCACGGCGGGTCCGGCCTCGTCGGCGTACGCGCACCGGCGCCGGTCAGGCGAGGGGCTTGCCCTCACGAAAGCGGCGCAGGCCCTCCGGGCCCTCGACGACCGCCGCGGTGAGCTCTTCGACGCTGGTGTCCTCACGCCGCACGTCGAGGATCTTGCGGCCGTGGTTCATCACGATGTGCCGGTCGCAGATCTGGAACGCGTGGTGCAGGTTGTGCGTGACCAGCACCGAGCTCACGCCCTCCTGCTTCAACTGCAGCAGGTAGTTGAGCAGGGCCTCGGTCGCCCGCACCGCCAGCGCGCTGGTCGGCTCGTCCAGGATCAGCAGGCTCCGCTTGAAGTGCACCGCACGCGCGATCGCCACCGCCTGCTGCTGTCCGCCGGAGAGCGAACCGACGAGCTGACGCGGGCTCTTGATGCCCTCGATGGTCACCACGCTGTCGAGGATCTGCGCCGCGATCTCGTCCATCTGCTTCAGCTTCAGCAGCCCCAGCGCGTTGGTGAGTTCACGGCCCATGAAGATGTTGCGGGTGATCGTCATGGACGGCACCAGGGCGGAGTCCTGGAAGATCGTCTCGACGCCGCGCTTCTCGGTCTCCTGCCGGTTGAGCGTGCCCAGCTTCTCGCCGCGCCACAGGTAGTCGCCCTCGTCGGCGACGACGACCCCGGACATCGTCTTCACCAGGGTCGACTTGCCGGCGCCGTTGTCACCGAGCAGGCCGACGACCTCGCCCTGGTGGATCCGGAAACCGACATCGTTCAGGACGGTGTTGGCTCCGTACCGCTTGGTGATGCCGGACAGTTCCAGCAGCACCTCGCCCGTGGCTGCCTCGGTGGCTTCGGCGGTGGCGGTGGGGGACATGGTTGCTCCGTTTCCGGCGGTGGGCTCGGCGGCGCTCACTTCGCCTTCCCCTCGATCAGACGGTTGAAGAAGGCCGCGGCGACGATGATCAGACCGACGAACAGGTCCAGGTAGAAGCCGGGGGCACCACCGAGCAGCAGGATGTCCTGCACGGTGAGGATGAGCGCCGCGCCCAGCACCATGCCGAGGACGCTGCCCCGGCCGCCGGAGAGCGCGACCCCGCCGACGACCGCGGCCGCGATCGCCTTCAGCTCCATGCCGCGGCCGGTGCCGGGCTGGACCGAACCGGTACGTACGGCGGTCAGGACCGCGGCGAGCGCCACGCACACACCGAGGATGCCGAACGCGATGATCTTGACCCGGTCGGGGTTGATCGAGATGGCGCGGGCGGCGGCGGGGTTGCCGCCGACGGCGAACACGTGGTTGCCGAGCCGGTGGCGGTGCACCAGCAGCCAGAACACCACCCCGACGCCGAGCATCCACAGCGCCTGACCGCGGAAGAAGCCGAGGTCGGCGGTGAACACCTGCTTCACGCTGTCGCTCGGGACCATCAGCGCGGCCGTGGTGCCGTTGTAGAAGAGCGCGGCGCCTTCCCAGAACAGCATCATGCCCAGCGTCACGATGAAGGAGGGGATCTTGGCCTTGGTGACGAGCAGGGCGTTGAGCAGGGCGATCGCGACACCGGTCAGCAGGGCCATGCCGGTCGCGGTCCAGGCGCTCGCCCCGTCGGAGTACCAGCGGGTGAACACCAGCGCGCAGAACGTGAAGTTGGCGCCCAGCGACAGGTCGAACTCACCGGCGATGATCAGGATGCCGGCACCGATGGCCAGGATCGCCAGCACCGGGATGCTCTGGCTGAGGACGTTGAAGTTCGACTTCTCCAGGTAGGGGAAGCCCGCCGGGTCGACGAGGTAGTAGATGACGCAGCCGAGCTGCACCAGGACGAAGACCAGGCCGATCTCCAGCGCGCCGCGCCCGCGGATCTGGCGCAGGCGCTCGGCCAGCCGGTCGGAGGTGGAGACGGGGGCGGAGTCCGCGAGAGTCCGCTTCTGGGCGGGAACGCCCTCGGTGGTGGCGTCCGGGTCCGCGACGGCGCCCCCTGCCGCCGGGACGCTCCCCGCGGTCACCTGACCGCTGCGCTCGCTCATGGTCGTACTGCCTTCCTGATGTGGGGTGGGCGGGGCGGCCGGCCGAGATGGTGCCTGGCCGCCCCGGGGCCGATTCGTCGGCGGACGAGGTGGTGCCGCGGGTGCTGACGGGGAGGTCAGCGGACCTTGCCGGCGAGCTCCTCGGCGATGCCGACGTTGTCCTTGTCGACCAGGCCGCTGCCACCGGAGTTGATGCTGGCCGGGCTGAGACCGAAGTCCAGCTTCAGACCGAGCTCCATGACGGTCTGGAAGCCCTGCACATAGCCCTGCTGGTCGGCCGCCGCGTCGATGGCGCCGGACTTGATGCCGTTCACGATCTGCGGCGCCAGGTCGAAGCCGACGACCGGGGCCTTCACCCCGGCGTCCTCCATGGCCTTGACGACGTTGCGGTGCGGGGTGCCGCCCAGCGGGACGACCGCGGCGGTGTCCTTGTGGCCGAGCAGGTACTGCGTGATCTTGTCGAGCGCGGCCGAGTCCTCGATGCCGGTGCCGAGGATGTCCGTCTTGGCGCCCACCTCGTCCAGCGCCCGCTTGACGCCGGCGTGCCGCTGGACGGCGTAGACCTGGTCCGGGAACTCGACCGGGGTCAGGACGGTGTCGCCCTTGCCGATGTCCGGGTTGTCGGCGAGGAGGCGCTTGCCGAGCAGGTAGCCGACCTCCTCGAAGTCCTGGCCGACGAACCCGAGGGTGCACTCGCCGACCTCGCCCTCCTGGGTGATGTTGTAGCTCATCACCGGGATGCCGGCCTTGTCGGCCGCGCAGACGTTCTCGGTGTACTTGTTCGGGTCGTCGAGGACGACGGCCAGGGCGGCGGGCTTGTCCGCGACGGCGCTGCCGATCAGGTCGTTGTACTTGGTCTGGTCGCCCGAGCTGGTCTGCAGGTTGAGGTCCAGGTTGAGCAACTGCGCGGCGTCCTTGGCGCCCTGGGCGATGGTGGTCCAGAACGGGTCGCCCGGGTCCTGCGGGAGCAGGAAGGTGACCTTGCGGTCCTTCGCCTTGCTGCCGAGACCCGACTTCAGCGAGGTTCCCTTGCCCGAGGCGGACGCGGTGTCGCCGGAGCCCCCGGAACAGCCGACGGCGAGCAGGGCCAGCGCGGGGACGACGGCGAGCGCGCGCCAGCCGGCGATCCGGCGGGCTCTCCGGGGGGAGTGAGCGGAGTGCGACATGGTCCTACCTCTCCTATGAGGAATCAGAACGGCGCTGAATGAGTTGAGGTCCTGAATTCGCCGCAGTGCGGTCGGCGACCCCGTTGGCGAAAATTAGCGCCTTTTTGGCCGGGGGTGTCAATACGGTGGCGCATATCGAATTCCAACGAAGAGGTCACGTGTTCTGTGAGTCGTTCTGCCTGGTGGGGAGGGTGTTTTTGGGCAGAGGAAAGGGCCCTACCGGGTCGCGGGCAGCGCTCGGCAAGGCTCTTTCTTCGCTATTTTCGAATTAATTCATTGCCGAAATCAGGCGGCGAGTTCCTTGGTGATGCGGTCGAGCATGAATGCGGAGGATTCGCGGGCGCGCTCCTCCCAGGCGAACACACAGGCCGTGGCGACCCCGTCGAAGCCCAGCTCGCGCAGGGTGCCGAAGAACGCGTCCCAGTCCACCTCGCCCTGACCGATGTCGAGGTGCTGATGGATGCGCGCGGCGGTGCCGGGCGGGTTGAGGATGTACCGCAGACCGGAGGAGCCCTTGTGGTTGAAGGAGTCCGCGATGTGCACGTGCTGGAGCTTGTCGCCGGCGTAGCGCATCATCGCCGCGATGTCCGCCGTCGGGTCGGCGCCCGACAGATGGAAGGAATGCGGCGCGCAGTACAGGTAGTTCACCCACGGCTTGTTGATCGCCCGGACGAGATCGACCGCGGGGGTGTTCTCCTCGCAGAAGTCGTCCGGGTGCGCCTCCAGGTTCAGCGCGATGCCCTCGCGCTCGAACAACGGCAGCAGTTCCTCCAGCGAGCGCCAGAACGCGGCCTCGCTCTCGGCGGCCCTTTCGGGGAGGCCGTTGAACTCCGAGTTCATCAGCGGACATCCGAGGTCCGCGGTGATCTCGATCATCCGCTTCCAGTAGCGGACGGCGGCATGCCGCTCGGTCTCGTCGGGCGAGGACCATTTGTACAGGGGCAGCACCGACGACAGCTTCACGCCGTGTGTGCGCAGGGAGTTCTTGAGCTCCTGGATGCGCTCGTCGTCCGCCCGCGGATGCAGGAAGAACGGCATGAAGTCGTCACGCGGCGACAACTCGATGTACTCGTAGCCGAGTTCGGCCACCGTGCGCACCATGTCGTCGATCGGCAGGGCGCGGAACATGTACGGGTCGAGGGCGATTTTCACGCGGTGCCTCCGTAGAGGGTGGGACGGGGCTTGAGGTCGGTGGCGACGACGCGGCCCGACTCCAGGGCCTCGACGGTCGCGGCGGTGATGACGGTGGCGGCGTAGCCGTCCCAGGCCGAGGGCCCGGTGGGCTCGTCGCCGGCGGCGAGGTTCGCGATCCACTCGCGGAACTCGGTGTCGAAGGCGTCCGCGAAACGGCCCACCCAGTCCGTGAGCACCGTCGTGGTCTGCGCACCGGCGGTGCGTACGGCGACCGAGGCCGGGTCGGGCAGCCGGACCAGGCCCTCCTCGCCGACCGCCTCGCACTGGATGTCGTAGCCGTACTGGCAGTTGACGAAGACCTCCAGGTCGATACGGACACCCTTGGCGGTCTCGAACAGCATGATCTGCGGGTCCTTGAGGTGCGCGAACCGCTTGCTCGTGGAGCGCGGGGTGACCACCTGGGCGGAGACGATCTCGTCGTCGAGCAGCCAGCGCAGCACGTCCACCTCGTGCACCGCCGTGTCCAGCGCGGCCATGGCGGAGGTGTACGACTCCGGGACGGTCGGGTTGCGGTGGGCGCAGTGCACGATCAGCGGCTCGCCGATCCGGCCGGAGTCGATGACCTGCTTCAGCTGCCGGTAGCCGATGTCGTAGCGACGCATGAAACCCACCTGGACCAGTCGGCGGCCGTGCGCCGTCTCCGCCTCGATGATCTTCAGACAGTCCTCGGCGGTGGTGGCGAGGGGCTTCTCGCAGAACACCGGCTTCCCGGCGGCGATCGCGTTCAGCACGTGCTCGGCGTGGGTCGGGCCCCACGAGGTCACGAGGACGGCGTCGACGTCGTCCGCCGCGATCACGGCCGCGCCGTCCGGCAGCACCCGGGCGCCGACCGGCGCCGCCGCCCCCTCGGCACGGGCCGCGTCGATGTCGGTGACCGCGGTGACCCGGGCACCGGTGACGGTCTCGGTGAGCCGCCGGATGTGTTCCTTGCCGATCCAGCCGGCACCGATGACTCCTACGCGTACGGTCATGGTCATTCCCTTCAGGGGGTCAGGAGAAGCGCGCCCGGAGTTCGGCTTCGAGGGTTTCGAGGGTGCGTCCCCTGATCTCGGGGACGTAGAGCTTGACGAAGATGAGCGAGAAGATCCCCGTCTCGCCCGCCGGTCACCGCGCCGAGCGCGGCCCCCAGCAGCAGCGAGCTGGTGACCATGCCCTCGGTGACCGGGGTCAGACCGAGGTCGTCGGTCATGTAGGGCAGGGCGCCGTTGATGACGCCCGTGTCATAGCCGGGTCGGTGGTGAGGGCGGGGGCCTGAATCGCGTCGTCCCTGACGTTCATGAGCCGTCCTCTACCGGTCGAGGTTCGGGCGCCGGGTCCCGCTCAGGCCGCAGCCGGCGAGGTGCTCACGGGTGCTGACCGCGATGGGCAGTGGCACCTCGGGCGCGCACGGATACAGGTCCTGTTCGACGATCACGAACAACTCGGCGTCCAGCTTGGCCAGTTCGGCCACCACGTCGGCCGGGTTCGGCACCCCGGCCGGCGGCGAGACGCACACGCCCCGCTTGACGGCCTCGCCGAACGACAGGTCCTCGGCGGCGACCTGGGCGAGGACCGCCGGGTCCATCTGCTTGATGTGCACGTATCCGACGCGCTCGCCGAACCGGCGGATCAGATCGATGTTGTCACCGCCGCCGTAGGCCACGTGACCGGTGTCCAGGCACAGGTTGGTGTACCGGGAGTCGGACTCGTTGAGCAGCCGCTCGATCTCGGGCTGCGTCTGGATGTGGCTGTCCGCGTGCGGGTGGACCACGAGGCGGACGTCGTACTCGTCGAGCAGCAGCTTGCCCAGCCGGTCGGCGGCCCGGCCGAAGCCCGCCCACTGGACGGCGGTCAGCTCGGGCGACTCGGTGAACTCACCGGTCTTCTCGTCGCGGTACATCGGCGGGATGAGCACCAGGTGGTGGGCGCCCGCGGCGGCGGTCAGCGTGGCGACCTGGCGGACGTGGGCGAGCATCTCGTCCCATGCCTCGGGGCGGTGCAGCGCGCCGAAGGCGGTACCGCCGGAGACCTTCAGACCGCGCGCGTCCAGCTCCTCCTTCAGACGCTGGGGGTCGGTGGGGAGGTAGCCGTACGGGCCGAGCTCGAACCACTCGTAGCCGGCCTGCTTCAGCTCGTCGAGGAAGCGGGTGTGCGGGACCTGGTGCTCGTCCTCCGGGAACCAGATGCCCCAGGAGTCGGGAGCGGAGCCGAGGCACAGATTGCCCACAGTGGTACGGAGGGAGGATGGCGCCGTTGCCATGGTGTGTCCTTCGGGGGGAGGGGAGCGGTCAGTTGGAGGTGGGGAAGTTGAAGCCGGCGGTGACCTGCTGGGTGGGCTGGGGCCAGCGGGTGGTGACGACCTTGGGGCGGGTGTAGAAGCGGATGCCTTCGGGGCCGTGGATGGGGTTGTCGCCGATGAGGGAGTCCTTCCAGCCGCCGAAGGAGTAGTACGACATCGGGACCGGGACGGGGACGTTGATGCCGATCATGCCGACCTTGATCTTGCGCTGGAAGCGGCGGGCGGCTTCGCCGGAGGCGGTGAAGAGGGCGGTGCCGTTGCCGTAGGGGTTGGCGTTGATGAGGTCGATGGCCTGGTCGAGGGTGTCGGTGCGGAGGATGGCGAGGACGGGGCCGAAGAGTTCTTCCTTGTAGGCGTCCATGTCGGTGGTGACGTGGTCGAGGAGGGAGGGGCCGGTGAAGAAGCCGTTCTCGTGGCCTTCGATCTTCAGTCCGCGGCCGTCGACGACGATGGTGGCGCCCTGGGTGGCGGCGGTGGCGACGGCGTTCTCGACGCGTTCCTGGGCGGCCTTGGTGACGAGGGGTCCCATGTCGGTGCCGGGTTGGTCGCCGGGGCCGACCTTCACCTCGCCTGCCTTGCGGGTGAGGATCTCGATCAGCTGGTCGGCGGCGTCGCCGACGGCGACGGCTACCGACACCGCCATGCAGCGTTCGCCTGCGGAGCCGTAGGCGCCGGCGGTGATGTGGTTGGCGGCGAACTCCATATCGGCGTCGGGCAGGACGACGGCGTGGTTCTTGGCGCCGCCGAGGGCCTGGACGCGCTTGTGGTGGGCGGTGGCCTGTTCGTGGACGTACTTGGCGATGGGGGTGGAGCCGACGAAGGAGACGGCTTCGATGCCGGGGTGGGTGAGGATGGCGTCGACGGCGGGCTTGCCGCCGTGGACGACGTTGAAGACGCCGTCGGGCAGGCCGGCCTTCTGGTAGAGGTCGGCGACGAAGTTGGCGGCGGAGGGGTCGCGTTCGGAGGGCTTGAGGATGAAGGTGTTGCCGGTGGCGATGGCGACGGGGTGCATCCACAGGGGCACCATGGCGGGGAAGTTGAAGGGGGTGATGCCGGCGACGACGCCGAGGGGCTGGCGGAAGTTGTGCACGTCGACGCCGCGGGAGACCTGGTCGGAGAAGCTGCCCTTGAGGACGTCGCCGAGGCCGCAGACGTATTCGACGACTTCGCGGCCGCGGGTGATCTCGCCGCGGGCGTCGTCGACGGTCTTGCCGTGCTCGGCGGAGATGATCCGGCCGAGTTCTTCCTCGTGCTCCATCAGGAGTTGGCGGAAGGTGAACATGATCTGGGTGCGCTGGGTGAGGGAGGACTGCGACCAGGTCTCGAACGCCGTCGTGGCGGCCTGGACGGCGGCGTCGACTTCCGCGCTGCCGCCGAGGGCGACGTGGGCCTGCTCTGCGCCGGTGGCGGGGTTGAACACGGGTGCGGTGGTCTCGGTGGTGACCTCGGCGCCGTTGATCCAGTGCGGGATGGTGTTCACAGCGGGGTTTCCTTACAGGTAGTGGCGCTGGGTCTGCTTGTGGGCGGCGTAGGTGTCGTACGCGGACCGGGTGGTGTCGAGGGCGGAGACTTCGCTGACGGGGACGTCCCACCAGCCGTGGCCGGGCGGGTTGGGGCCGTAGAGGTCGGTCTCGACGTGGACGACGGTGGTGTGGGTGGCGGCCTTGGCCTTCTCCATCGCCGTACGGAACTCGTCCACCGACGTGGCGTGCAGGACGTCCGCGCCGAGGGAGGAGGCGTTGGCGGCGAGGTCGACGGGGAGGACGTCGCCGTCGAGCTGGCCCGAATCGTCGTTGCGGTAGCGGTATTTGGTGCCGAAGCGCTGGGAGCCGAGGGATTCGGAGAGAGCGCCGATGGAGGCGAAGCCGTGGTTCTGGATCAGGACGATGATGACCTTGAGGCCTTCCGAGACCATGGTGACGATTTCCTGGGCCATCATCAGGTAGGAGCCGTCGCCGACCAGGACGACGACCTGGCGGGTGGGGTCGGCCATCTTGGCGCCGACGCCGGCGGCGACCTCGTAGCCCATGCAGGAGTACGCGTACTCCACGTGGTAGGCCTTCGGATCCCTCGCCCGCCACAACTGCTGCAGGTCACCCGGCATGGAGCCCGCCGCGTTGATGACCACCGCCCGGTCGTCCAGGACGTCGTTGAGGGCGCCGAGGATCTCCGTCTGGGCGGGTAGCGGGCCATGGCCGACGCTGAAGCAGGCTTCCTCGATTTCCCTTGTACGGGCGATCAGTTCACGCGTATGGCGGCGGTACTCGGGTGCGACCTCCCAGTCCTTCAGCGCCGCTGCGAGGGCCTGGATACCGAGGCGGGCGTCCGCGACGAGGGGTTCGGCGGAGTGCTTGACGGCGTCGAGGCGGGCCACGTTGAGGTTGACGAACGTGACGTCCGGGTTGGCGAAGACGGTGTGGCTGGCGGTGGTGAAGTCGCTGTAGCGGGTGCCGATGCCCAGGACCACATCCGCCTCACGAGCCAGCTCGTTGGCCGCGTATGAGCCGGTCGAGCCGATACCTCCGACGGCGTAGGGGTGGTCCCAGGGCACCGCGCCTTTGCCGGCGTGGGTGTCGGCGACCGGGATCCCGGTGCCCTCGGTGAACGCCCGCAGCACGGTCTCCGCACCGGAGTACACGGTCCCGCCACCGGCGACGATCAGCGGCTTCTTCGCGTTTCTGATGAGGGCTGCGGCCCGTTCGACGGCGGCGGGCTCCGGCACCGGGCGGCCCACGTGCCACACCCGGCGCCGGAAGAAGGAGACCGGCCAGTCGTAGGCCTCGGCCTGCACGTCCTGCGGCATTGCGAGGGTGACGGCGCCGGTCTCGACGGGGTCGGTCAGCACCCGCATCGCGGCGAGTGCGGCCGGGATGAGCTGTTCGGGGCGGGAGATGCGGTCGAAGTACTTCGACACGGCACGGAAGGTGTCGTTGACCGTGACGTCCCCGCCGCGGGTGTCCTCCAGCTGCTGCAGGACAGGGTCGGCGGCCCGGGTGGCGAACATGTCCGAGGGCAGCAGCAGGACCGGAAGCCGGTTGGTCGTGGCGAGTGCCGCACCCGTGATCATGTTCGTGGAGCCCGGGCCGGTGGAGGCCGTACAGGCGAAGGTGGCCAGGCGGTCGCGCATCTTGGCGTACGCCACCGACGCGTGGACCATGCCCTGCTCGTTACGCGCCAGGTAGTACGGCAGATCCGCCTCGCCGGTCGTCGCGGCCTGCAGCAGTGCCTGCCCGATACCGGCGACGTTGCCGTGCCCGAAGATGCCCCACACACCGGGGATGAGGCGCTGCTCCTGTCCGTCACGCTCGCTGTACTGGTTGGCCAGGAAGCGCACCAGGGCCTGGGCGGTGGTCAGTCGTACGGTGTTCATCGGTCTTCTCCGAAGGGCAGCCGGTCGTCCACGTCCTGGGTGTCCCAGGTGGAGCGGACCCAGCCGTGGGCGGGGTCGTCGCAGATCAGCCAGGCACGGTCCTGTCCCGGACCCGCCATGACGTTGAGGTAGTACAGGTCGTAGCCCGGAGCGGCGATGGACGGCCCGTGCCAGCCGTGCGGAATGAGGACGGTGTCTGCGGAGCGGACCTCGGCGAGGACGTCGATGGGGCGCTCGGGGGTGCCGTAGACCCGCTGGTAGCCGAAGGCGTTCTCCCCGCCCGCGACCTGGAAGTAGTAGATCTCCTCCAGCTCCGACTCCACGCCGGGCCGGGCCTCGTCGTGCTTGTGCGGCGGGTACGAGGACCAGTTGCCGCCCGGGGTGAGGACCTCGCAAACCAGCAGCTGCTCGGCCTCGAACGTCCCCGGCAGGCAGTAGTTGTTGACCTGCCGCGAGCACGCCCCCGCGCCGCGCAGCTCGACGGGGACGTCTTCCTTGGGCCCGTACCGGGCGGGGAGTGAGCCCCGCCCGGTACGGGCGCAGGGCAGCGCGAACATGCCTCCGTCCGCGCTGCTGATGAGGGCCTCCGACTCGCGGGGGAGGTAGGCGAAGTCGGTGACCGAGGCGAACACGTCCGTCCGACCGTCGAGTTCGAAGCTCTGCCCGCCCACGGTGACAGTGCACCCACCGCGCAGGGGAAGGACCAGGAACTCGGAGTCGCCCGTGGTGAGGGCGTGCGCCTCACCCGCCTCCAGGGTCAGGATCCTGAGGCCGGAGTATCCCCAGCCCGCCGACTCCGGCGTGACCAGGACCTCGTAGGGGCCGCCGGCCGACGAACCGGCCGGCAGATGGCAGGTGCTGCTCACAGCAGGCTCACCGCCTTGTCCACCGCGCCCGCGACATCGCCGCCCGCCGGGTAGAGCAGGGAGCGGCCCACGACCAGCCCCTGCGCGGTCGGCAGCCGCAGCGCCTTGCCCCAGGACGCGAAGGCGGCCTCCGCGTCCTTCACCTCACCGCCCAGCAGCAGCGCGGGCAGCGTCGAGGAGGCCAGGACGCGCTCCATGTTCTCCACGACCGGCAGCTTCAGCCACGTGTAGGCCGTGCGGCGGCCGAGCCCGGAGGCGATGGTGACCGACCTGACGACCGCGTCCGTGGAGAGGTCGTTGCGGATCTTGCCGTCCTGCCACACGGAGATGAACGGCTCGACCATGGCGACGAGTTGGCGGTCGTTGAGTTTGTTGATCGCGTGGGCGGTGTTCTCCAGCACGGAGGGGGTGGCCGGGTCGCCCAGGGCGATGCGGGTGAGCATCTTGCCGCCGTCGAAGCCCATCGCGGCGATCGTGGCGGCGTCGTAGCCGGTGAAACGGTCGTCGATCTCGAACACCGACCCCGCGAGCCCCGCCCGGTTCATCGAACCGAACACGCTCTTGCCGTTTAGCACACCCAGCAGGAGCAGGTCCTCCAGGATGTCCGCGGTGGCGAGGACACCCGTCACACCCGGCCGCTCCAGCGCGACGCACATGCGGTCGAGGAGTTCGGCGCGGTCGACCATGGCGTTCGGATCCCCGCCCACACCATTCGCGCCGCGGGCGGGGTGGTCGGCGGCGATGATCATCGCCTTGCCGTGCTCCCCCAGCAGCGAAGTCGCCTTCACACGGCGGGCGGCAGCGGCCGCGACCGCGCCGGGATCGTTCACCCGGGCGTCCACGATCCGGCTCAGCTTCTCAGACAGCACGGGTCACCTCATCGAGCCTGGCGTTGACTTCGGCCTCGGTCGGCATCGCCTCCGAGCAGGCCAGCCGGCCGGCGACGATCGCGCCGGCGGCATTGGCGAAGGACACCGTGCGCCGGGTGTCCCAGCCGGACAGCAGCCCGTGGCACAGCGCACCGCCGAACGCGTCACCCGCGCCCAGGCCGTTGACCACGTCCACCGGCACCGGCGCCACCTCCACCGCGACCCCGTCCCAGCCCATGGCCAGCACGCCCCTGGGGCCCTGCTTCACCACCGCCAGCTCCACACCGGCCGCCAGCAGCGCCTTCGCCGCCGCATACGGCTCACGCTCACCGGTGGCGACCTCACACTCGTCGAGATTGCCGACCGCGACCGTGGTGTGCCGCAGCGCATCCCGGTAGTACGCGCGTGCTTCGGCGGGGTCCGTCCAGAACACCGGCCGCCAGTCCAGGTCGAACACCGTCAAACCGGCCTTGGCCCGTGCCTCCAACGCCGCAAGCGTCGCCGACCGGCTCGGCTCCTCGCTCAGCCCGGTCCCCGTCATCCAGAACACCGAGGCCTCACGCACCGCCGCCACATCCAGCTCGTCCGGCCGGATGTCCAGGTCAGGAGCCTTGGGAAGGCGGTAGAAGTACAGCGGGAAGTCGTCCGGAGGGAAGATCTCGCAGAACGTCACCGGCGTCGGCGCGATCTCCGACGTACCGACGTAACGGGCATCGACGCCATGGCCCTCCAGCGCCGTACGGACGTAATCCCCGAACGGGTCCCGGCCCGTCTTCGTGATCACAGCCGCCGAACGCCCGTACCGCGCCGCCGCCACCGCGACGTTGGTCGGGCTGCCGCCCAGGTACTTGCCGAACGAGGTGACCTCCGCCAGCCCCACCCCCGTCTGGAGCGGATACACATCCACCCCCACACGGCCCATGGTCAGCACTTCGAACGGCATCACGCTTGATTTCCTTTCGCTCCGGAGACTCCGGGGAGCCGTCACGGACGAGTGGTGTTCCTGTGGTGGAAGGAGGTTCTGTCGCGCTCTACTAGCGCGCTCTAGTGCGAGTACGATGACCCCTGTCCAAATGTCATGTCAATAGCTTGTTGCCGGGGGATTTCAGGAGCGCCCGCTGAGGTGGGCCCCGTCGGAGGGTGGATCAGGGGTGGACGCTCCGGGCAGACAGCGGCCCACGATGGCGGACGTGGCCGCGAAGGCGGGTGTCTCGCGGGCGCTGGTCTCGATCGTGTTCCGCAACCAGCCGGGCGCGAGTGACGAGACCCGGGAGCGGGTGCTGAAGGTCGCCGACGAGATCGGCTACCGGCCCGACAGTGCGGCCCGGCTGCTGGCGCGCGGTCGCAGCCGCACCCTCGGTGTGATGTTCGCCGTGCAGCAGACCTTCCACAAGGACCTCATCCAGGGGATCTACCCGGAGGCGGAGCGGCTCGGCTACGACGTGCTGCTCTCCGCCGCCGCCGAGGGCCGCAGCGAGACCAAGGCCGTGGAGGCGCTGCTCGGGCACCGCTGCGAGGCGCTGATCGTGCTCGGCTCCGAGGTGGAGGCCGTCGACCTCGACGAGCTGGGGCGGCGGGTGGCCACCGTCTCGGTGGGCCGCCGGGCGCCACGGGTGCGCGCGGACCTCGTGCACTCCGCCGAGGGGGAGGGCGTACGGCAGGCCATGGACCACCTCGTCGAACTGGGGCACCGCCGGATCGTGCACATCGACGGCGGCCGGGGTCCCGGTTCCGTCGAGCGGCGGCGCGCCTACCGCTCCGCGATGCGCCGGCACGGGCTGGGGTCCGAGGCCCGGGTCATCCCCGGGGAGCACACCGAGCAGTCGGGCATCGAGACCGGGCTGCTGCTGCTCACCGAACGCGACCAGGGCGGGCCGCTGCCGACGGCGGTCCTCGCCGGCAACGACCGCTGCGCCATGGGCCTGTTGATGTCCCTGACCCGGGCCGGCGTGGAGGTGCCCCGCGATCTGTCCGTCGTCGGCTACGACGACAGCCACCTCTCCCATCTGATGCCGATCGGCCTGACCACCGTCCGCCAGGACGCGGTGCTGATGGCGGAACACGCCGTGCGGTTCGCCATGGAGCGGTTGGAGAACCCCGAACTCCAGCCGCGGGAAGTGGTGTTGGATCCCAAGTTGGTGGTGCGGGGGTCCAGCGGGCCGGCGCCGGTGCACGTCTTCACCGAACCTTCACGAAGTCCGCAAGTACTTTAGGTTTCAAGGGACTACGCTCGCGCTCATTCCCCCCACCCAGCACAGGAGACTCGTTGTGCGAGACGGCAACGTAGTGGTGATAGGCGGCGGTTACGCGGGCGTCCGCCTCGCGAAGCGCCTGGACGCGACGGCGAACGTGACACTCGTGGACCGCAAGGAGGTCTTCTTCCACCGTATAGCCTCCCTGCGTGCCGGTGTGCGCCCGGAGTGGACGGTGACCCCGTTCATCCCCTACGACCGGCTGCTGCGTAACGGCCGGGTGGTCGTGGGCAAGGCGGTCCGGATCGACCCCGTCGGCCGGGAGGTCGTCCTCGCGGCGGGCGAACGGCTGCCGTACGACGTCCTGGTGATCGCCACCGGGGCCGACTACCCCGAGCCGGCCCGCTTCAGCGGCGGGACGGCCGAGGAGGCGGCGAGGGTGTTCGGCCAGTACCAGCGGAAGGTCGCCGCTGCCGAGCACGTCCTGGTGGTCGGCGGCGGCCCCTCCGGGGTCGAGCTGAGCGCCGAGATCCGGTTGGCCCGCCCGGGCGCCCGTGTCACCCTCGCCCACTCCGGACCGGAACTGCTGACCTCCACGGGCAGTGCCCGGGCCGGTCGCAAGGCCCGCGCCTGGCTGGAGTCCCACGGGGTGGAGGTGCGGCTGGAGTCCTTCATGTCCCCCGGCAACGACTTCGGCACCTACCGCGACGCCCGCGGCACCGTCCTGGCCGCCGACCTGTCCTTCTGGGCCACCGGCACCACCCCCAACACGCTCTGGCTGCGCCTGGCCGGGCACGGTGACTGGCTCAACGGCACGGGGCACGTCAAGGTCGACAAGATGCTCCGGGTCGTGGGGTGGCCGGACGTGTTCGCGGTCGGCGACGTGAACGACGTCGGCGAGCTCAAGGTCACCCCCGCCGCGCTCTCCCAGGCGGAGACGGCCGCCCACAACATCGGGGCCTATCTGCGCAGTTCTGGGAGGCACAGCACGAAGTCGCGCTCCTACCGGGCGGTCCACCGCACTCCGCTCATCGTGCCGTTCGGCCCGTCCGACGGGGTGACCGTCGTACCCGTGCCGGGTGGCGACACCGCGGTCCTCGGCACCCGGACCACCACCATGGCCAAGGCGAAGACCCTCATGACCCCCTTCATGCGGCGCCAGCTCGGCTACACGGCGGCCTGACGCCGGCACCCACCCTTCACGCCCCCGTGGACGAGGACGGCGCACGCCCCGTTCCACGGGGGCGCTCTCGTGGTCGTGGGCTTGAAATTTCAAACACATTCGGGGAGGGTTGAGGCGTGCTTGAGCTTTCAAGCGTATCGAGATCTACGCGATCCGTCCCCGTGGAGTCCCCCATGTCTGTTGCCTCTGAAGCCGTCGCCGTCCGACGCGGTCCGCTCGTCGTGGCGGGAGGGGTGATCGCCGCCGTCGTGGTGGCGTCCCTCGCGGACGCGGTGCTCGCTCTCGCCGCCCTGGCCCTGGGCGCGCCGGACGACTTCCAGCCGCTCGAGCCGGGTTCGTACATCTTCCTGACCGCCGTCGGGACCGTGGCCGGCGCCATCGGCTGGGCCGTCGTCCGCAAGGTGTCCAAGGACCCCGCCGCCCTGGTCCGTTGGCTCGCCCCGACCCTCGTCGTCGTGTCCTTCGTCCCCGACTTCCTCCTCTTCGGCGCGGGCGGCGTCACCGGCGTGGTGGCGCTCCTCCTGATGCACGTCGCGGTCGCGGCGGTCGCGGTGTTCACCTACCTCAAGGTCATGCCGCTGTCGTAAGCGCGCTGAGGCACCCGTGAAGGGCGGGCCGGGACCACGGTCCCGGCCCGCCCTTCACGTACGGGTCAGACCGGCGGGGCGACGAAGACGCCGGGGTCGACGTCGTTGAACGACTCCTTGGCGACGAGTTCGTTCATCGGGTTCGCCGTGCCCCACTGGTCGGTGACCTCGGGCTGCGAGAAGTCGTAGACGTGCGGATGCCAGGTGTCCTCGTCCAGCAGCTCCAGCTCCGTCGTGTACTCGACGGTGTTGCCGTGCGGGTCGAGGAAGTAGGTGAAGGTGTTGTCGCCCGCCATGTGCCGGCCCGGGCCCCAGATCTTCTGGAAGCCGGCCCGCATCACCCGGCCCGAGCCGCGCATGTACTCGTCGAGGCCGCGCATCTCGAAGGAGATGTGGTGCAGCGAGGTGTGCGGGCCCTTGGCGAGGGCCATGGAGTGGTGCTGGTTGCTGATCCGCATGAAGTGCATGACCTCGCCCATGTGCGGTGAGCTGAGCGTGTCGGAGAGCCGGAAGCCCAGGTGGGTCTCGTACCACTGGCGGGTCTTGTCGAGGTCGGGGGAGTTGAGGACGACGTGGGAGAGCTTGACCGGGATCGACTCCTTCTCCTCGATCCTGCGGTGCTGCCGTACCTCGACGTCCGCCGAGACCTCGATCGTGCGGCCGTCGACGTCGAAGAAACGGAAGCCGTAACCGCCGCCGGGGGTGTCGACCTTGC
This sequence comes from Streptomyces sp. T028, assembly GCF_048159505.1. Classification (NCBI taxonomy): domain Bacteria; kingdom Bacillati; phylum Actinomycetota; class Actinomycetes; order Kitasatosporales; family Streptomycetaceae; genus Streptomyces; species Streptomyces sp. T028. The sequence continues at coordinate 172,632 of NZ_JBLRVZ010000020.1, forward strand.
CCGGCTGGGTGATCAACTGCACTCCGCCCGCGAGGAGTTGCTCGGCGAGCGTGTCCACGTCCGCCGCGCTCGCCGCGCCGTAGGAGACGAGGTCGAGGCGCTTCTCGTCGGACTTGCGCAGACGGACGACGTACTGCTCGGGGCTGCCCTCGGCGGCGAGGAAGGAGATGCCGGAGTCCTCCGCGACCTTGGTCAGACCCCAGACGCCGGCGTAGAAGTCGAGCTGCTTGTCGTAGTCGGGCACGGCCAGGTCGACGTGCCGCAGATGCGTGAGCAGGCGGTTGCTCATGGGGGGTTCCTTCTCAGGAGAGGTTGAGCAGGGCGGCGGCGTTGCCGCCCCGCACCGCGTGGAAGTCGTCGTCGGGCAGACCCGCGGCACGCAGTGCGCCGACCGGGTCCTCGGTGCCCATGTCGAAGGGGAAGTCGGAACCGAGCAGGACCCGCCGCGGACCGGCGGCGAGCAGCAACTCCCGCAGTACATGCGGGTCGTGGACGAGCGAGTCGAAGTACACCCGCTCCAGGTAGCTGCTCGGTTCCCGGGCGCAGCCCCGCGCGTCGGGGCGGACCCGCCAGGCGTGGTCGGAACGCCCGATGTGGGTGGGCAGATAGCCGCCGCCGTGCGCCGCGATCAGCCTCAGGCCCGGATGGCGGTCCAGGACGCCGGAGAAGATCAGATGCGAGAGCGCGACCGCGTTCTCGGCGGGCTGGCCGACGGTGTTGGACAGGTACCACCGGTCCAGGCGCTCGTCGAGCGTGCAGCCGAACGGGTGGAGGAAGACCAGGGCACCGGTGTCCTCCGCGCGGGCCCAGAACGGCGCGAGCCGGGGGTCGGACAGCTCCACCTCCCGCGTCCCGCCCGGCCCCGGGGCGTGCGAGGAGATCTCCACGCCCCGCAGCCCCTGCGCCAGCGCGTGGTCGAGCAGGGCCGGCGCGAGGTCGGGGTGCTGCAGCGGGACCAGACCGAGACCGTACAGCCGGTCGGGGGCCTTGGCGCAGTGCGCCGCCGTGCCCTCGTTGGCCAACTGGCACACCCGCTCGGCCAGTTGGGGGTCCGCCCAGTAGTGGTAGTGGGACGGCGAAGGGCTCACCAGCTGTACGTCCACGCCCTGCGCGTCCATCGCGGCCAGGCGCACCGCGACGTCCGTCAGCCGGGGCACCCGCCGGCCGACCATCGGGCCGTTGACGGCGAGGGCCGCCGGGCCGTTGCGGCGCGCGTCGAGGTCACGGGCCTCGGCGAGCCCGGCCTGTCCGGCGACGGCCTCCTCTATCTCGGGGAGCAGGAGATGGGCGTGGACGTCGATCGTGGGGGTCGACTGGGGCTCGGTCACGGGAGTTCCTTGAGGGCGGTCAGGGTACGGCGCATCAGCCCGGGCACATCGGCGTCGCGCCGCCCCTCCAGCAGCCACTGGGCGAGCTGGACGGACGCGTCGACGACCATGCGCACCCGGGGCAGACGGCGGGCGTGGTAGTCGGTGAGGAGCCGGTCGAGGGCCTCGGCGTCCCAGCGGTCGAGGCCGGTCAGCAGCTCGGCGAGGACCTGGACGTCCTCCAGGGACATCGCGGCGCCCTGGGCGAAGGTGGGCGGGCAGCAGTGGGCGGCGTCGCCGACCAGCACCACCCGGCCGCGGTGCCATGGGCCTTCCACCAGCAGCCGGTCGAACCAGGTGTAGTTGACGACAGAGGGATCGGTGAACGCCGAGCGCAGCTCCGGCCAGGCGCCGCCGTAGTTCTCGCAGAGCGCCCGCATGTCGTCGGCCAGTCCTGCCGGGTCCAGCGTGGCCCGGTCGCGGGCCGGTTCGACGAGGTAGGTGTAGACGGTGTCCTCGCTCGTCGGGCAGTACCCGGCGATGAAACAGCGGCCGCCGTAGATCATCTCCGTGCGGCGGACCCCGGCCGGGCGGGGCGCGGGGGCCCGCCAGATGCCCATACCGGTCGGCTCCGGTGTGTCGGTGACGCCGATCATGCGGCGGGTGGCGGAGCCGAGCCCGTCCGCGCCGACCACCAGGGCGTAACGGCCAGTCGTGCCGTCGGAGAACGTGACGTCCACGCCCTCGTCGTCCTGGGCGAACGCGGTGGCCGTCGTGCCGAGACGGACGTCGGCGCCCGAGGCGCCCACCACGCCGATGAGGAGCTGCTGCAGCCGAGGCCGCTGCATCCCGATGTGGGCGGGCAGGTCGTCGCCGCCGGTACGGAGTTCGTCGTGGGCGTGGAGCACGGTGCCGTCGGGGGCGAGGACGGCGACGCCCTCGGCGGCGTACCCGTCCTTCTCGACGTCGTCCAGCACACCGACCTCGCGCAGCACGCGCAGGGCGTTGCCCTGGAGGGTGATGCCGGAGCCGGCGGCGGCTTTCCAGTCCGGGCTCGCCTCGATCAGGTCGACGGCGATACCGGCCCGGCGCAACAGCACGGTCAGGGCGTTTCCGGAGGTGCCTCCGCCGATGACGAGGACGCGGGTGTTCTGGCTGTCAGCCATGTCGGGGATACCTCCCGGGGTTGGCCCGCGGCGGCGCTCCGCTTCGGGTGCGGGTGCGGGTGCGGGTGCGGGTGCGGTGCGGTGCGGTGCGTGGGAATCTGCGGGTTGTTCGTGGCTGGGCGCGCCGTTCCCCGCGCCCCTTTGGGGCGCTGCTGTGCGCGTTACTTGATTGCCAGGGGGTTGACCGGGGAGCCGACGGCTCCTGTGATCGGGAGGGGTGCGGCGGTCAGCCAGAACTCGTGCACGCCGTCGTCGGCACAGTCCGCCGCGAGCGCGTCGAGGTCCCACATCTCGCCGATCAGCAGGCCGATGTTGGGGATGGCGACCTGGTGCAGCGGCTGGAAGGCGTGCTCGAATTCGTTCGGGCGGACCTCGAAGCCCCAGGTGTCGGTGGCGATCGCGGCGATCTCGCTGCGGTGCAGCCAGCCGGCCGACGTGAAGGAGAGGCCCGGTGCCGGGCCGCCCGCGTAGTCGCCCCAGCCCTCACGCCGGACCCGGGCGAGCTGCCCGGTCCGTACGAGGACGATGTCGCCGCGCCCGACGCTCACCCCGTGGGCCTCGGCGGTCGCGGTCAGATGCTCCTCGGTGACCGGGAAGCCGTCGGGCAGTTCGCCGTTCGTGCCCACGACCCGGCCCACGTCGAGCAGCACGCCACGTCCCGCGACGTACGGCGCCATGTGCTCGATGCCGGTGACGAGGTCGCCGTCGGAGGTGACGACCTTCTCGGCCGCCCGCCCGTTCCACGCCCTGCCGTGGTCGAAGATGTGCCCGAGCCCGTCCCACTGGGTGGAGCACTGCAGCGGCATCGCGATCACGTCGTCGGCGCCGCCGATCCCGTGCGGGAAGCCCTGGTTGCCGAGGGCCGCGTCGGTGCCGGTGTCCAGCATGGTGTGGACGGGGTTGGTGCGTCGACGCCAGCCCTTCTGCGGGCCGTTCATGTCGAAGGACTGCGAGAGGGAGAAGCTGACCCCGCGCCGGACCAGGGCGGCGCCCTCGCGGCGCTTGGCCTCGTCGAGGAAGTTGAGGGTGCCGAGCACGTCGTCCTCGCCCCAGCGGCCCCAGTTGGAGTACGCCTTGGCGGCCTCGGCGATGGCGCCCTCGGGGTCGTGACGGTCGAGGCGGTCGAGGCTCATGCCGTCTCCTCCGCGACACAGCGGGTGCGCTGGGCGCCCAGCCCGGTGATCGAGCCGTCCATGACGTCGCCGTCGCGCAGCAGCCGCCCCCAGTGGATGCCGTTGCCGGCGGGGGATCCGGTCAGGACGAGGTCGCCGGGCAGCAGCCGCGCGGTCTGCGAGATGTACGACACGAGCCGCGCCACCCCGAAGAGCATGTCCTTGGTGGACTCGTCCTGCATGGTCTCGCCGTTCAGCTTCAGCGTGACCCGGAGGTCACCGGGGTCGGCGAGCGACTCGGCCGGGACGAGCCAGGGGCCCAGCGGGGTGAAGCCGGGGGCGTTCTTGCAGCGCAGCCAGTCGGTGCCGATGGCCTTCATGTCCCGGCGGAACACGGTCGCGCGGTCGGTGAGGTCGTTGGCGATCGTGTACCCGGCGACGTACTCCAGAGCCTCCTCGACGGAGACCCGGTGGGCGGGCCGGGAGACGACTGCCGCCAGCTCCAGCTCCCAGTCGGGCTGCTCGGCCCACGAGGGCAGGACCACGTCGTCGAACGGGCCGGTGATCGTGCTGGGCAGACCGATGAAGACGTACGGCAGGTCCTCGGCGGCCCGGCGGTCCATGACCGCGGCGATCTCCGCGCGGGCCTCCTCGACCGTGCGCGGGTCGTCGGGGGAGCGGTGGGCGACCTCCAGGTCGATCACGTGCTGCCGGTAGTTGGCGCCGGACTGGAAGATCTGCCGGGGCTCCAGGGGCGCGTGCACCCGCATGCCCTCCAGGGGCCGCCAGTCGAGGGTGTCGTCGTCCGCGAGGGCGCGCAGGACCGGGAGGGTGTCCTCCCAGCGCTCCACCACGGCGCGCAGTCCGGTCGGCGCGAAGTCGAGCGCCCGGCTCAGGTCCAGGACCCGTCCCCCGGCCAGGAGACCGGGGAAGGTCGGCCCGGCCGGGGTGTCCTCCCGGGCGTCCTCCTCGGCCTCCTGGACGGAGAACGTGCCGAGTGCGAACGGGCCGGCAGGTTGCACGAGCGTTGCCATGAGATTTCCTCCTGCTGGGGTGCGGTCTACTCTGGCCCCGATCGGCGAATCACGGAAATCAATCCTGTGGATTAGCCGGATCCATGGCATGGATGGCTCTTCGCTCCCTGGGTGGTGCCCCCGGTGAACCTGTCCCGACTCGATCTCAACCTGGTCGTCGCCCTGCGCGCACTGCTGGAGGAGCGCAATGTGACCCGGGCCGGCGAGCGCATCGGACTGAGCCAGCCCGCGATGAGCGCGGCGCTGGCGCGGCTGCGGCGCCATTTCGACGACGAATTGCTGGCCCGCACCGGCAACGCCTACGAGCTGACCCCGCTCGGGGTCGCCCTGCGGGACCGCAGCGCGACCGCCTGCGATCTGCTGGAGCGGGTGTTCTCCAGCCAGGCCGACTTCGAACCGGCGGCGGAGAACCGGGAGTTCACCCTGCTCGCCTCGGACTACGGAGTGGCCGTGTTCGGCGCGGCGCTGGCCCGTGCCGTGCACCAGGAGGCGCCCGGGATCCGGTTCACGTTCCAGCATCCGGCGCCCAGTGTCGTGGAGAACACCGCGACCACGCTCAGCACCGTCGACGGGCTGCTGATGCCGCACGGTGTCATCGACGGCTTCCCGGCCGTCGACCTCCACCAGGACCGCTGGCTCTGCCTGGTCGCCGACGACAACCCGGACGTCGGCCACGAACTCACCCTCGACCATCTGGCCCGGCTGCCCTGGGCGGTCTACCAGCGGCCCTACGACGCACCGGTCGCCCGGCAGCTCAGCATGCTCGGCATCAGCCCCCGGGTGGAGGTCTCCGTGCAGACCTTCCAGTTGCTGCCCCACATGGTCGAGGGCACCCGCCGGGTCGCGATGATCCAGGAGCGCCTGGCCCGCAAGGCGGTCCGTGCCGCGGCGGTACGCGTCCTGCCCTGCCCCTTCGAGGCCGTCCCGGTCCAGGAGGCCCTGTGGTGGCACCCGGTCCACGCCCAGGACGCGGCCCACATCTGGCTCCGCCGGAAGGCCGCGGAGGTGGGCGCGACCCTGACGGACCACGCACCGGAAACCTCGGCAGCCGCTCCTGCGACGACGCAGACGCAGACGCAGACGTGAACCGAGGCACGAGTGGAGCCCGCGGGGCGGCCTTGGGAATGAGCGAGACGGTGCGGGATGGCCCTCGGCTTCTGCCGGGTGGGGGCACGTGCGGGTTCCTCGCGGTCGGTCCGTGTGGTGGTGGTGTGGGGTTGCTTCTGGCTTCTGCCGGGTGGGGGTTCGTGTGGGTTTCGCCGGGTTGGTCGGGGTGGTGGTGTGGGGTTGCTTCTGGCTTCTGCCGGGTGGGGGTTCGTGTGGGTTTCCCCGGGTTGGTCTGGGTGGTGGTGCCGGGTTGCTCCAGGCTCCTGCCGAGTAGGGGGCTCGCGCGGAATTCCCGCCGTCGGTCCGGGTGGTGATGGTGCCGGTTGTCCTCTGCCCCTGCCGGGCTGAGGCCGGCCAGGTTTCCCGCGGGCCGGCCCGGGCGGCACTGTCGGCCCCCGCCCGGCGGCGAGCCGGAGCGGCAGCGGCGCGGTTCCGATCCCGACCGGGTGTCCGGGGCGGCGTGGTCCCGATCCCGGTCGGGTGTCCGGGCGGCGCGGGTTCCGATCCCGGTCGGGTGTCCGGGCGGCGCGGGTTCCGATCCCGGTCGGGTGTCCGGGGCGGCGTGGTCCCGGTCCTGGCCGGGGGGCCGGGGCGGCGTGGTCCCGGTCCTGGCCGGGGGGCCGGGGCGGCGCGGTCCCCATCCCCGCCGGGTGGCCCCGGGCGGTGTGTGCGCGAGCCCCGGGTATGGGCCGGGCGACGGGGGCAGGGCTCTCCGTGCGTCGGCCGGGTGCGCGGTGCCCCGTGTCCAGTGGTGCCCGTAGACAGGCGTACGCCGGGCGAGGCGGTCGCCCAGCGGCCCGTCCCCGCAGGTTGCGCGGGGACGGGCCGGCGGCCTCCGGTGGAAGCGGAGGCCTCGCTTCAGGCCAGCTGCTCGGGCAGCGGGCGGGGGTCGGTCGCGGTGCCCGCGAGGCGGCGCGCCGTCAGGAGGCCCGCCGCGACGAGTGCCGCGGTCAGCCCCAGCAGACCGACGGCTGCGGCGAGGCTGCCGACCGCCGACTCCAGGGCGAGCAGGACGAGCGGGCAGACGAACTCGCCGCCGAAGAAGGCCGCCATCCACAGCCCGGTGCCGCGGCCCCGGTCCTCGAAGGCCAGCCGGGACATGGCGCTGGTGAGCAGGGCGGGCAGCAGCATGCCCGTGCCCACGCAGTTGATCACCGCGCCGACGACCAGCACCGGGGCGTTCCCGGCGAGGAACATCACCCCGAAACCGACCGCGCAGACCGCGAGCACGGCCGGCAGCATCGGTTCGGGGGAGCGCTTCAGCCGGGCGAAGGTGATCGCCCCGCCCACGGTGGCGGCGCTCGCGACCGCGGTGGCCAGACCGATCACCCCGGAGCTCTCCACCCCGAGGTCGTCCAGCAGGTACGACATCTCCACCGGCACGGTGTAGAAGACCATCGCGCCGAAGAAGGTGAGCGCGCAGACGCCCGCCAGCTGCCGCCAGGGGAACGCACGCCGGGCCGACGCGTCCGCGGGGACCTCCCCGGCCTCCGCGTGGGCCGCCGGGCTGGGCAGCGCGGAGGCCATCAGCGGAGCGAGGACCAGGCTCACGGCGTACACCCAGAACGGCACCCGCCAGCCCGCCGACCCGGCGGCCCCGCCGAGCACGAAGAACACGGTGGCCGACGCCGAGGCGCACATGGTCTGCAGCGCGAGGTACTTCACCCGCTGCTGACCGGTGTAGTAGTCGCCGATCAGGGTCGTGCAGCAGGTCATGATGGCGGCCTCGGTGATCCCGACCAGGGCGCGGCTGGCGATGATGCCGCCGAGGGACTCCAGCCAGAGCGGGGCGGTGCCGAACGCGGCGTACAGGACGGTCGCCACGATCAGCAGCCGCTTGCGTCCCAGCCGGTCCACGATCACCCCGGCGAACGGCGCCAGCAGGGCCAGCGCCAGCGCCGGAACGGTCAGCGCGAGCGGCACCAGCGCCTTGGCCCCCGGGACCGCGGCGAAGTGGTCCTGCATCTTCGGCAGCACCGGGGCGATCAGCACCGCCCCGAGGATCGGCAGACAGCTGCCCGCCATCAGCAGGGTCACCCGCAGCAGATGGGCCCGGCCCGAGACGGCGACGGGGGAGGGTGCGGTGTCGTCGATCGCGGCGGGGGACGGCGGCGGGGCGGAACCGGGCATGGCGACTCCAGGGACGGTGTACGGGAGCGGGCATGCCTGTCACAGGTGCTGGGGGAGCGCGGCATGCTGCGGACGACCGCACACAGGCGGCTGGCTCGGACAGCGGCGGCTGGTCCGGACAGCGGCGTGCGGGTAGGGACGACTATGGGCGGTCCACGGGCCTGCCGCCATCCTCCGCGTGATCCGAATCCCGTATCCGGCTCATCCATGCCGTGGATGCGCACGGCGAGTGCTCAGGTCGGCGGCAGCGCGGTCGATCCGCCTGCCGGTCATGAACGAGGTCCCCGCAGCAGCGTCGGCCGGGCTGCGAGGACCTCACTCGGGTGTGCGTGGTTGTCAGTCAGAGGCTCTCCGCGGGTTTCAGCCGTCCGGGGGCGGCCGAGGCGACGGGTTCCTCCCGGGGGCTGCGGTGCGGCACGAGGACCCGGCCCACGACCACGGCGTAGAACAGGCCGGAGGCCAGCACCAGGGCGAAGTCCGGCGGGTACAGGGTGATCATGCGCCAGACGGCGATGCCCACCCACACCAGTGCCGTACCGCCGTTCCACACCCGGACGCCCACGTGGAAACGGAGGTTCCTGTTGCGGCCCGCGGACGCCGAGCCGGTGGGCCGCCAGGCCTGGCGCCTGCCCCGGGCGATGTCCCAGATGGCGAACACGTGCGCCCAGCCGTACAGCAGACGCACGGCCCACGCCTCGATCCGGTAGGGGCACCGGTGCCACAGCGGGAAGACCAGCAGGGTGTACACGACACTGGGCAGGACCAGCAGCATGTAGTCGACCTTGAGTTTCTCCGGCATGGCCACCAGCAGGACGATCGGCAGCAGGGGCGCCACGAACGTGAAGACGGCCGTGTGGAGGTAGTAGAGGAAGCCGGAGAAGTAGCAGAGCCGGGTGGAGAGCCGGAGCTCGGTGCTCCAGAACTTCCTGCTGCCCAGCAGGCTCATGGAGCCCGAGCACCACCGGTACTGCTGGTGGTAGAACGCGCTGATGTTGTCGGGGCAGTTGCCGGTGGCGAGCGGGATCGGCACATAGCGCAGCTTCCAGCCGAGGCGCCCGAGGTCGAAGCCCGTGTGCACGTCCTCCGAGTGCTCGATCAGCGTCGTACCGCCGTTGGCCTCCAGGGCCGCCCGCCGGTACACGGCGCAACTGCCCACGCAGATGGCGCCGCCGTGACGCTGCCGGGAGACCTGGATCGCCCGGTAGAACAGCTCCTGCACGGAACCCGCGCCGCGCTCGATCCACGTCTGCCGCCGGGCCACGCGGAAGTACTGCGGTGACTGGACGATGCCGGTCTTCGGGTCGTGTTCCATGTACGGCAGGAGTTCCTCCAGCAGATCCGCCCGCGGGGCGAAGTCCGCGTCGAGGATGAGGACGTACTCCTCGTCGGAGATGCCGAGACCGTAGTGCAGATTGCCCGCCTTCTTGAACCAGCCCCGGTTGGGCCTGCTCCCGTATTCGAATCCGAACTCCTCAGCCATGGCGGCGAGTTCGGGGGAGGCGGAGTCGTCGAGCACATAGGCGGTGGCCCTGCCGGGGTAGCGGTCGGCGAGCCGGCGCACATGCGCCCAGGTGTTCTCCAGGACGTCGACGGGCTCCCCGCACACCGGAAGGAAGACGGCCACCGTCGGATAGGTCTCGGGGCGCCATCGCAGGACGAGTTCGCGGTGGGCCTTCAGATCGAAGTCGGGGGTGAAACCGTTCACCCGCAGGGAGGCGACGTAGTAAAGGATGCTGAAGACCAGACACGGCAGCAGGACGAACAGCCAGGGTGAGGACTGGATCAGCCGGAACTGGCTGTAGACGAGACAGCTCATGCTGATGAGCGAGGCCGCGGTGAGCACCCAGAGGTGACGCCTCGCGTAGGAGTACTTCTCCTCGTCGTCCGGGGGCTCGGGGAGGACGCCGCCGGCTTGCTGCCCGGACCGGGGGATTATGCGAGGGGTGGGCTGCCGTCGGTCGGTCTCCAGGGCGAGGTCAGAGGAATCCAGGCTCAAGGTGTGCTCCTTGAAAGGCGTGCTCCTTGAATGGGGCCGGTCATTTCAAACCACTAGCCACGGAGGGTGTGACCTGCGCCTGCCGCTGGGCTGATTGCTGCACCGCTCGCTCGAAGGAAGGATGTGCCGGAGTGGCACCCGGCGAAGAGGGAGAGGAACCGCGATCCACGAGGGCCTCGCGGGGCGTCGCGGGGCGTCGCGGGGCCTCGGGACGCGGGAAAGTGCCTGGTGTCCGCACTCGGGTGAACCTTGTCCGAGGCCCGGACGAATCGCGGTGACGGTCCCTCACATATCAGCCGTCGTATCGTCATATTTGCCTTTGGTCCCCACCCTCAGGAACTGGAGGCACACATGCCCTCGACGCATTCCCGCGCCCGACGCGTCGCCTGGACCTCGCTGGCTCTCGCGGCCACCGTCGGCTTCCTCTCCGCGAGCCCGGCGCACGCGGCCGGATCCGGAACGGCCCCCAGGGCCAAGACCCCGGTGCAGACCTACGGCAAGCTCCACGTGTGCGGCACCCAGCTGTGCGGCGCGTCCGGCAAGGCGGTCCAGCTGCGCGGTATGAGCACCCACGGCACGCAGTGGTACCCGCAGTGCCTGACCGGCGCCGCGCTGAACGCCGTCGCCCACGACTGGAAGGCGAGCGTGCTGCGGGTGTCGACGTACGCCCGCGAGGGCGCCTATCGCGCGGATCCGAAGAAATACACCGATCTGGCCAGCAAGCTCGTCGACATGGCGAGCGCCCGCGGCATGTACGTCATCGTCGACTGGCACACGATCCACCCGGGCGATCCCCACGCGGACCTCGCCAACGCGCGCGCGTTCTTCAAGGCCATCGCCGAGAAGCACAAGAACAAGAACAACGTGATCTACGAGGTCGCCAACGAGCCCCACGGCGTGAGCTGGTCGACCATCAAGGCCTACACCGAGAAGATCATGCCGGTGATCCGCTCCCGCGCCCCCGGCAGCGTGATCCTCGTCCCGACGCGAGGCTGGGCCACGCTCGGCGCGGCGGAGGCGACCAACGAGAAGGTCATCCTCGCGGACCCGGTACGCGACAAGAACGTCATGTACACGTACCACTTCTACGCGACGGCGGGACGGGAGCAGTTCCTGAAGCTGCTCGACCGCGCCTCGGACAAGCTCCCCATCTTCGTCACCGAGTGGGCCGTCGCCTCCTGGAACGGCTGGGGCACCGACTACCCCATGGCCCAGAAGTTCATCGACCTCATGGCCAAGAAGAAGATCGGCTGGACGAACTGGAGTCTCTCCGACAACCACAAGGACCTGTCGGTGTTCAAGAAGGGTGCCTGCAGCACCGGCAAGTTCGGAAAGGCCGCGCTCTCGCCCAACGGTGTCTGGGTCCGCGACCGGATCAGGGGCTGACCACGCTCCAGGCGCAGTCCCCGGAGCCGTACCGACCCGGCTCCGGGGATCCCGTCGGCGTCAGCCGTGGAAGTTGATGTAGCCGTTGCCGTCCGCGTCGTTGGCGCGCTTGGTGTAGGAGTGGACGTCGGCCCGGGAACCGGCCGGCTTGACGAGGTAGATGGTGTCCTTGTCGTTGTTCCAGATGAAGTTGCAGTTCTGGCGGTAGACGACGTTGCCGGCGTCGGAGTCGGTGCCGCGGCCGCCGCGCAGCTTCACGTAGTCGCCGGGCTCGAGCCTGTGGTTCGCGGGGAAGGTGAACTTGTTGCCCGCGGCGTCCTTGACGACGTACCCCTTGAGATTGACGGTCGCGGTGCGTGAGTAGTTCTTGATCGTCAGGTACTCGTCCTTGGTGTTGCCACCGGAGCACCGGTTGGAGTCCGCTCCGGGCGCGTCGTACTGCACGCCCTTGAGCTTGAGCGCGGACGAATACTCGGTGGCCTGGGCCGGACCGGCGGTCGACAGGGCGAGCGCGCCCGCTATGGATGCGATGGATGCGGCGGCCAGAACGTGACGCATACGCGTGGGCATGAGGAATCCCCCCTCAATGGTGCGATTGAAGCGCCTGGAGCATACCGAATGTGATGACCATATGTTCTCCGTGTGTTCTTTCCGTGAAGAGCCCGTCGGGTGCGGTGGTCGAACGTCTCGGCGACGCGGTCAGCCCGAAGTTGCGCATTGCGCTTCCAGTGTCAGTAATACGCAACACGCCAAATCGTCATCCGCCAACCCCTTGACGCCTGTCCGAGTGTTCGCGAAGGTGTTCCACCACAAGCAATTCGATGCGCGATGCGCAACAATTCTGTACCAGGGTCCGAGCGCATCTGGCAGAACATCCAAACCCGGCCGCAGCGCTGGTTCCGCGGCTGAACGCCGAAAAGAGGTCGTTCGTGACCCCCACGCAGACCGAGATATCCCAGAGGCGGGGTGCGCCTCAGGATTCGGACGGTGCTCCTGTCATTTCCGTGCGCAATCTGTGGAAGGTGTTCGGGCCGAGGGCCGAGCGGGTTCCGGGTGATGCGGAGCTGTGCGGTCTGA